>RXIE01000078.1 GCA_004212135.1 Candidatus Methanophagales archaeon ANME-1-THS | reverse complement strand
ACCAGGATAAGAAGGAACAAACGAGAGCCATTCGGAGGTACATCTTCTGGCGAAATGGTCACAAAAATGACCCACGATTACGGGCTATGGAAAAGCGGAAGAAGGTTGGTTGAGCATCCACTAAGAATCCACTCTCGGCTCCGTGATTATGGAATTGATGGTGGCACTCTGCGATAGTCATGCCCTATGCTAATTACTTTTCTCTCCTTTGGATCTATAAATACGAGTAAAGTGACTCCGGGTTGTTCCTTGTTTCCAACATATATGTAGACAGTTGGAAATACTCCTGAAATTCTTTCTTCTTTGTAAACCATTTCAAATTCCATCAAAACTACATCACCTATCTCATATGTTTTATTTCCTATTTCTTCTTTCACTCTTGTGTCATTAAGCGCTATTTTGATCGAATCTCTTTTTTCTTCCTCAGTTAATTCTTTAATTGGTTGATCCTCTGTTATTTTCTCCCTAATGATACACCAACTAATCGTAACAACTCCTATAAATAAACAAATTAAAACTATTACTAATGTAATTTTTTTCATTTTACCAGTTCGCTTTTTTGTGATTCCCGCCATAAAAAAGAAAAAAAGGAAAAATTTTGAAAGATTGTTTGTACCCGATGTCCTTTTTAGTTAGAATATCAGGCCTACTGTCGCATACTCCCCGCTTCCTGAATAAGAGTGTACTATAAAGTAGAGTGTTCCGGAACCTGATGCAGGACCCGCGATCTCCTGCGCCCAACTGGAGTATCCACGTGCATCATAGTCGCTTGTTGTGGGTGGTGAATTCCATTTAGTATATAGGTCAAAGTCGCTTCCGTCAGGACCTGAGTTAAATGCATACCCCTTGCCAGTGCCACTAAGAGAATAGGTTGCGGTAGCACCCGTTCCGGAAAGAGTCCCGCTCTTTCTTCCACTGTTAGCGCCGGGGCTACCTGAAAGTGCCCAGCACTTCCAGTTACCGCTGCCACTGTAGGAATGCACCATTATATAAAGTGTTCCAGAGCCGCTTGTTGTGAAGTACTCTAATGAAGTGGATGAATATCCAATTGCATCATAGCTGCTCGTTGTGGGTGGAGAACCCCATTTCGCATACAGATTGAAATCTGCATTCTCATTGCCTGCCATCACCACTGTGACAGTAGAGTAGCCTGATACTAAGAAGGTATAAGAGTTCCCGATGTCCTCTTTCCTCCTTTATAATTTGACAAGGTCAAACTAATACGATCCCTTTCCTCGTCTCTCCACATCACCTTCTCTTCGTTGGATACTTATGAAAGCTCCTCTTTGGCGCTCACTGAGTTCGCATATCTTCCTCATAATATGCAGCTTCACCAATTAATAAAGTAACTTTGTTGTCTTCTATTTTACTTAGAAAGATTGCAATATTCTTGTATTTAAAAGCCACATAATCTTGTAAGCTTAAGGGAACAATCATCGGTTCTCCTGTTGTTTCATTGTGAACTTCGATTTTTACTATTCCCTTTTCTTCTTCTATGGAAATAAGTTTGATCAGATTACCTTTTACCGATGCACTCTCATTTAGTTTTATCTCTACATTTTCAAATTTTGGAGGCTGTGTTATGGGTGGTGGTGTTCTCGGTGGCTGTGTTACAAATGATGGTATTGGTGTTACGAATGGGGGTCCTGGGGATTTAATTATTACGCCTGCAATACATACGAGTGCTACAGCAATTGCTACTGCAATTAATACCGGAGCCATTGTTTTCTTCCTCATGTTTTTTTCCATATTTGCATTATTAATATTAAAAAAGAGAAAAAAAAGAAAAAGTTTGAAAGATTGTTTGTACCCGATATCCTTTTCAGTCAGAATATCAGTCCTACCGTTGCATACTGCCCGCTTCCTGAATAAGAGTGTACCATGAAGTAGAGTTTTGCAATCCATGATGTTGATGCAGGACCTGCTATCTCCTGCGCCCAACTGGAGTATCCGCGTGCATTATAGTCGCTTGTCCTGCGTGGTGAATTCCATTTGATGTATAGGTCAAAGTCGCTTCCGTCTGGACCTGAATTGAATGCATATCCATAACCAGAGCTGATAGTAGTAGAATAGGTTGCTGTAGCACCGGTTCCAGAAAGAGTTCCGCTCTTTCTTCCACTGTTAACGCTTGGATCACCCCAAAGTGCCCAGCACTTCCATCTGCCGCTGCCACTATATGAATGCACCATTATATATAATGTTCCAGTGCTACTTGTTGTGAAGTACTCCAGGGAGTAACCAGAGTAGCCCCTTGCATCATAATCACTCGTTGTTGGTGGAGAACCCCATTTCGCATACAGATCGAAGTCTGCATTTTCATTGCCTGCCATCATGACTGTAACGGGAGAGTAGCCTGATACTGAGAAGGTATAAGTGCTCCCGGTGCCTGAAAGAGTGCCACTCTTGCTTGTTATTAAGTATCCTCCGCCAGGCGTTTTTCTCTGGTTTAGGCTTGCATATTCATCACTGCCATAATAGGACTCAGAGTGTTGGTTGTCCATATTTAAGTTTGGCCACTCAGTCCACGTGAAAGTGTTCTTCAAGTTTACCGCTCCTAAATTCTTGTCCAAAGCGTGGTAATCAACGAAAGTCTTCCAAAGACTGTTCGGCGTCACTGTATCATTATGTTCCAGCGCTGCATCGACATCTTTTATATATTGTGTTGCAGGCAAAGTATATGTCTTGCTCCACTGGACACCATCTGTCTGATCATATACCAAAAATGTTATTTGCGTGTAATCAGTATGCCCATTTGCGTGTTCTGGTCGTATTGCTATGGAGAATGTATGGCTTGCAGGACGACGTACATAATCGCCTGTATAACCACCAAGTGCACTGATATATATTCCGAAGACGCCCGTACGGTCGGGAGGCTGACTTGGGTTATATGTGATGACAATACAATTTTCTCCTTGTGTGGGCCATTGATGAAGAACATGCCACTCATTTGCGTCCGGCTTTAAATTTGTAACTGTACTTGTGTAAGTACCAACTCTTCCGCCTTGAAAGCACTGGTAACCGGCAGCTATACCGGGAGACTTAGATTCGACAGGGGTTTCTTGATCTTGAGCCATGATTGATCGGATTAGTAGGTCTTGTTCAACAGGCGGAGTAGGTCTTGGAAGAAGTTCTTCATTTGCTGGTGGCACATAGTCCTTCGCCCCGGGGATTCTATCAATTTTCCCAATCAAAAAATCATGTAGCAATGTCCTGTCATAGTCCTCTGGGTTGCGTGAAGCATTGCTTTGGGCTGGAGATTCTTGCCACTGAGTCATAATTGATCGGTCTTGTTCAACGGGTGGTGTAGGTCTTGGCAGAGGTTCTTTTGGTGGAACGTACTCCTTCATCCCCGGAGGTTCATCGTAAGTTGAGGAAGTTTTAACGTACGTATAATTACCTTTGAGATATCTGGTCACAATGTCTAATGGAAATGCGAGCTCTTCTGCTATCTCTTCCTCGCTCAACCCTTCCCCATACAATTCTTTAATCTTATTGTATGACTCCTTAGGTATAGGCTGTGTGCTCCGATCTGGCTCTGGACATGGTGGTGGAGTGTAATTACCTTTGAGATATCGGGTCACGATGTCCAATGGGAATGCGAGTTCTTCCGCAATCTCCTCCTCGCTCAATCCTTCCTCATACAATTCCGTAATCTTGTTGTATGACTCTTCAGGGCATATAGGCTGATATTCAGATATGAATATGCTCTGCATCGCTGGTACACTGGATGCTAATAGTAACACTGCTAATGCTATGGTTGCTATTAGGTATCCTTTTTTCATCTTTTCACCTCCTAAATTTTTGGGTATTTCTCAAGCGCCCTTCCTCGGCGCCTTCCTTCTTCACCTTTTCGCCTCTTCATGGACTCGCACCACGCAAGGGACATATTTTTTATATCCCCGCTTCTCTCCCTCCCTCTTCTTCGCACCTTTAATTTATTCTTATGTTAAAGGTAATACAAAATATTAAATTGGTGTTATTTATAATTAACTAATTGCAGTATTGTTAAAAGTAAGCAGCATTCTATCTCTATCTTTAGCAATTCCAAATATCGAAAGGATAGAGAGTGAGTAAGGATAAACATGTATAGTAAAATCAAGATGTAAGTTAAAGAAAAGGTGAAGAGGTGAAGAGCCATGAGACTGGGACTGTTCCTCTGCACGTGCAATGATACCGTGGATATCGATTTGAGGGCCGTGAAGAAGAGCATAAAGAAGGATGTTGCAGTCGTTGAGACCCATGACCAACTGTGCCAGGGCGGGTTGGATTATATCATCGATGACCTGAGACGATTGGAGCTTGATGGCATACTCATCGGTGCCTGCACCGAGAAGAAGCGTATCTTTGAACGAGTAGCAGCAGGATTTGGCTGTGATACCTTCTTCCTTAACCTCAGAGAACACTGTGGCTGGGTGCATGGCCGAAAAGAAGCAACGGAGAAGGCAAAAAGTATGATTGAAGCTGCGCTCAGCTCGGCTGAAGCGATCCATGCACGTCCGAAGCTAGAAAAAATCGCGCTTGATGCGGGCTATACCGTGCTTGTGGTCGGAGATGAGGCTCAAGGCGCGTTCGCAGTTGCAAAAAGTCTCTCGCGATTGGCTCGCGTCCATCTGGTGACCGACACGGTTCATGAATGGTGTGATGACCCTGAGATCCATATTGGCTCGCTCAAAGCGATAAGGGGCGAGATTGGGAATTTTGAAGTCGAGATCGAGCGAGATATCGAGCGAGCGAAGTGCATCTCCTGTGGTCTCTGTGCTGATGCGTGCCCCCTGAATGCAATACGGTATGATGCGGTCTACACGATTGGCACGGAATGTGATGCGTGTGGCGCGTGTATCGAGGTGTGTCCAACCGGTGCAATTGCGTTGCACACGCCCGAGGTCATCCGTGCGGGACAAATTCTCGTGATTGATAAAGAATGGCTGGGATCGAACCAATTCGGAATTTATAAAGCGGACGATTACGAGGATGCGCTCCGGAAAGCACTTGAGATCAGCTCACAGGTCGGTGAACTGGAGAAGGAGCGGTATTTAGCGTTGGAGTTAAAACGATGTGCAAGCGGAAGAAGTGAATTGCTGGGTTGTGAGTATTGCTTACCCTGCCCCTACGGGGCGATCAGGCGAGAAGGGATTAAAATGGTCTTCAGCGATGTGGGATGCCTGGGCTGTGGGCTCTGCACCTCGTTATGCCCCGTATCAGTCCCACAACTGCGAGGCTATCCCAATGAGCTCCTCTATGCTCAGATCGAGACCTTATTAGCGGGCGATTTAGAGCCCAAGGTGCTTTTAGTTGCCTGCACCGAGCACCTCGAGACGTTGAATGCGGTAGGCCGTAAGAAGATCCGGTATCCCGCGGTCCTGCCACTCTTCGTGCCCTGCATCGATATGGTATCCGAGGCGCATCTACTGAGCGCATTTGACCATGGCGCGGATGGTGTGATTCTCTGGGGCTGTGACCAGAGCCAGCGCGAGCACCTCGAATCTAAACCCTTACAGGGTTTTCGGGGTCAACGGGGCGGAGCCCCGTTAATGGTACATTTCGTGCAGATGGCTTTAGCCGCATTCAATTTAGGAGAGCGTGTGCTCCTCATGGACCACGACCAGGTTGATGCGTCTGAGGTGGCGAATACCATCACGAATTTTGTTAAGGGGCTCAGGCCGTCCCCGATCAGAAAGAAGAAGGTGGCACCGGTTGACCGTACCAGACCTCAGAGAGAGATCCTGGTAGAGGCGATCCAGAACCTGTATACGAAAACCAAGGTGCAGCCGCGGTTAAAAGAGGAGAATACACCGTTCCCGTTCGCTGATATTGTTATTAATGCACGATGTACGCTCTGTAACGCCTGTGTGAACCTCTGCCCAACGAAGGCGCTCGGTAAGGAGGTCAATGCCATCGAGTTCTCATACAGGCACTGTATTGCCTGTGGCTTATGTGAGCAGGCATGTCCAGAAGACGCGCTTAAACTCAGGCGGGTGCTTGATTTTTCACGTCTGGTTGAGAGAAAGAGCATGAAACTGATTGAGGCTGAGCTCATGGCCTGTGCGAGATGTGGCAAATTATTTATGCCCCGATCGGCATTTGAGCGAATGACTGCGCTCATCAAGGAGGGTGGAGGCGAGGGCGAACTCACCTTAGAGGAGCGATTAGAGATGCTCAGCTATTGCGAGAAGTGCAGGCCGGTAAGAGCCATCGAGCTCTCGTTACATAAAGTGGAGCATGAGAAATGAACGAGCTAAAAGAGATTTTGGAGACGAGAAGGAACTTTTATGCCTTTTTGTATCGGCTGTATGTGGATGCGCCGAGCAGAGAACTCGCCGATGATCTGGTGAACCAGCGGTTCCATTTCGAGGAGCTCACCTCGTTAGAGGTCAACGAGGACCTTTCCCACGGGTTTCGGTTATTAGACGAGTTCATGGAACGGAGTAAAGGCAGAGCGGTTGAGGCAGTGCATGAAGCCCTGCTCCAGGAATACACGCGCTTGTTCATCGGTCCGTTTAAACTCCCCGTGCAGCCCTTCGAGGCGTGGTGGGTGAGCGGGCATCTCCTCGGCGATGCGCTCGTCAAGGTGAAGGCATTTTATAGGAGAGCGGGCATCGCGAAATCGAGCGAGTATAAAGAGCCTGAAGACCATATCGCATTCGAACTCAAGTTCATGCACTATCTCTGCGAGGAAGGGTTAGCGGCTGATACCCCCGAGCGGTTAAAGGAATGCGTAACGCTCCAACGAGCATTTCTGGATGAGCATATCCTGAAATGGGTGCCGACTTACTGTGATGCAGTATACACCTACGAGGGATCCGATTTCTACAAAGGGATTGCAAAACTCACCAAGGGCTTTATCCTGTTAGAGGACGCGGTGGTCAGAGATTTAGTGGAGAGTGTAGCGTAACCTGCCGTTCTGTGAGCGCCCTAAAAAATAGTGTAAAATCCCTGGTCCTAGAATGCATTTTAAAAGACCGGGATATTACCTCTTTCTCTTAGCGAGCCTCTGCACTGCGACGAGGACGCCAACCATCACGATTGCCAACACCGCTTCAAATCCGGGTATCATCGGCTTCTCTTCAGACGCCCCGCCTGGTATCAGTTCGCCTTCTTCTCGATATGCACGTTCAACGGCAGACTTGAGATCTTCCAGAGGAACGAGCTCGACCTTCCGGAAACTGAGGTACCCCTTGGGCGTGATTATCACGATCGTGGGCGTGGCCAGTACATAACCCTGATACGTTGACGCTACCCTCGCGGTATCTCGGGCGAAGAGCCAGTCAGCATTGTAGCGCTCCTTGAAGTTCCTCAAGTTATCGTCCGTTTCGCCGGGATCAATGGATACGCTGATGATCACAAGGTCAGGGTACGCCTGCTTAAGCGCTTTGAGTTCCTCCATCTCCTCCTGACAGAGGTGGCAGGTCGTGAGAATCAGGGTAAGGACCACGACCTTTCCGCTGTAATCACTGAGGCTGAAGGTCGTGCCGTCAACGCTCGTGAGCGTAAACGGCTCGGCTTTGATAGCTCCTGGCCGTGCTTCGGTGGGCTGCGGTGCGGTGAGCGTTGTGGGATATTTCTGTTTCCAAGCATTAATGCCGCCCGCCATGGTATACACGCGCTCGAAGCCATGCTGGACAAGGAGATCGGCTGCGAGTTTACTCGCACCACCCGCTTGACAATACACGATAACCGTTTTAGATTTCTCCAACTCGTCAATTCCTCGTTCGAACGAGGAGGTATTGATGCTCAAGGGTATATTGATAGCACCGGGTATATGCTCAGATTGATACATCTGTTCTGTTCTCATATCCAGGAGAATAATCGCCCCGGGGTTCTTTTGCAGCATGCTATACGCTTCGTCGACCGATATCTCGAGACGCTCTGCAACAGCTCCACTAACGAGAAGGCTCGCAAGAATCAGAAGCGAAGATACCAATGCTCCTGAGATCCTGTTCGTTTTATCCATCTTTTACCTTCACCTCGCTTGGCACGGTGAGTGCACATAGAATGAACCCGGTCGTCTTGAAAAAGCTTTCGAATTTCTCCCGGGCAAAAAAGGTCTAGCGGGCTCTGTCGTCAGATAAATTCCAGTAAAAAGAACGCGCCAACAATGATCAGGATGACCCCGCATACTCGATTGATAAAGGGCACCATCTGTTTCAAGCGATCCAGGACCTGCATCTTAGCCATTCCTGCCAAGAGACTGACGGTCAGCATCATACCCCCCATTCCGAGTGAGAATGAAAGAAAGACCAGGAACGCGTTTAACGCGCCGCCAGAAGCCAGACCCGCGAATACAAGCGCAATGAAGACCGGAACCTGGCAGCCCATGACCGCGAGCCCGTACCCCACACCGTACAGAAAGAGTCCGGAATGCTGTGCTCTGACGCCGATCTTCGATGAGCTTGATGATAAGAGTCTTCCGAACGTATCGAAGAGTTCAGTCTTCCCGAGAACCATTGCAAGCCCTAAGAGGAGGATAGCAACGCCAACGGCCGGGGTGAGATACGAAAGGTAGGATTTAACAGCAACACCGCCCACTGCTACTGCAATGCCGATCAAGGCGAATATGCCATTTATTCCCGTGGCGGCAGCTATTCCAGCTTTCACTGAGCCGCTCAGCGTTGCCCCGCCTTCCTCCCTGCCAAGATAATAGCTGATATAGCCCGGCAGCAACGGAAACGCGCAGGGCGCAAAGAAGCTCAGGAGCCCGGTTAACAGTGCCAAAAGGTATAAGCCCGCAGTTATGGGTTCTCCTGGTTCTTCAGGTTCTTCACCACTGCCCGAGAGCGCTCTCTCAACCTCTGACTCGAGTTCTGCGGCTGTGATAAATGCTGCCCGCTGAAAGGTAATCTTACCGTGTGGATCGATCACCACAATGGTTGGCAGAGTGAAGGCATTGTACCGCACCAGAATATTCTCAGTATCGAGTGCAAAGAGCCAGTCTGCATTGTACGTTTCCTTGAAGCTTCTCAGCTTTTCTTCCGTCTCGGTTGGATCGACGGATATAGTAATTATGACGACCTCAGTGTACCGCTCTCTCAACTGTGCAAGTTCCTTCATCTCAACCTTGCAGACAGGACACCAGGTCGCCATCAAGTCTAATACCACAACCTTCCCCTGGTAATCACTGAGGTTGAAGGTCGTCCCCTCGATGCTCGTCAAAGTAAACGGTGGTGCTTCACTGCCCGCAGCCTGAACTCCGTGGAGAGGGAGCGCTCCACTCATCACCAGCATACCGATGACGAGGAGTATTATACGAGGAGCGCGGTCGCTCAATGGAGACGCTGCAGATCTTCTTCCTGAAGACCAGTCTGCTCTGGCCTCCGACGTTCCAGAAACTCGAAGTCTCATCTCTCGCATCTTATCTGGTTGTCAGCATTTCACGCACTCTTTGGATCTCGCCCCTCAGTTCTTCAATCTCCTTCTTCGTCAGCTCCTCCTCGAGGACCTCAATAACGTGCAGAATTGTACTCTGATCTTCCTGGGTTGTTCGTATCAGTTCTTCTTCGACCGCTAAGGGTTGTTTTATCCACGCATCGATCGTCTTGTTGATCGGAAAGAAATGGCGTTTGACAATTTCAGCCTCGCATGCTTTTAACTCCTCGGCTAAGTGCTTGAAGGACTCGCTTCGGTCCTCTAATTTGGCAAGACCTGCTCGCAATTTTCGTACGATTTCCAGGAACAAGAGCTCTTTTTCAAGGAGCTCGCTTAGTTTCTTTCGGTTGCCCCCGTGCGCTCTATCCTTCATACTATCTCAATACCCAATGTCCGGTGGACATAATAAACCTCGGGGATATAAACTTCAGCAGAGTTCAGCCGTTGCTCATATTCATCGTCCATTCTCTGCTCCGGGCACTGCGCACTCCTTCACGTTCGGGTATCAAAGGGCAACTGGGGACGGAAAAAGAGAGTTACGCAAAATAGCAAAGTTTATATACTGCCAGCGACCGAACCTATTAGCGGAGGTAAAATAATAGGAGAAAGAGGTGAAATAATGGCGACAAGAACAAACTCTATTGGCAAAAGTAACGGTATCAGGATGTCAAGGCGGACGTTTACGAAATTAACAGCTTTAGGAACTGCGGCAGCTCTCAGTGGGATCGGTAGTGTCAGTGCAATTACAGATAAGTTCCCAATGATTGCGAGCGCATCTCCTGAGGAACCCGGCGTGAAGCTCGTGAAATCTAACTGTACTCACTGTGCGGTGGGATGTGGATTCCATGGTCGGGTGGAGAACGGCGTCTGCACCGGTATTGAGCCATGGTTGGAGAACCCGATCAACGCCGGTTCGATGTGCTCCAAGGGTACCTCGATCGCGGAGATTTTGAACTCGCCGCTCAGACTGAGAACTCCGATGGAGAAAGTCGGAGGACAGTGGAAGCAGATCTCATGGGCCGAAGCGCTCGATAAGATCGCCAATAAGATGAAGGAGATCCAGTCGAAGTACGGTCCCGATTCGATCATGTACATCGGCTCTGCAAAGACGAGCAACGAATATTGTTACCTGATGCGGAAATTCGCGGCGTTCAACGGCACGAACAACATCGATCATCAGGCACGGATCTGCCACTCCACAACGGTTGCGGGGTTAGCAAACACCTGGGGCTACGGCGCGATGACCAACCCGTGGAACGACATGCGCCACTCAGGTCTGATCATGTTCTTCGGCGAGAATGCCGCGGAGTCGCACCCGGTGGCGATGCTGCATATCCTCGAGGCGAAACGCAGAGGTGCGAAGTTCATCGTCTGCGACCCACGGTTCACGAAGTCGGCCGCCGTGGCAGACATGTGGGTGCGGTTCAGATCAGGAACGGACATTGCGTTACTGTGGGGCATTGCGAATGAAATCGTGACCAAAGACTGGCACAACAAGGACTTCATTGCGAAGAAGACCTACGGGTTTGAGAAATGGTGGGATGTGGTCAAGAACTACACCCCGGAAGTGGTGGAGGACATCACCTGGGTGCCTGCAGCGACTATCCGGCAGCTCGCGTATGAGTGGGCACACCCACCGGATGGTAAGCCGGCGTGCATCTGCTGGGCAATGGGCGCGACACAGCACACGGTGGGCACGCAGAACATCAGGGCAATGGCCTGTCTCGAGTTGCTCTGTGGTCATGTTGGCAAACCGGGTGGTGGGACCAACGCGTTCAGAGGGCATGATAACGTGCAGGGCTCAAGCGATACGTCTGTGCTTTCTCATCTCCTTCCAGCTTATTACGGGCTCACAGAGAAGGACTGGAAGCACTGGATCAGCATCTGGAACGAGCATGCACCAATCACGTATGAGGAGCTGAAGGCGAAGTTCGCCGAGTATCCCGCGGGCAGTGGCAAGTCGCTCATGAATGTGACTGGAATTCCCGTCTCACGATGGCATGACGCGGTGCTCGAAGCGCCCTCTCAGCCGAACCCGATCAAGATGGTCTTCGTCTGGGGACATTCGCTCAACTCTATAGGGCGGACGAAGACACTGAAGGCGGCGATGGAGAAGGTCGAGATGATCGTAGGGGTGGATCCGCATGCGACGATTGCAGCCTCGCTCGCAGACAGACCAGATGGGATCATTATTCTGCCAGCCTCGACGCAATTCGAGCAGGACGGAAGCGTAACCAATAGTGCACGGCAGACACAGTGGCGAAACAGGATCGTCGAGCCGCTCTACGACAGCAGGCCGGACGGATGGATCATTCGTGAACTCGCCAACCGACTTGGATTCGGGCAGCACTTCACGTATGAAGATACCGCTCGACCAACAAGCGATTATCAACGCATGGTCAGTCCTGAATTGATCCTCAAGGAGTTCAACCGCGGCTCGCTCGGTATTATGTATCGTGGCAAGACCCCTGAGCGGCTCAAGGCGCAGCAGCTCCAGTGCGCGACGGAGTGCAACGTCTTCTCCTGCGAGGATTGCCAGGCGAAGAGCGGCCCATTGACCGGACAGTACTGGGGATTGCCCTGGCCCTGCTGGAACGAAAACCATCCTGGAACGCCGATCTTATATCATGATACGGTACCGATCAAAGAAGGCGGACATTATTTCAGAACACGGTTCAGAGCCACCGGCTCGACCCCAGGGAACCCGATATCAGATGACGGCGTGAGCCAGTTGCAGGAAGGCGGGTATGACCAGAAGAACGCGGATGGCACGGATGGCGACGGCTGGATGTACCAGATAAACGAGTCCTTCCAGAGCCTGATTGACCAGAACATCTGCCCCTCAGGCACGGGGAGAGCGCGATTCAGAGCATGGGAGATGCCTGATCCCGTGCCCGTGCACCGTGAGCCGATCGAGAGCCCGCGACCTGATCTGATTGATAAATATCCAACCTACAATGATGTTGCAGACCTTTACCGGCTTAAGACCCCGTATAAGACGATCCAGGATGAGCGGAAGAACCTGGTGAATGAGTATCCCTTCATCCTGACTTCGGGACGACAGGTGGAGCACATGGGTGGCGGCGCGGAGACGCGGTCATGCCACTACCTGGTGGAGCTCCAGCCAGAGATGTACGCGGAGATCAATCCGGCCGTCGCGATGGAGCTGGGCATCAGCCACTGGGACTGGATCTGGGTCGAGAACCGCAGAGGCAGGATCAAGGTGCGCGCGTACGTGACGGAACGGGTGAACGAGGGTGTGATCCGGAACGGCAGGCGGGTTGAGGCGACGATCTTCCTTCCGTACCACTGGGCAGGCATACTTGAAGGTGTATCCTACGCGGACCGATGGCCACCTGGAACTGAGGAACTCGCATACGGCGAATCAGCGAACACTTTGACCGTCGAGGGCTTTGATCGTACAACAGTCATGCAGGAGACGAAAGCGGCCCTGTGTAAGGTGTACAAGGCATAGGAGGCAATGAAAGATGGCGACACATTATAAATTCCTGAACGTAATTGAGAAGTGCATCAACTGCGGCGCATGCTTCGCGATCTGCAAGGACCAGAACAAAGTTCCGCATGGAACCGCACGAGTCAAGATTGTGACAATCAACGAGGGAAGACCTGGCGAGAAGAACATACCAGTCTCATGCATGCACTGCACGAATCCACCCTGTGAGGCGGCGTGTCCGACAAAGGCGATCGAGCAGAAAGTGGTGAAGGATTGGCAGAACAAAGAGGTCATTGTCGTTACGGTGGACAAGCACAAGTGTATCGGCTGCGGCTATTGCGGCTGGGCATGCCCGTTTGGGGCGCCACAGTACCCACATCACCTTCCGGCTGAGCTCGAGGAACGGAAAGGGATCATGGACAAGTGCACCATGTGCGTGGAGCCGTTTGATCCGAAGAAGGGTGAAGAGCGATTAGCAAAAGCACGGTGTGGACTCTTCTGCTCAACGAAGGCCCGTCTTGGTGGCGATATAGCGGAGATATACCCACAATATAAAGAAGCGAAAGCGCGAAGTACAATGGCCTGGCAAGAGCGCGTGATATAAAGGAGGAAGAGAGAACAATGAGTAGCGCAGTTACCTCGTACACGATATTCACCGTGTTCAGCCAGATGTCAGTGGGTGCGCTCATCGCAATGGTCATCGCGGACTTCCTCGCCAAGGGTAAGGAGGATGCAACATTCTTTGAGACCGGGGCATGGGTCAGTGTCCCGGTCGCGGTTATTGCCCTGATCGGTATCCTCTCACACGAAGCACGACCGATGCAAGCGATGATGACGATGTCTACCAACCTGGCGACCTCATGGCTGAGCCGAGAAGTACTGGCATTGACGATCTTTGTCATCTTAGCAGTGATCTATACCATAATGTGGCTCTTACACCCGGAGTACGGCAGTCTCAAGTGGTTCCCGATCTTTCCCGCGATTGTCGCGAAATTCATGCCACTCAGAAAGCCTGTTGGTGTCTTAGCTGCGGTCATAGGATTGGTGTTCCTCGGTGTGAGCG
>RXIE01000077.1 GCA_004212135.1 Candidatus Methanophagales archaeon ANME-1-THS | reverse complement strand
TACAATTATTAAGAAAATTTATAGCATAAATTTAGCAGATTTTTATTTGATTGTAAGAACTATTATTCGAACTTAGGAAACACTTAAAAATACCCACCGGGAAGTTGTGTATAGGAGGGATAAAATATGGAAAAACTAACCGCACTAGTAGGTTTTATCTTGGCTATCAGTCTTGGGCTAATGGCGCTTTCTCCCTGCATCTATGCAGAGACAGTTGTTCCAGACAATGACGGAGATGGAGTACCTGATGACATGGATTTGGACGATGACAACGATGGTGTCCCGGATATGGAAGAGTTAATCTACGGAAGTGACCCCTTCGATCCAAACAGCTATCCAGTGGTTGAGGAGATGTTGTAAACCGGGGTGAGAGAACAAAATGAGCATGAATAAAGCGATTATCCTGGCAGCGTTGATCAGCATTTTCTGTGTGACGGTGAGCATAGGTGGCGTCTGCGCAGAGACCGGAGCAGGCGTTGAGGTCGGGGCGAGTGTTGATCCGGCGGCTATCGAATCTGAAAGTACCACGAGGGTAGAGATCACGATGACGGGCAATGAGATGTCCGAGGCAACCTTCCCGATCGATGTCGCATTGGCTATTGACTGTTCGGGTTCAATGGACCGTTACGGCACGATCATCGCAGGCCCCAATGACGTGACACTCACTACCGGTTACCAGAAAGTAGGCGAGTTCTCCACTGCTGAAGTCGCCACGGTAGAAATCATGTTGCAGATACCAGTGGATATCTACTATGACAAGGATTATTTCAGCGCATACTTGAAGAATAAAGCGACAGGAATTGAAACGAGCAAGAAGAGTGCATACTCGACCACACGCTGGAGCAGTGTTGAGCCCGGTGAATACGAGGTCTATGCAAAGCTCAATTATGCCAGCGGAACTGCAGGCAGGACATTTGCCGTGGAACTTCAGCCCGTCAGGATAGATTCAGCAAAGGGAGCGGCGAAGACCTTTGTGGATTCGATAAAAGAGAATGACCATGTTGCGCTGGTCAAGTTCCATTCGTCAGGCTGGTCGTATAGCAGTTACTGCGTGGTCGTTCAAGGTCTGACATCGGATAAGAACGCAGTAAAGAATAAGATAGATACGTTGAATGCAGGAGGCGGAACACCACTGGGCGAAGGTTTAAAGAAGGCTGTTGACCATCTTGACCTGTATGGTCGGAGTGATACAGTCAAAGCGATCATTCTGTTGACCGATGGCTGGTGGAATATGGGTTGTGACCCCCTAGAGCAAGCGGATAGAGCGGCGGCAAAAGGATATACGGTCTACACGATCGGCTGGGGTGGCGTGAATGTGACGTCACTGACGCTCATTGCGGAGAGGACCGGTGGAAGAGCTTATTTCCCCGCCACGGAAGACGATTTAGTGGAAATTTACGAGGAACTTGCAATGGAGCTCTCGTCGATCACAGCGAAGAACACCGTGCTCAGTATGGAGCTCGGTGCTGACGTAACCTATGCGGGCAATGCGAATGTTGCACCTGAGGGGATCTATGGTAAGACTGTGACCTGGAACGTGGGCACAATCGCTCTGGGTCAGACCGAAAGTATTTCATTTGATGTGCTGCCACAAGCTGCGGGAACGGTGCGGATAAACACCGAAGACTCGAAGGTTACCTATAAGGATGCATTCGATGCATCACATGAGGTTCCAGTCCCGGTGCTCAGTGTGCAGGTAATTCCGCCGCAACAGCCACCCGTGGCTCGCTTTACCGTGAGCCCGGACACACCCATGACAAATCAGTCAGTTACGTTTGATGCCTCTGCGAGCTATGACCCCGACGGTTATATCAAGGTTTACAAATGGGACTTTGACGGCAATGGCACGTGGGATCTCACAGGCAACGTGATTATAGTCAAACACAGCTATGATACAAGCGATATATACAATGTAAAACTCGAAGTTGAAGACAATGCCGGGGCACGAGCATCGAAGATCGAAAATGTTACGGTAGTTAACGGGCCTGGCGAAGAAATCAGTGGCAATGTAACATGGAGCGGCAAACACTCGTTCGAGGGACTCGGTGAGAGGATTGTCATCGGTGAGGCTCGATCGATCAGTGCAACTGCCTACGAAATCACCAACACGCTGGCCACAACGGTCTACGTTACCGTGGAACTGCGTGTGGATGGCATCCCGCTGAGTTCGAACACTATAGCTCTTGGGCCTTTAGACCAAACGAGCATCACAGTTTCCGCAACATGGGTTCCGATGTCAAGCGGTATGCATCGCATCTCGCTCCACGCGTATGATGGCGAATACTGGGTACCACCAACAAACGATCCAACAATCGGGGTGGGAGTGTTCATCGAGAAGGTGAGCTAGCACTCCAATCCCCACCTTTTTTATTTTTTACCAATTATTAGAGAAGAGCGCGGAGTTGGGATTCAATATCCTTCTCACGTGCGCGATTGATTTTTACTTTTAGTAGACTCTGTTAGTATCTGTATGGTAGTATCTCCATGCAGCTATCTCTGCATCGTATGTGCTCTTTTTGATACCTGATCTCACATTCGGCTCGGGGAGATACTGAGCGAGGTCTTATGGTAGTACCGTCTCACGGATCCATGAGAAGCTGCCCTCGCGATGCGCAGCCGCTTTATGAGCTTGTTATACCATAATGACAGATAATTCCAAATTTTTATCAATTGTTTGAAAATAGTGATAGCACATTTCATAAGAAATATTGTCAATTTTGGGCAATATTATGGGAATCTAGCAAATGTTTAAAAGGGTAGATCGATAAGGTATGGGTAGGAGGTGGTGTAAAAATGAAACCACTAACAGCAATGATGAGTATACTGTTGGCATTCAGTGTGGGAGCACTGGTACTTTTTCCCAGCATTTACGCCGAAGAGGGCATTCCGGACACGGACGGTGATGGCATTCCTGATGATGTGGACGTCGATATAGACGGTGACGGTGTTCCGAACCTGGAGGAGGCTGTCTACGGAACCGATCCTTACGATAAGACCAGCTTTCCAGTGATCGAGGAGATGCGCTAAACACCACAAGCACGGGGGTGAGTCAACAAAATGCGAACAAATAATATCCTAATGCTGGCCATGTTGCTGGGTATTTTCTGTGCGGCAATAGGTCTGGCAAGCGGAGCCTGTGAAGGAGGAGGAGTCGGTGTTGACGCGACTCTGAGTGAAACGGTCATCGAAGTCAATGATACCACAACGGTGAAGATCAATCTCACCGGTAACGGAACATCCGCATTGCTATTCCCAGTGGATGTCGTCCTGGCCATGGATTGTTCAGGATCAATGGAGCGATACGGCACCCTGATCGTGGGCACATATGACGTGACGCTCACCAACTGGTACCAGAAGGTGCCAAACAGTGACTTTACTCTTTCTGAGGTCTCGGATGTAGAGACGATGTTCCAGATCCCGGTGGACGTGTATTACGGCAAGGATAAGGTGAGCGCATACCTGAGGAACAGGAATACCGGTAGCACGACGACCCAGAAAACTGGTTATTCGACCCAACAGTGGAGCGGTGTAGCGGCAGGGAATTACGAGGTCTATGCAAAGTTAGTCCAGGCCGATGGGACGCCTGGCAGGACATTCGCCGTTGAACTTCCCCCGGTAAGGATAGTTTCAGCAAAAACCGCGTCGAAGGCGTTTGTGGATTTGGTGAAAGAGAATGATCAGACGGGGCTCGTGAGGTTCCATTCCGATGGGTGGTCATATAATGATCATTGCCAGGTGAAACAAGTTCTGACGACGAATAAGGAGCTGGTGAAGAATAACATCGATTCGTTGAATACCGGCGGTGGAACACCAATGGGCGAAGGTCTGAAGGTCGCTATCAACCATCTTGATTCTTCGTATGGCAGGGCTGGTACCGAGAAGGCGATTATAATGTTGACCGACGGCTGGTGGAACATGGGTTGCGACCCGATGGAGCAGGCGCAGAGAGCAGCAGAGAAGGGATACACCGTGTATATGATTGGCTGGGGTGGCGTTAACCAAACGTCACTACAGCAGATCGCAGATATGACCGGCGGAAGGGCGTATTTCCCGGCAACCGCGGATGACTTAGTGGCCATCTATGAGGAGCTGGCGAAGGAGCTTTCAGCTATCTCGGCAACGAACGTTGCGCTGCGAATCGAGTTGAGTGACGACGTAACCTATAACGGTAATGCGAGCAGGGCGCCGGACCAGATCATTGGTAACACGCTGATATGGAATGTAGGCTCACTCTCAGCGTATCAGAGCGAGCTGATCACCTTTGATGTACAACCAAAAGCTGAGGGGACGTGGCAAGTAGTCACCGCAAGCTCAAAGGTTACGTACAAGAATGTATGCGATGAGGAGAAAGAGACTGCAGTGCCGGCACTCAGCGTAAAGGTAGTTCCAAAGAAGATACCGCCAGTAGCGGTCTTCACGACGAGCGATACGACAGCGATGAAAAACCAGACTGTTACCTTCAATGCCTTAGGAAGTTATGACCCTGATGGTACCGTCGAGCTGTACCGATGGGACTTTGAGAACGATGGTGTCTGGGACATTGAGGGGAACGTACTCATGGTAGCCCACAGCTATCCGACCTATCCGCCAGGCGGCACGTATACCGTGAAACTCCAGGTTGTGGACAATACTGGAGCGATAGACGAGGAGATGGTACTGATAACCATGGAAGATGAAGAGGGAGGCGTCAAAGGGAATGTAACCTGGACTGGCAGACACAGCTTCGAAGGTCTGATCAATCGAGATATTGGCTATCCGCGACCTATAAGTGCAGAGGTCTCTGAAATTTCAAGCTATGTAGACGATGAGGTCGATGTCACGGTGGACCTTTACGCGGATGGTGTGCTCCTGAAATCGGTCACAGAAAAACTGCCAGGGCAAGAAAAGGACAAGGTTATCACAGTTCCCACGACGACGTGGGTTCCGATGTCAAGCGGTCTGCATCTCATCTCGCTGCGTGTGCGGGCCGAACCAGGTGCAGAGTGGATAGGACCAACAAACGATCCGACAGCCGGGGTAAGAGTGTATATCGAAAAAGTAACAACGTAGAGCACTCGATCCCACTCTTTTATTTATTGATTTTGATCAAGGGGAAACCAAAAAAATCGAATTACTCTTCCTCCACCGTTTTGGTTTCCCCCCTTTCCCCCTTTTTTATTCAGGTCACGAGCGAAATGGTGAAGTTTTTTAATTACCACCCTCAGTTAGCAAGTACTAAGCGGGTTTTACAAACCTTAGGGGTGGTAGTGGGTTATTAGCTCCGTAATTGTGGCTGAGGATTTAACGAAGCGGTTTGGCGAGTTTGTTGCCGTGGATAAGGTACGCTTTACGGTACATGAGGGTGAGGTCTTTGGATTTCTCGGGCCCAATGGCGCGGGAAAAACTACCACGATGAAGATGATCCAGTGCGTATCGCCAATGACCGCCGGAACGCTCACAGTGTTTGGCATGGCGGTGAGTAGCCACCAGCGTGAGATCAAGCGGCTTTTGGGCGTCGCGCCGCAGGAAACTAATCTTGATCCTGATTTCACGGTACGTGAGAACCTTCTGGTCTATTCGCGCTATTTTGACATGCCGCGCACGACGGCCGAGCGGATAATCGATGAGCTGCTGGATTTTGTGCAACTGCGGTCGAAGAGAGACACGGTGATTGAGCATTTGTCCAGTGGCATGAAGCGACGGTTGATACTTGCCCGGGCGCTTATCAATTCGCCCCGCCTGCTGATCCTCGATGAGCCGACTATCGGGCTCGATCCGCAAGCGCGACACCTGATCTGGGATAAAATAAAAAGCCTGCAATCGCAGGGTATCACGATCGTCCTTACCACGCATTACCTCGAGGAGGCAGCGCGGTTGTGCGATCGACTAGTGATCATGGATACCGGTAGGATTTTAGTGGAGGGGAGACCTGATGAGCTGGTCAGAGCGTATATAGGGAGTGAGGTTGTGGAAGCGGCGAATGAACCAGAGGTGATTGCATGCCTGGCGCGAAATGGGGCGAGCTATGAAGTGTTTGGTGATCGGGTGCAGATCTATACGACGAATCCGCGTGAGATTACGTACACGCTGTTAAAGGAATGCAAACTCGGGCAACTAACTGCCCGTTCCGCCACGCTCGAAGATGTATTTCTGAAGCTCACGGGCAGAAAACTGAGGGAGTGACCATGAGGACTTATTTCAAGGTGCCTGCATTCAGCAAGCGCGCGTGGAAGGTCTGGCTGCGTAATCGAGACGTCTTCATGAAGACCTACAAAGTGAATTTTATTCTGCCGTTCCTCGAACCGCTGCTCTATCTGTTTGCGCTTGGATTCGGGCTCGGCAGGTATATCGAGGTGATCGAGGGTATGACCTATGCCCGGTTCATTGCGCCCGCCCTGATCGCCGTCGCGATTATGAACTCGGCTTTTTTCGAGTGCACCTACGGCTCGTATGTCCGCATGTATTATCAAAAGACCTTTGACGCAATCATCGCGACGCCGCTGAGCATAGAGGATGTAATAACAGGCGAGCTTCTCTGGGGCGCGACGCGGAGTCTTATTCATGCGACGATCATGCTTCCGGTGCTCGCAGCGTTTGGACTCATCGAACTGCCCTCCTCGCTGCTGATCATCCCGTTATCATTCCTCGCGGGCTTTCTCTTTGCCTGTATCGGGATGTGCTTTACCGCCATCACGCCGAATATCAATTCGTTGAGTTATCCGACCTATCTCTTTATCACTCCAATGTTCCTCTTTAGCGGCACCTTCTTCCCCTTAACGCTGCTTCCAAAGCCGATCCAGTATGCAGCCCTGGCAACCTTGCCGCTCACGCATGTGGTTGGTATAACGCGCGCGCTCACGCTCGCTGCCCCGAGCGGATTCTTACTGGTAAGTTTTGCATGGATCCTCATTGTTTCACTCATTCTCTTTGTGCTTGCGGTGAACCTGATGAAGAACCGGCTGATCGTTTAAGCTCAGTGTGCTAGTTGGAACACCTGAACCACACGGTCTATAGTCTCAAGTGTCTTGATTATCCGCTGCGCATCCGTTGAACTCACTTTATCCATCCTGGCTAATCGCGTCAATCGGGCAAGCGTGTGCACGAGCTCGTCAAAGGCCTTCTTCACCTTGAGATCATCATCCATATTCTTCTCAAAGTCATGCTTCAGGCGCCCAACCAGTTCCTCCACCGTACCATCGCTTTCTCGCACAGTGGCACCGGCGTGCTGGATAATCGCGATCATCTCACGTGCCTGTTTTAACTGCTCCGAGCTCCTTTTGAGTGCCTCATAAGTGAAGTTGAGTCGTCTTCTATAATGGCCATAAATCAGAAAGAACCGGATATCTTCCGGGGTATATCCTGCCTTGAGGAGGTCCGTGAGATAAATGACATTGCCTCTGCTTTTTGACATCTTCTTGCCCTCGACGAGCAGATGTGCGCCGTGAAGCCAGTACCGAGCCAACGGCTTCCCGGTAACCGATTCGGCGACCGCAATTGTATAATCATGATGCCGGACCAGGTTATCCTCTCCGCCGCAATAGATATCGAGCGAAGCCCGAAGTGTCTGGAGCGCCATGGCGGGGTCCTGTACATTCCATGCGGGTCTGCCACGGCCGATCGCGGTATCCCAGTAGACCGTATCACCCTTTTTATACCCATGCCAGAGTATAAAATCGCCCAGGTTCCAGCGATTGCCGGTATAGGTATCCTTGTGAAGCCGCTTTTTAATACGTGGCCAGCGTGACAGGTCCAAATGGGCGAGCTTGCCAAAGCCCTTGAAGCTCAAAGGATCAAAATACACATTCCCCTTGTACCAGTAAGCATGACCCGTCTTCAAGAGCTCCTGGATGAGACGAACCGCCTCTTCGATCGAGGTGGAGGACTTTGGATTATACGTGGGAGGTTTCACCCGCAGCAGTTCCAGCTCGTTAAAGAATACGCGACCGCACTGTTCTGTCCACTCGAGCAGATCTAACTGGCGCTTCTGAGCCTCCTGAATCGATTTCTCCTCTACATCAGTAAAATTTAACGCTCGGATAACCTTGTAGCCGATATATTCAAGGTACCGCTGCAGAACGTCCTCAAAAAGATACGTGCGATAATTGCCGATGTGGGGTCGCTGATAAATCGAAGGCCCGCAGGTGAACATCTTCACGGTACCCTCTTCCATCGGCTCAAAAGGCTCAATCGTCCTCGTGAGGCTATTATATAATTCAAGCACAGTTCTCGTCACCAACCATCTCTTGAGGTGTCGGGGTATAAATTGTTTACCTCTCAGCCAGCAGCCATGGGAGTCGTGCTGCTGAACATCGAACTAATGCGCTCATGGCGTCCAACTTGATAGGATCATTGAACAAGATCGTGATCGATCTGCGTGAGGATTAAAAATGAGTTGTCTGTTCCTCATCAGATCCAACTGCTTATTCTGAGGAATCAAAAGATACATTAAAGCAAGAAAGGTTATCCGTGCACCATAGCTGGCTGTCCCCTTGATGCTCTAAAATAGGGCAGGAAGTAAAGTAAATAAGAAAGTGGTGAGAAGAATGGAACGTACTGAAGAAGAACCGGGAAAGAAGAACCGGGAAAGAAGAAACTTGTAGGACATGCGATGAGATTAGTCGACCTGGCGGATTATCAGGAAGGTGCTGTGGTGAGTCGAACGATACTTGACAAGAAGACGGGTACAGTGACCTTTTTTGCCTTCGCGGAGGGGGCAGGGATTGAGTGAGCATACCGCACCATTTGATGCGCTGGTCTATATCATCGAAGGTGAAGTGGAGCTCATCATCGCGGGTAAATCGTTCAGCGTGAATGCCGGAGAGATGATTATAATGCCCGCAAATGAACCTCATGCCCTGCGCGCGGTGACGAAATTCAAGATGCTGTTGACCATGATACGATCCTGAGATGGAAAAACTAGGTAGCGTGTGACTCATCGGACGTCTTCGGCCGACTATTGTACCTGTTACCGTAGTTTACGAGCGGGCATTTAAATAAGTGACCGGGTGAATATTCTATCCAATAGGAGGGGAGGCATAAGCAATGGAAAAGAAAGAGATTAAAGAACAGTTTGAGCTTGCAAAGAAGAGCATGGGTTTCGTGCCCGAGATACAGCAGCTCGTGGGTGAGCATGCGCCTGAATGTTTAAGCTTTATCGTGACAGCGATGAGGCGCTCTGGAGAGATACCGCGCTGCCTGCGAAGATAAAAGTACTGATGGCACCTGCTGTAGTAGCCGCGCGGCTCTGCCCGGACTGTGCGGAAGCGCAGATGAAGAGCGCACTGCACCATGGCGCTACCAAGGAAGAGATACTGGATACACTTGGCGTGGTCTACGTGACAGCCGGAGCGCCTGGGGTCAATGCATGCAAGAATGCGACAAAAAAGCTGCTCAAATGAATCTGGAGCACTATAAAGGTTCAGAGTAGAGATTGATGAGTATTATGCAGAGCATACGAGATCGCTGTTGACATCTGCCCTAGATCTGAGAGAACAGAAGATAGATTTATGCAGGTGTGCACATAAAGGTGGCGAAAGGCACCCTGCTAGAAGAAGCTGTTAGAAGAGCGGAAGAGGTTAAGGAGGGAGTTAGTCGAGCATCGGGTTGTCAGCATTGTGTAAAGCACGTACATCCGGGTAATAATTTAAAAGAACGTGTGCTAACTAATCATTCGTAAGGGTGTACTATGAAGAAAGCAAAAAGAAAGATTATTAAGATTGCTGAGAATTTATGTGACGGTTGTGGAATTTGCATCCCATCTTGCCCCGAACAAGCAATCCAGATAGTTGATACGCCAGAAGGTAAAAAAGCGAGGTTGGTGAAAGAGTTTCACTGTGATGGGCTTGGTGCATGTCTCGGTTCCTGCCCAACAGGAGCACTAACAATTAAAGAAAGGGAGGCGGAACCCTACGATGAAGAGGCAACCATCGCTCGAATTAAAGAAACTGCACCTGAGATGCTCGAAGAACATCTAAAACATCTTGTGGAGCATGCACAGGAATTGCCTGAATATCACACACATAAACTGCCTAAAGGTGTAACTGCATGTCCTTCAGCCCGGATGCCCCAGTGGACAGAGAAGGAGGAGAAAGTAGCTAAAGAACCCGCGGGACCTCGCTCAGCATTACGGCATTGGCCGATACAACTGCATTTAGTCCAACCATACGCTCCTTATTACCAGAAGCTTACGCCGACTTTCACCAGGATTTTCTGAAGAGTAAGGCGATTGCTATTGGCTGTCCAAAACTTGACGATGTTGACGCATATAAAGAGAAACTTAGGCAGATAATCGAAACAGCAAATCCCAGAAGTGTAACAGTCGTATACATGGAAGTGCCCTGCTGTTTTGGTCTTATAACCCTTGTCCAGCAAGCGATAAGAGAAGCCCGGAAAACAATACCGCTTGAAGAGAGGGTAATAAGTATAACTGGTGAAAAATTGCGAGTGGAATAAAGAAGCGGCGAGAAAAGAGAAGAGTTGGAGAATAAAGTTAGTCAGAGACTAAGGAAATGGGGTTTTTGAATAGTATAACAATTTAAAGTAGTTCAACCGCTTTTGAGGATACAAAGAGAGGGGTTAAAATATGGACAAGAATAGGATTTCGTACCATGAATCGGTTCGGAGGGTGTACGAGCGACTCAAAAAGGACCATATGGACAATATCTGGGATCGCTACGAGGCCCAGGGCATGGGTGGCGATCCTGATAGGAGATGCCCGTTCTGCCAGGCGGGAATTCGGTGTGATTTATGCTCGAACGGACCATGCCGTGCGGATGCATTCAAGAACAAGCGGGGTGTGTGCGGCATTACCGCAGATGGCATGGCGATGCGGATGATGCTGCTCAGGAACGTCATGGGTGCGTCGACCTACCAGTACCACACTGATCAGACGATCAAGACCCTGCGGGCGACTGCACAAGGTCGAACACTATTCAGAATCACTGAGCCTGAAAAATTACGGGATTTTGCTGCGCGACTCGGGATAAGTACCGCAGGCTCAGAGCATGAAATCGCGCTTCGTCTCTGTGATTTTGTGGAAGCTGATTTTAACCGAAAGTATTATGAACCTAGTCAAATCGTCGAGGTGCTGGCGCCTCAAGAACGCAAAGATGTCTGGAAACAACTGGGGATCTTTCCGGGCGGGATTTATGGCGAGATGATGCTGGCTACAAGTTCGTGCCTCACCAACGTCGACGGTTATTATGTGAGCCTGGCGCTCAAGGCAATGCGGCTCGCCATAGCCATGGCGTACCAGAGCCAGGTGGTGAACGAATACTGCCAGGATATCCTCTTTGGGATACCCGAGCCCCATGAGATGCGCGTGGACCTTGGCGTACTGGATCCTGATTTTGTGAACGTGCTGCCCAACGGCCATGAGCCGTTCCTCGGATTTGCGATGGTTCAACTGGCTCGAAAACGAGAATGGCAGGAGAAAGCCCGGGCAGTGGGTGCCAGGGGGTTGCGGGTCATTGCGAATATCGAGACCGGTCAGGAGATGATCCAGCGATGGACGATGGATGATGCCTTTTACGGCTTCACGGGAAACTGGCTCATGCAAGAGGCGGTTTTTGCCAGTGGCTGCGTGGATCTCTTCGCCGCAGACATGAACTGTTCGATGCCGATAGACCCGTTATATGCCGCAACCTACAAGTTCAGACTCGTGCCACTGAGTGAGCTCGTTGCTTTTGAAGGCATTACTGATCGGATCAACTACGAGCCTGAGAAGGCTGAAGAGCAAGCAGCTCAACTGCTGCAGATGGCAATCGCGAACTTTAAAGACCGCAGAGCTTCAGTCGAGCAGTTTACTGGCTTGCCCGTGAAAGAAGCTCTGGTCGGCTTTTCGCCTGAAAGCATTCTTGCTGCACTTGGTGGCACGCTCACTCCACTCTTAGAAGCTCTAAAAGATGGAACCTTGCGAGGGATTGTGGGTCTCGTTTCGTGCACCACGCTGCGGGATTCTGGTCAGGATATACAGAGCGTCCGAATCGCCAGTGAACTGATTAAACGTGATATTCTGGTGCTCTCTATGGGCTGTGGTAATGGTGCCATGCAGGTTGCAGGGCTCTGTACTCCAGAAGCTAAGGAGTTTGCAGGCATGGGTCTTAAAAGATTCTGCACAAAGCTGAATATCCCACCCGTACTGAGCTTTGGAACCTGCACGGACACGGGCCGGCTAGCGGACCTGTTAGCAGCGATCTCAACTGCATTGGGTGGCGTGCCTCTTCCGGACCTCCCGGTTGCGGCGGCCGCGCCGGAATATATGGAACAGAAGGCGACGATTGATGCGATATTCGCGCTGGCTTTTGGGCTCTATACCTATGTCAATCCGGTACCAACGGTTACCGGGGCACCAAATCTGGTCAAACTCCTGACTCAGGACTGCAAACAGGTGACGGGCGGGCTGCTGAATGTCGAGCGAGATCCAGTCAAAGCAGCGGATGCTATCCTGGCTCACATAGAAGCGAATCGGAGAAAACTGGGTTTATAAAGGCTCGTGCGAGCAGACGATTCCGGGATGCAAGAATTTACAAAGATTCAAATGGGCGGTGGATAATGCATCTGTTAGCAGTACCTAATCGTTATGTGTTTATAATAGATGACATAATGTTATATAAAAGGGATGTAGAGAGAAGTAAGGAGTGGAAAAGATGGCCCAGACTGTGATAAGAACACAGGCAATTAATCTTACAGGTTTGTGGAGATTAAAGATATTGCCTCCAGAAACGAAAGAGTTGTTAGACATAATGGGTGAATTGAGAAGAACCGGCAAGGTGGAAAAAGATGAACAAACTCTCGATACTTTAGATGAATTAGCGAAAGAAACGCTGGTAATTTTAAAGAGGAAAGGGATTTCGCTTACGGTGGATGATTTTCTAAAGGAAAGGGAGCGTTGAAGAATGAGGTATATTGATTCCTCTGTCTTTATAGGTGCTTTTCTCCCGACGGATCCAAATCACAAAGTCTGCCGAAGTGTCGTAAATACCATAATTTACGATAGGCATCCAACAGCAATTTCAGTTTTTGGATTGGCAGAAATAGGTGGTTTCATTACGAGAAACATCAGCGAAAAAGTGGGATTGAAGCATGTAACCACGTTACAGAGGATGGAAAATCTACAAATATATTACGCTGAAGATTTTGAGACCTTTATGAATTCAGTTTTGGCTGTTTCAGTATCCACGGGTTTACCAGCGTCAGATGCTATCCACTTTGTTTCAGCGATTTCTCTGCCCGAAGTGAACGAGATCATAACGTTAGACCACCATTTTACAAAGGTGAAAGACCAGATTAAGGTGACTATATTGAGTGAAGGAATAAGATAAGAGAATAATCACGAAAATCATCCCAGTATTACCGTTAAAAACAGATGCAGTACTAAACAAGCCGGGTGTGTGTGGCATTACCGCGGATGGCATGGCGATGCGCATGATGCTGCTTAGAAACCTCATGGGCGCATCGACGTACCACTACCACACTGATCAGACGGTCAAGACCCTTCGGGCCACCGCCGCTCTGGCACTGGGACTCTATACGTATGTCAATCTGGTACCAACGGTTACCGGGCACCAAATCTGGTCAAACTTCTGACTCAGGACTGCAAACAGGTGACGGGCGGCCTGCTGAATGTCGAGCGAGATCCGGTCAAAGCAGCGGACGCTATCCTGGCCCACATAGAAGCAAATCGGAGAAAACTGGGTATCTAGGTCTCGTGTGAGCAGACGATTCCGGGATGTTTCAATTTATGTAGTGTGCAATGCCCCGTGAGGCACTGCTGCGTACCGTACATTCTGGAAATTTGGAAACCGAAAGCTTTTTAATTTACTTTCACCACTTAGTGGTATGTCTATCAAGGTTGTTCTCTTTTTGACCGAAAAGTATAAATATGACCTCGTGAATAGGGTGTTTTGTGTGCATATACGTGCGTGAACTGACGATAGAAGAAGGGCGGAAGATCCAGTCA
>RXIE01000076.1 GCA_004212135.1 Candidatus Methanophagales archaeon ANME-1-THS | reverse complement strand
GGCCAAGCACGGGAACTATCGCGGCTCCCAAAATGAAGATGATAAACGGTGGGATACCCAACTCAATCATCCTGTTTTCCTTCCTTCTGGATTAACGATAAGATCTTTGCAAGCACCATGAAGAGGCCAACGCCTGCTGCGCCATAGAGAACGCCGGTAAAATGCTCGGAGTGCAGTATGAATACGAAGACTGCGGATACGGCTAAGACAGCACCAATGATTATCAGGAGCATGATTCTCAGCATTTTTCTATCCACGTTCAATCACCACCGGCACCCTGCCTCGATATATTAGACATGTTTGGAGTAGATTAACATATACCCAATTTTTGATTCCTTCGTGCTCCATCGCTCGTTCTGCGAATCCGACGCTCTCCGCTTAGTCATGCGCGACACGAAAGAGTCAAATCAAATGGTAGAGCGAAACCGAAACACCTATATGAAACATTTTACATACCCTGTATAGCGGTACGAGTGCTCCAGAACGAGCGATGGAGCACGAAGAAGACGAGCAATAAAAAGAGAGGAGAGAGAGAGGGAAGAGAGGGAAAAGAAGGATAAACGATGCTGAGCTTGATTTCAACGGGAGATTTCACCCTGCACGTGATCGGCCTGGTATGCCCCACACGGCTGCCTGTGCCTATTATCGAGGCGTGCTTCTCCGAATTAAGACGGGCGGTGGTGCGGTCATGCTAGAACTGCAGACGCCGCTGTTTGTGCTCTTATGCCCCGCAGTTGCAGCCCCTCTGATACTGCTGTTTGGCAAACGGCCGAATATACGGGAGGGGTGTACGATCGCAGCAGGCATACTGATGTTCACGCTCGTCCTCTCCATGGTGCCCGTGATTTTACAGGGCGAGGTTATCCACTACACGTTCTTCCAGACCCTCTTCGCGGGTGTGGCATTCGGATTTAAGGTCGATGCGTTCGGTCTGATCTTCGCACTCACCTCGTCTTCCCTGTGGATCTTAGTCTCTTTCTATTCCATCGGCTATATGCGGTCTCTGAAGGAGCATGCGCAGACGAGATACTACTTCTGTTTCGCGCTTGCGATCTTCGGTGCGATCGGTATAGCGCTCTCAGCGAATCTGCTCACGATGTTCGTATTTTATGAGATCTTAACGGTCTCCACCTATCCCCTTGTTATTCATGATCAGACCCGAGAAGCGTTGAGCGCGGGTCGTAAGTATTTTGCATATCTGCTCACCTCGGGCGTCTTCTTCCTCTTCGGGGTGATGATGACCTATTATCTTACCGGCTCGACGGATTTTACAAATGGTGGTATACCCGCGCTTGCCGCTCTGAATCCTGCACATAGATTGACACTCGTAATCCTTTTCTTCTGTTTCTTACTGGGGTTCTTGAAGGCGGCGTGGATGCCTTTTCACTCCTGGCTTCCTACTGCGATGGTCGCACCGACGCCGGTGAGTGCGCTCTTGCATGCCGTTGCAGTGGTGAAGGCAGGCGTCTTCGGGATTGTCAGAATTGTCTGCTATATCTACGGCGTGGATTTGATGCGTGAGGTCTATTTTGCGGGCGGGCACCTCAATCTCGGGTTGGCGCTTGCCTTTCTAGCCGGGTTTACCATGATCGTTGCCAATTTATTCGCCATTGCACAGGACAATTTGAAACGAAGGCTTGCATATTCCACGATCAATCAGCTCTCGTACATCATCCTCGGTGCGGCACTATTGCCCTCGATAGCAGTAACAGAGCCGAGCTTCTACGGCATACGGGGTGCAATGATGCACATTATGCTCCACGGCTACATGAAGATCACACTCTTCCTCTGTGCAGGTGCGATCATGGTCGTCACAGGAAAGAGGAATATCAGTGAGATGGGTGGCATCGGAAAGACAATGCCCGTAACGATGCTCGCGTTCTCTGTGGGTGCATTGGGAATGAGTGGCATTCCGCCCGCAGTGGGGTTTATAAGCAAGTGGTATCTCTGCCTCGGATCGTTAGAGGGAGGTGGGATCATGATACTGTTCCTGTTTGTCCTCTTAGCCGCCTCCCTGCTGGACGTCGTTTATTTCTTCCCCATCCTTCATACCGCGTTCTTCAAGGAACCGGAAGGAGAAGCGGAGGCGGTGATCAAAGAGGCACCACTCTTCATGCTCATTCCATTGACGATCACAGCGATTTTTTCTATCATCTTCTTCTTAGCCTTTCTTCTCCGGCCGATCGAGATGCTCTCACCCGCTGTGGATCTTCTCTCACTGCATCTCTATGACCTAGTGGAGATCGCGGTTGGAAATGTGACTCCATAGGCGTTTTATTAATGCTCCGGGTAGAGGAGTTATTATGGATATGCTCGAGCTTATCAGGACGAGAAGGAGTATCAGGCGCTACAAAAAGGAGGCTGTGCCTGAGGACCTGCTGGAGAAGATACTGGAAGCAGGGAGATGGGCCCCTTCGGCCAGCAACTCCCAGCCCTGGGAGTTTATCATTCTGAGGGATCGTACGATTAGGGGAGAAGTTGCGAAAGCCACAACCTATGGGAAGTTTCTTGCGGGCGCACCGCTCGGGATCGTCGTGGTTATTGACCCCCAAGCCTCAACCCATCCGGTCGAGGATGGGGCGATCGCCACGCAGAACATGCTGCTTGCTTCGCACGCCCTAGGGTTAGGTACCTGCTGGATCGGTGCGTATGGCTCGGTCTACGAGGCCGCGGTGAGCGAGCTATTAAGAATTCCAAAGGGTAAGCGGGTACTTTCCATTCTCTCGATCGGATATCCAGCCGAGTCGCCGAGAAGTTCCCGCAAGGAGCTCAAGGAGATTACCTTCACGAACTGGTATGGACGGAGAAGCGAAGCGAAGGGCTGAGGGGTCGAGACCGTCAACAGAAACCTGTTTATACCGAAGCGTGCTCCGTGAGTGATGGGCTCTGGTAGCTCGTAAACCGGTTATACGCCTCAATCAAGAGCGCTATTAAGAAAAAGAGCGAGATTATCACGAAGAATAAATAAGATTGGGCGGCCCAGTAATCCCCAAAGGTCAGGAGCAATCCGAACTCGTCCACGACGAGGCCAACTCCAATGCCATAAAGAGCCGCGGAGATCATGGTCAGCTTCCCGCCGTTGTGCAGATGGCTAAGCCAGCCACCGATCATGAGTACGGCGATCCCGAAGAAGAAATGGTGAACTCGATAGCCTTTCAGCCATAACTGGTACGCAGGATTAATCGGCACGTTTAAGAGCAGAACGAATGCTCGCGCGATCAAAAAAGAGATAATAAATGATAAAAGGATGACGAACTGAATTTGGAGCTTTTTTGAATCTGCAGCGCATTTTTCGTTTCGCAGCATCGGATAGGTCGACCATAAGAACCCGAGCGAGAGGATTATGTAGCCTATAAATAGGAGCGTGGCTTCGTAGCTCAGCCGTAACAACAGCGCGGCTTCAAACACCTCACCGCGTGTGAGTTTATCGAGGATATTGAGGAAAACAACGGCATCAATCAATGCTCCACTGATAAGTCCCGTTCCGCTGATCATGCTCGCCTTGACTATCTTCGGTCGTACAAGAAAGGAAAGGAACCGATGTAACTCTCTCGTGCAAACCACCCCCTCTCTTTGAGTTATTTGCTCTGCTCAAAATAGATAGTGGAGAGCATTATATCTTTTTATATTCAGGGGTGCGGAGGCTTAGAGAAGCACATGATACGGAAATTCAAGAGGTCTGATCTGGGTGCGATACTCCGAATAGAGGAGCATGCATTCCCCAAAGCCCCGTATAACCGGGTTACTTTCCTGTATTACGCGTCGATATGCCCCACTTCCTTCCTGGTGTATCAAGGTGGGGGGAAGAACGGGCGTGAAATCACGGGCTATATCATCTTTTATCCCGGCGGTCATATCGTCTCGATCGCCGTCCATCCCGCATACAGGCGGCGGGGGATCGGAACCAGGCTAGTCGAGGAGGTCTTGAAACGCACAAAGGGTGTCGCGATTGTCGAAGTGCGGGAGAGCAACGAGGTGGCGATACAGTTTTATACCCATTTAAGCTTCGTACGGCAGACGATAATCCCCCGGTATTATGGCGATGAAGATGCGGTCGTGATGGTCCGAAGAGGATCGGATACAGGACGGCACTGGAACGTGCTAGCAACGTTAACACGGTGATGATATTCGCAGCTCAGTGATTTCTCTTCGGTATAGCTAAAGAACCACGAGCTGTTTGCGAGCATGCCGTCGTAGCATTTCGATCTGTTCGTATTATTTTTCTTCAATGAATTTATACTTCTTATATATGGTGGTGCCGAAGCTGAGCACGGGATGCCGGGCCGTGCCTTTTATCACGCTCTCAGAACTCAGACCCCGTATCTGGATCACGCTGGCGGGCTGTAACTTCAGATGCAAAGGCTGTTTTAGTATTGCGCGTGACCCGGTAGGTGAGTTGATGAGTGTTGAGCAGTTAGTAACGCTGGTGAAGAACTCCTCACGTGCTTATTATGGCGATACGCCGCTTGAAGAGGTGGTACTTACCGGTGGCGAACCCACGCTGGACCGGGGGTATCTCGTGGATCTGGTCGCTCGACTGAAGGAATTTGTTGGAGGGGTGGTGCTTGACACGAATGGCTATCTGCTCGATGAGGATTACTTACAGGAGCTCATCGCAGCAGGGTTGACCGAGGTCATGTTCGATCTGAAGGCGTGGGATGAGAAGCTCCATGAGTGGTATACCGGATATTCAAACCGGAGAATTCTGGAGAATATCAGAACTGCGTACGGGAAGGTCAAGCTCGTCGTGAATACAGTCTACATCCCTGGCATTGTGGATGAGCGTGAGATAGAACGTATAGCGCAGTTTTTAGCCGAACTGGATGCTAAGAAGGAGATTGATTACCGCATCAATCGGTTCAGAGCGGAATTAAGCCACGAGAAGATAGCCCGGAATCCCGAGCCCGAGGAGCTCGAGCGCGCGTACTCGCTTGTTGCCCGCCATATGAAGAACTCAGTGATCGGCAAGAGTTGTGTGCGTGAACGGCGTATAGAAGAGAAACGGGGCTGGATTACCGTCTTCCCGGATGGCACGATGAAACGCCGAACATTGGATGATTACCGGGCGGAGAATAAACACCTGGGCTCAGAACGTGGTTCTCATGAGTAATTAACCCTGTCAGGGCGTGGATGCTCCGCACCGCCGCATCTCTTTGATCACGCGTTCTATCTCTTGTTCAAAGGCTTTCAGCGCTTCACCATCCCCGGATCTTATCTTCTCCTCATTTGCCTTTACGTACGTCGAAATCGGCACGAGTGTACTCCCATCCACTACCATCCCTAATAAGAAGATAATCCACCCTCGCGCTTCCTCATCGGCATCATCCAGCGCGTTGAGCAGGGGCTCGACTGCACGGTCCCCGAGCTCTATTATCCGCTCAATCGCGCTCGACTTCTCAGGGTGCAGTACTTCGAATTCACGCTCTTTTAGACTCAAGTCATGAATTAAGCCTTTTAAATCAGGAGAATAATCTTCTTCTTCAGTATAACTTAACGGTTCACTTTTTTCGCTTAGCTTATCACGTTTTGAAACCTTACCCCCTTTGCTCTTCTGAGCTCTATCTTTTTTTGGTGGTACCGTGTTCATCACCAACGATATAGCAAGTGATATCATAAAGGGTGTGTTCAACAAAACGGTACAACTTCAGAAAAGGGATTTTTGGTGGGGAAGGTCACTATTGGCCCGAGGAAGGACAAGGCAATGAATACGGGTCAACGGAGTGTATAAGGAGGGTCAAGAAAACCGAGCTTATTTCTGATACATTTAACTATGAACCAATTTGGCCGAGGCGCGAGTTAAGGGAAACGCTGAGATTGGAAGAATTAGAAGGAGGAAAGACAAAAATAACTTCTACCTCTTACTACAATACAATTGAAGACCTAGAGAGGATGCTACAGTCGGGAATGGAGGCAGGTGCAATCGAGACCTTTGATCGTCTCGATGAACTTCTGGCAAAGATGCACAAAAGAAGGAGGTGAAAAGTAAGATGGGGCGTCTCGGGTATTTATTAGTGCTCATTCTGGTGCTTCTTGTTTCTGTAGCGGGATGTATCAGGAACCAGGTAGATATCACCGTAGGGCCCGGTGAGGGATTCACTATCGGCATCGGTCAGAGCGCCCGGATAACGGGAGAAGACATGGTAATAACGTTCGAGGAAGTTATCGGCGATAGCCGCTGCCCCCAGAACGTTGTCTGTCTCTGGGCGGGAGTAGCCAGCAGCCATGTCAGGATTACCCACCAGGGCACCAGGTATTCCATGGTGCTGAATCAGCCTGGGCTGACGGACCAGGCACAGGAGAGCTTTATCAACTATACGCTGACTTTCAGTCTCCATCCCTATCCAAGAGCGGGTGAAGCGATATCTCCCGAGGAGTATCGGCTGACCCTAACGGTAACAAAGTAGTTCAGGGGCACCGCTTTTAGCCGGTGACCTCGCGGGTCACTTCATCCATTTGCAGGAGTGAAAGATAACAGAATCATCAGTGGACTGGTGCATATATTTCTACAGAGGCAACTCAGTGCTGGTGTGCCCTTTACTGCGACCGCAGCGAAGTTGAAGGAAGAAGGATACAATCTCTGTAATGATGTCGTACCACCACAACCTAAGACCTCATCATCAGGATGAGGTGCTATGGTGAGAAATTTCATGTTACCAATAAATTTCAATATCTTCAACAATTCCTAACGATTCCCACGCACAACCATATGTTTCTTCTCTCATTTTTAGGTTCTTATAATCACAATCAATACCTGCCTTTCTACTACTTAAGTCTCGTCCTCTAGCATCCAACTCATCTTTCTGCCTAGAATATTCATTATACAAATCCTCAGGAAGATAGTATGGATAACTAGACCAGTAAGTATTAAAATTTATTACATCTTCGTTGTATTCTCTCATAGCCTCATTATATTCTTCTAATTCATTGAAGAAAGTCTCGACCTCCATACTAAAATCTTCTGCATTATACTTATAAATACTGTAATAATCGTAATCTGTATTAAATTGGACAACGTCTGTACTTATTGCTCCATATTCTTTACCCTTACTAATATACGCTAGCTTATCATAGCTACAGTCTGCACATCCAAACACATAGACATCTCTGCGAATACAATCCCACATTTTCCATAACTTGCTTTCGTAACCCTCACCAGTACAGTCTACATAAATAAGACCTCTATCCTTAGTAGTAAAAACATTTATTGCATGACCGATTGGATCATTACTAAATGTAATTGTAACAAGACCAGCCCTAATTCCTTTTGCTTCTGCATTATTATGAACCACCTCAGCAAAGTCCCCACAAATGAAAGATCCATAACTATAGGTATGTTCATTTGTTTTATCCTCAACCAAAAATTTACGTAACTCATCAAAAGTTGGATTTGTTGCATTTCTATTATTAATAAGAACTAACTGACCGCCTTTTGCTCCAGTAAATGGTAATTCTTTGTAAGTGATTATAGGTTCTGGTGTTGGAGTGGGACTTGGAGTTGGAGATGACTCTATTGTTGGACTAAGAATAGGTGATAAAGAAGGAGTAGGTGAAAGTTCTGCTGTAGGTTTTGGCGTTTCAATAACCTCCGTATTTTCTTTCTCAATACAGCCTATCACAAATATTACTAATATCCCTAAAATTATACCTGCTAAAACTTTTTTATTCATAATCACCTACACTTTCAGTTCTATATTGTCATTAAAACATGTAAAAATATTATAACTACAAACGAAAAATAAATGTCCAAAAGGATTTTAAACGGTTGTGGAAGAGTCTTCTCTGTTCTCTCCGCAGCTAAAACATAAACAACTGCATAGAGACCAATCAATGCAGCCGTAGTCTGCATTATCGCCGATGGCAGCCAACATGGATCGGTCATGTTTCTTCTAAAGTTTGCCAACAATTCTTAAAATTCCGATTGCATCACCCAATAAGGAAAGTGCCTCCGAAGGTTCGGGAGATACTTTAATATCATGCGAGGAGAAATTTCTAGCTGATCTACTTGCTTTTATAATTGATTCTTGAATATCTTTTCTCCCTTTGTCTACAATTCCCTCTCCAATTAAATATTCTAATTTTTCCTTATCTGATTTTCTAGGAATTTGATTAAGAGCGTAGATTATTACACGACCAGAGATTAAGGCAGATGCAAGATGATGCCCTTTTTCGTATTCATTTATAGCTTCGTTTAAGTTTTTTTTCGTAGTTTATATCCAATGCCCCTGAAAGTTTCTTCAACTCCTCCCTTAGCATCTTAAGTTGGGCTAATTCTTCTTTTGGCAAGGGGGTAGCTATACTCTCCAAAACACCAATGGCTTTTTCGCATTCTATACAAATCTGTCTCAATACTGCTCTGTGATTGGTAAATAACAACTGAATCGAGGTTATGTCCCGAAGATGTAGGCCGATGTTATGTTTGCGCTCTAAACTGTCAAAATTTGTTCTTGCGTCATCATATTCCTCAGCAAGACCATCTATCTCTGGAATAGGATCACGCTCTTCTTCAAAGAATCCTGGTTTATCTACAGGTTCAAGAAGCTCATTCGCATGTTTCTTGATAGATTTGAATTGGCTTAAAATACCCGCAATATCAGGTTCCATGTTTTTATCTTAGGCATAGTGATATATAAATCTCGCTAATCGCTAAATTTGCGCCCTAAACCCAAACCTTCAACTTCGAAGGAAGAACTCTACTTTAATACTACTGTAAGCACAAATATATCTCCTTCGGTAAGAGTTAAAAGTGTGAAAGGCACGGAATGAACAAAGAAGCAAACACAGATATTGATTTACCTGAAACAGCTCCAGTACTCTTTAAGCTCCGCTTTGACCTCCCTCACCACCTTCTCGGTAGCATGCACTGCCCAATCCTTCATGTATCGTTCAGGAATCGGCTCTGGCTCCTCCACGGGAACTTCTATTCCCGCTAAGCCGGCAATTAGTGCCAGCCACGCGTAGGGTAAGATCCTTTCATTGTAACCCGAGGCGATTAAATCGATCTCCTTACCCTGACAGAGTTCCGCAAGCGCTCGAACCTTCTCGCCAATCATCCTGAACCCTTTGATTGGCAGTCCTAACTGAGTGAGCTGATCATTGAAATGGGGATCAGAGCCCCCATTTCGGACGATGATCTCGGGCTTAAATTCTTGCGCGAGCGGTTGAACGATCTCCTCAAAGACTAATTTGTAGGACTCGTAGCCCGCATCTATGGGCAGCGGCACGTTTACCGTATACCCTCTTCCCTCCTCCTCGCCAATCTGGTAGGTGAACCCGGTGCCCGGGTATAATGTCCGTGGATCCTGGTGCAGATCGATGAAGAGGACTCGTGGATCGCGGTAAAAGTATTCAGCAGTTCCATTTCCCGCGTGCGCATCGGTATCCAGAATCAAGATCCGCTTCACGTTGGAGCGTTCGAGCAGATAGATGCTGGTGAATGCGACATCGTTATAGAGGCAAAAACCTTCGCCAAACGAAGGTTTGGCATGATGCAGCCCCCCACCTAGTGAGACCGCTTTCCTAAATTTCCCCTGCTCGACCAGCTCAACCGCTTTCTTCGCCTGACCTATAATGAGCCGTGCGGCTTCTTCCAATTTACCGGGTCTGCCCAGCGGTCTATTATCCACGCTGTGGAACTGATAAAATCGTCCATCATACTCCAACCCCAGATGTGCAGCTCGGTAATACTCCCGGGTGAACTCGATGTACTCCCTGGTGCAGATTAAACGCAGGTCTTCATCCCCAGCCGGTTCCGCACCGATGATCTGGTAATTCTCCCCATTCACCCGTTCCTGTAAGAACTGGTGAAAGAGGTGGTACCTCGTTCCTCTAAACGGGTGTCCCGGGCCAAAATCATACTCCTTTAATCCCTCGTTATACAAAATCGCTACCGGTGAGACCATCTCTTTTCTTCTCCCTACGTATATCTATTCACCTCTAAAAGTTTTGCTCAATGTGCTCACCACGGATCTTTGAAGATGGGTATCTAAAATGGTCAATGAAATCCAGGTAAAAACGATACTGAACAAACATAAGAAACGGGACGAGTGGTTTTTGGACGACTATTCGGTGAATCCCTATTATGGATGCCCGTTCAACTGCGTGTACTGCTATCTTCGCGGGAGTAAATACGGGGAGAACATGGCAAAGACGTTATCAGTCAAGCTCAATGCGCCCGCGATCCTTGCACAGCAATTGAAAAGAAGAGCACTAAAGGGCGAGTATGGCATCATCTGTTTCGCCTCACAGGAAGCTTATATACCGATTGAAGCGAAGTATGAGGTAACGAGGAAGATGCTTGAGGTTACCTTAACCTCTCGTTTTCCCGTTCATATCTGCACGAAATCCCCCTTGGTACTGAGGGATTTGGATATCTTGAAGGAGCTTGATACACGCGCAATTCTGCCAGAAGATCTGAGACAAAAACTCAATCGCGGCGTGATCATCTCATTTTCTTTTTCAACTTTGGATGAACGGGTAGCACAAATCTTTGAGCCCGGAGCGCCAGCACCAGAAGAGCGATTAGAAACACTGAGCGCCTGTAAAAATGAAGGATTCCTCGTGGGTGCGAATTTTATTCCCGTTTTGCCTTTTATATCAGATTCCGGTGAGCAGCTTGACGCAATGATACAAACGGCAAAAGCTCATGGGGCTGATTTCGTGCTGGTTGGTGGTTTGACCTTATTCGGCGATGGTCCAGCGGATTGTAAGACACTTTATTACCGGGCATTGGAGAAATATGCATCTGAGCTTGTGCCATGTTGCAAGAAGTTGTTCAGGACATTCTTTGCACCTCCACGAGCATATCAGAACGAGCTGGAAGCGAAGTCACGGAGGTTATGTACGCGGTACGGGATGCGGTATGGGATCCTTTCATCATCTGTGTGACGCTAAAGAAAGGGCGAAAATGAGGAACCTGCATATCTTTTCTCCCGCTCTAAGCAAGGAATAATGATGATGCCTTTGTCAAACCGGTCTCGGTTACAATTCACTGCGTCATCTTCACGTCGACGCTTTTTCAGTGATATGGCTAAGAGCAAAAGCTTTTAAATCGGGAAACGGAATACAAAAGCGGTACAATGGATATTTTATGGTTCCTGACCGGGATACCAGCGGTAATTTTCATACTCCTCGTCATCTTCATCATCCTGGGAATACTCTGGCTTCTATTTAGACTCATGTCGTACCTTATCATAGGAATAGGGATCGTGATTCTGGCTCTTGTGGTTCTTTTTCTTCTGGGTATTTTTTAGTTCGAAAAAGCCTAAAAGAGGGGTGTGCTCGATCGTGCTTATTATGCCCCTAACGGTAACATAGTAACGTGAGCCTTGTAATCGGCCATCGAGCAATTGAGGATGGTATACTCGTGGATCATGAAAGGAAAGAACGAGCGAAGAATACTGCAAGTAGCGCTTGATGTTCTTGAGTTAGAGCGAGCGATCGAGATCGGGAAAGAGTGCCGGGAGGGTGGTGCTGACTGGTTAGAGGTGGGTACGCCCTTGATAAAAAGCGAGGGGATGCAGGCAATACGGGCACTGAGAGCGGTCTTTCCTGACGTGAAGCTCGTCGCGGATATGAAAACAATGGACACCGGTGCGATCGAAGTGGAGATGGCGGCGAAATCCGGTGCTTCGATTGTTTCTCTTCTCGCCGTTGCGGATAACACCACGATAGAGGATGCGCTACGGTCTGCCCGGAAGTATGGTGTGGAGCTCATGGTGGATCTCATGAACGCAGGTGACCCGGTGAAACGAGCAGAGGAACTGGAGGCGATGGGGGTCGATTACGTCTGCGTGCATGTGGGAATAGACCAGCAGATGAAAGGAATGGATACCTTGAGCCTGTTAGAAAAAGTCGCGGCTACGGTGCAGACGCCGTTAGCAGTTGGTGGGGGGATAGACGCTGAAACAGCGGCTGAAGCGGTACGATTGGGGGCTGCGATTATCATTGTGGGCGGGAACATCATCAGGACTGCAAACGTGCGCGACTCAACGAGAAGGATACGGGAGAAGATGGATTTACTCCTCGCGGGGAAAGAGGAGCGAGAGAAGCGGAAGAAAACGCGGGATGAAGAGATCTTCGAGTTGTTCATGCAGGTCTCTACACCCAACATTTCGGATGCACTGCATCGCAAAGGGGTGCTGCGGGGCATAAAACCGCTCTTCGAGCATATCAAGCTGGTGGGCAAGGCGGTGACGGTGCAGACCTTTGAGGGCGACTGGGCGAAGCCGGTCGAGGCTACGGACGTGGCGAAGGCGGGCGATGTGATCGTTGTGTATGCGGGCACGAAGGAGGTCGCACCCTGGGGTGAACTTGCCTCGTGGAGCTGTAAACAGAAGGGTATCGCGGGCTTTGTGATCGATGGTGCGGTGCGCGATGTGGATGAAATAAGGCGCATACGGTTCCCGGTTTTCGCCTCATGTGTTGTGCCGAATGCGGGAGAGCCCAAAGGGTTTGGCGAGATAAACGCGGAGATAACCTGCGGTGGCGAGGAGGTAAGACCCGGCGATTGGATCATCGGTGATGATAACGGTGTTGTGGTCGTGCCGAAGGAGCGCGCGTACGAGATCGCGCGGAGGGCAAAGGAGGTCTGGAAAGCCGAGGAACGAGTCCGGGAAGAGATCAAACGAGGGAAGACCCTCTCTCAAGTTCTGGACTTGTATACCTGGGAGAAGAAGTGAGATCTAACAACAGTTTCTCGCCTTTATGCTCTTCCTCTTTCCAGGCTTTCAGCTTTTTAGATGCGATCTGTTTCGTCCTTTTCAAATCATCATCTACTTGCACAAGCTCTATGCAGCCAGATTCTTTTGGAACGATTAATAACTTCCCAGTTTTAAATGTTATAAGTCCTACTCTTTAAATATCCACAGTGAGGGCATTTATGCCCAGCGAAACGAACAAAAAAGAGGGGCGAAGAAAATGAAAACGTTTATTTTTAGAGTAGTGGTCGAGCCGGATGAAGACCGCTGGCATGCCTATTGTCCAATCCTTGAGCATAAAGGGGGAGCAACTTGGGGCTATACCAAAGAGGAAGCCTTAAAGAATATAAGGGAAGTAGTTGAAATGACTATTGAAAGCATGATTGAGCACGGCGAGCCAATACCAGAAGAGCCTGATGAAGAAGTGAAAGTTTCTTCTGAACCCCTGGTAGCCGTGACTATATGACCGGGGTTAACTATTCAAAGCTTCGCTCTTTAACTGCCAGAGAGCTGATTAGAGCTTTGATGAAAGACGATTTTTATCTTGATCGACAAACAGGTAGCCACCAACAATACTATCATCCCGACGGAAGAAGAGTCACGGTTTCTTTTCATAGCTTAAACGATACTTTCCGACCAAAAACTCTGAAAAGTATGATTGAGAAGCAAGCAAAATGGGCCGAAGAGGATTTAAAAAGGTTAAAAATTCTGAAATAGCTCTCTTTCTCTATCGTTTAAAGTATCTTATAATCTTTGATAAAAAAGAACTCCACAAACGTTTTTTATTACTGAATAGGTAGCAGTTCCAGGCGGTACTACCTGCGGGTTTATTGGAGTACCATCTGCCGTAATTCCCGGTTTTCGCCTCATGTGTCGTGCCGAATGCGGGAGAGCCCAAAGGGTTTGGCGAGATAAACGCGGAGATAACCTGCGGTGGCGAGGAGGTAAGACCCGGCGATTGGATCATCGGTGATGATAACGGTGTCGTGGTCGTGCCGAAGGAGCGCGCGTACGAGATCGCGCGGAGGGCAAAGGAGGTCTGGAAAGCCGAGGAACGAGTCCGGGAAGAGATCAAACGAGGGAAGACCCTCTCTCAAGTTCTGGATTTGTATACGTGGGAGAAGAAGTGAGATCTAACAACAGTTTCTCCCCTTTATGCTCTTCCTCTTTCCAGTCTTTCATTTTTTTTAGATGCTATCTGTTTCGCCCTTTTCAAATCATCATCTACTTGCACAAGCTCTATG
>RXIE01000075.1 GCA_004212135.1 Candidatus Methanophagales archaeon ANME-1-THS | reverse complement strand
TTTTCGGACAGAAGGAGATGATACATCCGCGCTTCTTACTGTTTGCTCTTTTTGTATAATTTGGCGATCTACCATGAAATGAATTAATTGACAAAATAAAGCGATATACAAACATTTTTATTGTTCCTAAACCTTCATTTTGTATTCAGGGTGATCTGAAGTGGCGAAAAAGAAGTTAAAATGCGTAGTTTGTAAGAAAGAGATTTTGGAGAACGAGTTTGTCGCAGTGAAAGGCGGAGTGGCTCACTACAAGTGCTATGGTGAGATTAAAAGCCGCAAGGACGTGATACGCTCAATCGTATCGTAATGCGCGGGGCTGAGGTAAGGACCGAATCACGTATAAATTTAACTCTCTCAGAGTGGATCCGGGGGTTTTGGTCTTCTGATCATCCTTTTTTATTACCCGTTTGATGATAAAAGAAGTGTACAGAGGACGTTTAGGTAAAAGAAACTTTTAATTTTCACGTGCGCGTCTACTAAACAGCATGATAAAACCGCTCACGGAAGGCGAGCTTGTACAGGTGATCGATACACGAGGTAAACGATACCAGCTTGTCTTAAAAGCCAGGAGCTCATTCTCGTTTAGTCGCGGAACGATTTTACATGATGATCTCATCGGTGTGGAGGAGGGGAGTGTTATACGCTCGAGCTCTGGTGAACGGCTCGTGGTCCTCAGGCCTACTTTGGCGGAGTACATAGCAAAGATGCGGAAAGGCTCACAGATAATCTACCCCAAGGACATCGCGGCCATACTGATGCTCGCGGACATATTTCCGGGTGCAACGGTCCTGGAGGCAGGCATTGGCTCCGGAGCTCTTACCATGGCGTTGCTCCGCGCGGTCGGCAGAGCGGGAAGGGTGATCTCATATGAACGGCGAACGGACTTTTTGGAGATTGCGAGAAGCAATATCGAGCTCTTCTTCGGCAGAGTGAAGAGTGCAGGAAGCGAAGGTTCCGGTGAGTTGATCGTGAAGGAGCAGGATGTATATGGCGGAATAGAGGAGAAAGAGCTGGACCGGGTGCTCCTCGACCTCCCCGAGCCGTGGCGAGCGCTGAAGCATGTGGAAGCGTCGCTGAGAAATGGTGGGATCCTTCTCTGCTATAATCCAACCGTGCTGCAAATCTATAAGCTTTCGAGACATCTGGAGTTGAAGTACGACCGGAGCTTTCGCGTTATGGGTATTTACGAACTCAGTATGAGAGGCTGGGAGATTAAAGGGAGAAGTATGCGACCGGAACAGCGCATGATTGCTCACACCGGGTTTATTATCGTGGTACGAAAAGGTTCCTTTACCGCCTGAAAGCTGTTGTATACCTGTTCTTTGAGCTCGGTGAAACGGGGAGCAAAAAACAGGTGACTGTGACATGAGCAATCGCTGCAGCCGAAATGGGGTAGAGCATCGAGGTGCATGCGCATATTCGCCGCGATTTCGCATTCTTTTCGCTCATCAGTTTCTGCAAACACCACCTCCTTGAGTTCAACCGTGGGAGCAGCCAGGAGATAATCAATATGCCAATGCACTTTTTTAACCGTGCCAACCGCACGCCGATGTCTTCCGATTCTCTGCTCCAATCCCGAAAGAGCGGAGCCGACATACGCATAAAATCCCCTTTTGAACCTTAACAATCCCAATTTGCCAATTTCTAGCTTGATATTCGCATGGTTTTCTATAATAAGCACGTATATTCCTTTCATTTGTGTGCTCCGCACTGCTTGATCTAAATACAGAGGAGGGCGAAATCTTAAAGTAGTATGTAACTTTTTAAACATTCCGGTCGTTAATTACAGATATACGTATACAGGGCGAAGGTATACTTACATGTCAGGGGAAGATAACTGGGGGAATAGATGAGCATGGAATTATCGAAAGAGAAGAGAGTAAGGGATATAATGACGCGCGGGGTCATCAGTGTATCGTTAGACACATCGGTCAGTGAGGTTGCCAGAATCCTCGTGGAGAAGGATGTATCAGGCGTAGTGGTAACCGCGCCAGACGGTGAAGCGGTGGGCGTGATCTCTGAGATTGATGTCATAAAAGTTTTCGATCAGAATTGGGATACCTTAACGGCGGAGGATATCATGTCCTCCTTTGTGAGGACTGTAGATCCTGAAACATCGATAAAGAAAGCCGCTGATATCATGAGGGATTTGAACATCCATCGATTATTGATACTCTCCCTTAGTCCCGCCTATGGTCTTCCCGTCGGGATTGTCACCCCCCGGGACATACTGAGTGCGATTGTCAGATCGCAATAAGCCCTTTACCCTCGCGGTACAGATTCTTTATCCAGTCGTGTTCCATCCGCACCTCTTGATATTTTTAACATCTGGTGGGTGATACTTCGTAATAACGTATGAGGCATGAGCGGATAGAACGCTTGAAGCGGAAGAAAAATGCGATTATTTTAGCCCATAACTACCAGCGACCCGAGGTTCAGGATATCGCGGAGTTCGTTGGTGACTCCTTAGAGCTTGCCCGAAGGGCGATGGAGACGACTGCGGATATCATCATCTTTTGCGGTGTGGATTTCATGGCCGAGACCGCAGCGATCTTAAATCCGGATAAAAAAGTGCTTATCCCTGATGTCTGTGCGATCTGCCCGATGGCGCAGCAATTGACCCAGGAGATCCTGCGTGCAGCGAAACAGGAGCATCCTGATGCAGAGGTCGTTCTCTATGTGAACACCCGTGCCGAAAGTAAGGTATATGCGGACTGCATCTGCACCTCTGCAAATGCGCGTGAAATCGTGCAGGCTATGAATGCGTCAACCATCTTATTTGGTCCTGATCGCAACTTAGCCTATTATGTACAGAAGTCGACCTCAAAGAAGATTATTCCGGTTCCTGAACATGGGAATTGCCCTTCGCATCATCAAATCGCGTTCGAAGACCTGTTACAAGCGAAAGCAGAACATCCAACCGCGAAGGTCATTGTTCATCCCGAGTGCATTCCTGAAGTCCAGGACAGGGCGGATTACATCGCCTCAACGAGCGGCATGGTCAAGATTTGCAAGGAACTGGAGGACGAAGAGTTTGTCATTGGCACTGAGGTCGGGCTCCTACATCGGCTCGAAAAAGAAGCGCCGGGAAAGAGATTTTATCCGCTATCCACAACTGCGATCTGTCCACAGATGAAGATGCCCACGCTGGCGAAGATCGAAGCAGCATTGGAGCACGAAGAGCCCGAAGTCGTTCTTTCACCTGAGGTTATGGAGAAGGCGAGGAAGCCGATCGAACGAATGCTTGAACTATCTTGACAAACTTCCTTTTCAAAGAAAGTTTAATCAAAAACGCTTCGCGGAAAGAACGTGTTTTAGTGCCTCAAGAAGCTTCTCATTCTCTTCCTGCGTCCCTACGCTGATCCGGATGAAGGAATCTCCAGCACCCCTGAATGAAGCGCAATCGCGCACAGTTATCCCTTTCTTCTCTAACGCATCACATACCGTTGACGATTTTCGGGGCGAGAGATCGGCGAGCACGAAATTAGCCTCCGAGGGATAGACTTTGCATATTTTTTGCAGATTCTCTTCCAGAAACGTTCGTCCAGACTTTACCAATTTGATACTGCGTCGTAAATGCTTCTTATCCTTCAATGCCGCGATCGCCGCTTGTATCGCGACGCTGTTGACCGAGAACGGTATTGCAACCTTTTTATACATACCTGCGAGCCATTCGGGTATGATGGCATACCCCACGCGCAGCCCGGCGAGCCCAAATGCCTTTGAGAAGGTTCGCAATACCACGACATTCTCATACTCGCGCACCAGGTTCACCAGGGATGAATCTGCGAATTCCACATACGCTTCGTCGATCGCAACCATCGCCTCTGGCATTGCTTCGGCAATTTCTCTTACCTCTTTCTCCGCTATGCAGTTCCCGGTTGGATTGTTCGGCGAGCTCAGAAAGATCATGCGTGTTCTGTCGTTACACGCCGCAAGTAATTCAGCGACAGAGATCTCGAAGTGTTCATTTCTTCTTCTGGGTATATAACGGGGCGTGCCGCCTGCTATTATGACCAGTGACTCGTAGAGCGAGAACGTAGGTACGGGTATGATCGCCTCATTGCCATTTCCAAGAAAGATCTTGACCAATGTATCTAACACACCATCGATGCCCGCACCGATCACGATGGTTTTCACGCCAAAGCCAACGTACCGTGCAATCTCAGCCCTGAGTTCGTCCTCATTTCCTTCCCAGGGATACACGCTCAGTTTCAAGTCTTCATTTTCTAAACTATTGGCTATAGCTTTGACTACTTCAGGGCTGGGTCCTAACGGGTTCTCATTTGAGCTCAGCTTGATCGCTCCTTTGATCAGTTTACCCGGCTTGTATTCTTCGAGCTCCTGTATGGGTGATCGTTTATCACAGCGCATGGTGATAGTCATTTGTTACTACGGATAGATATAAGATTGGTGGTTCAGGACAAGGAGGAGAGAAGTAAGGTGCCAATGAGCATTTAATGAACCTGCGCTGTGATAAAAGTGAAGGGAAATGCGATACGTTAATTATAGTGCGTAACGATATTTTTATGTGTAAGAATAACGCGCACTCAAGGCGCATGGAACAAGGCTTGTAGCAAGAATGAACCCTTCAAAGAGTGCTGAGGTTCTCATAAGGGATATTAAGGAACGACTGACGCTAGATGGCAAGAACCGAGTTTTTAATGAAGGAAGGGAACTCATTCCTGAATTCATGAAAGAACCTGCGGAGGCAGAAGCATTTACACGAGAGTTCTTGCTCGATAAAATTTTCAGTGCATTGGAGCTAGAAAAACTGCCTGAAAAATCGTTTGATATCCCGGGTGGCCATCGAAGCGTTGATTATCGGATAAAAAGTACAAGAGGCATGTTCTTAGTGGAAGCGAAGCCTTTGAATGCCGATTTAGAAAAGGGCAGGGATAGCGGCATAAATCAAATAAAGGGCTTGTTCAAACTCGCCGAAGTGAAAGAGAACTATGATTTTGGTATAGCAACAAATGGCTTGCGGTGGATTTTTATTGACAAGAACGAAGAAATAGTGAGTGATCTGAGGTTAGAAAAACAGTTTGCGCGGATAAAGGAATTTCTGGTTGGCAAAGAGAAAGTAGTTTCTCCAAAGACTGAAGAGGAGATCAGCAAAAAGTTTTATGACTGGTATAATGCGCTTTTACACGGTGGCAGATACAAGGATCACGAGAACAAACTCAAGACTATTTCTGGGGAGGATTGTCTGGTCAATAATGTCATCGGCGTAAAGGATCCGGAAGAACGGGAGCAGATAGCTCAGGTTGTGACGAACCGGCTGATTTTTATCAAGTTTTTACAGTCAAAAGGCATAATAAAGGGGGATATACTCCAATATCTGTCCGATCTCGAAGAAGATATACTCACACCAAAATTGAGGCAGTTGTTTTTTGGCGTTTTGAATACGCCGAAGGATAAACGAGCTGATATCCATGAACGGTTTAAGGAAATCCCATACTTGAACGGAAGCCTATTTGTTCGTATTGAAGTTGAGAATAGAAATCCTGACTACAAAATAAGGGCGGAGATTCTAAAGAAACTAATAGAATTTTTAGACAGTTTCAAGTTCGTGCATAAGGAGCAGCTTGGAAACCAAGATTCGATCGATCCCGAAATACTGGGCTACATCTTTGAACGGGCGATGACCGCCACGGACCGAAAAGGAACCGGTGCGTATTACACGCCCAAGTTTGTAACGAAGTACATCTCGGAACATACGATCTATCCATTCATATTGGAGAGCGCAAATGAGATCCTCAGGACTGAGAAGGGTTACCGAGAAACTGAATTGCTCAAAGACATTGAAGAGTTGTTTATTCTCCCAGCCACGACCTTGAAAGAGCTATGGAACAAGATAATTCAGAAAATACGGGTTCTGGATAATGCCTGTGGTTCTGGTGCGTTCTTACTTGCCGCTGCAACTATCCTGTTTGAGTTGAACAGACGTATCGACGATAAATTGGGTCTTGGGAATTCGGATATCGCATTGAAGAAGTTGATCCTGATGAACAACCTTTATGGAGTGGACATCAATCCAAACGGCATAGAAATCGCGAAATTGCGGCTCTGGCTGTGGCTCGTTGATTCGTACGAGCCATATAAGGTCGAAGCATTGCCAAATATCGACTACAATCTTCGCGTCGGGAACAGTTTAATCGGGTATGTGGACGTAAGCGAGTTCAAGGGCGCGGAGCTCACGCTTGCGGCCTGGCTCTGGGATGAAGAGAAAGCCACTTTGGAGAAACTGCTCAAGGAACGGAACAATTTAATTCGGGACTACAAAAGAGTAGAAGGCGAGGAAGCAAAAGAGCTTAAAGATTCGATAAAGCGATACGATGAGCAAATAAATACGCTGCTTAATGCCAATCTTTATCGGCAATTTCGAGAGCGCAAGATAGCGATAACCAGAGAGGAGTTTTTGAAATTGAGCCCGTTTCACTGGGGTTTCGAGTTCTATGAGGTCTTTGATCTGGATAAGCCAAAAGAGAAGAGAGGGTTTGATATCGTCATCGGGAATCCGCCGTACGTGCGACAGGAGGCACTCGGTGAGCTGAAGACGTATTTTAAAGATCAATACCGGGTTTATCATGGCGTTGCGGATCTCTATGTTTATTTCATCGAACGAAGTCTTTCATCATTAAACGATGATGGCATCTTTTCTTACATTGTTGCAAACAAATGGATGCGTGCAAATTACGGCACGCCGCTCCGACAGTGGCTGAAACAGCAGTGTATTGAAGAGATTGTGGACTTTGGTGACCTGCCGGTATTTCAGGCAACCACTTACCCCTGCATCATCCGTATATCAAGGGATCACCCAAAATCGAGTTTTGATGTAACAGACGTTGAGACACTTAGTTTCGCGAGCCTCGATGAGTACGTACAAGCGCACCAATATGTGGTAAACCAGGCGGGTTTAGACGATTCGGGTTGGTCATTGGTTGATGAAAAGAGGCAGGCGCTCTTGACCAAACTGTATCAAGTGGGTGTGCCGTTGGGTGACTACGTTAACGGCAAAATTTATTATGGCATAAAAACAGGACTTAACGAGGCATTTGTGATTGATGCGGACACACGAGAAAAGCTGATTGCGGGAGATCCGAAAAGTGAGGAATTGATAAAACCGTTTTTGGTTGGCAAGGGTATCAAACGCTACCAACCGCTTGAAAGAGGGCGTTATTTGATTTTAATATCCAAAGGATGGACTAAGTTAAATGCCGAAGGAGTGAAAGATGCTTGGGCATGGCTTCAGAACAATTATCCGAGTATAGCAAATCATCTGAAACGGTTTTCTGAAAAAGCCCAAAAACGCTATGACCAAGGCGATTATTGGTGGGAATTACGGGCTTGTGATTATTACGAAGAGTTTGAAAAGCCAAAGATATGCTGGGGAAACTTGTGCGACGAGGCATCATTTACAATTGATTTTGAGGGTTTTTACATTAACGCACCCGCTTGTATCTTGAATTCTAATGATAAATACCTTTTGGGTTGTATGAATTCAAAACTTCTTTGGAGATTTCTCCAAGAAATTGCTGCAGAGAGACGAGGTGGGTTCATCGAGGCGAAGCCCTTCTATGTCGAACAACTCCCAATTCGGACTATTAATTTCTCAGATCCCGTAGACAAAGCCTTGCATGATGAGATGGTTACGTTGGTGGAGCACATACTTGAGCTTCATAAACGACTGGCTAAAGCAACGACAGAACCAGAGAAGGCCGCGCTGCAACGGCAGATCGACGAAACTGACCGGCAAATAGATAAGCTGGTTTATGAGCTGTACGGGCTGACCGAGGAGGAGATTGCCATTGTTGAAGGGAGGAAAAGTGAACAAGTGTAAAAAGTTGATCAATGAAATTGATACGCTAATTGCGGGAATTTATGGACTAACTGATGAAGAAGTAGAATATTTGATAGGATATGCCCCGGAAATGAGAACGGAGAGGGATTAGGACATGAACAAAGGAGATAAGAAAGAAGATCACAAAAAGGAAAAAGAACATTACGAAGCTATAAAAACCAAGTTGGAAGAACTCCTAAAAAGAAAGTTTGTCAATTTTCATTTGGAAATAACAGCAGATAAGAGGTTTAGCAACAGATTGAAAGCTGAAATAAACCCAAATAGGAATATAATCTTTCATTTCCTTAAGGAAGCTGCTCCTGATATCACAGGTTTTATAAAAGAAAAGTATTCCTCAGATTTTATTGTAGTTGAGATTAAGGCGGAGACGATAAAACTTGATGATATCTATCAAACAAGAAAGTATGCCGAATTATTCCATGCAAAATATGCTCTTTTGATTTCTACTCAAGAAATCCCTGAGGAGATAAAAAGACTAGCCAAAGTGAATTATTCACTTTTGTCAAGCGGCTATGATTATGCGAAAATAAATCTTGTCCATTTCGATACAGAAAAGGAAAAATTTAGTGAATGGTTTGAAAAAAATCCTTTTGAGGGCTGATAAGATGGCTTTAAAAAAAATCTTTCGAGGGATGGAGAACTATTTGAGAGAGGTGAGGGTTTGAGAATGAGCAAAGATATGCTTTCCAAAGCACTTTCACATACCTTAAAGGAAATAGAAATCCCAAACATAGTAACCTCCATAGAAATTAATTTTGAAGAAATACGAAAAAGTCATGATTCTATTCATGAATTTATTTATTTGGCACCTCTTTGTTTACCATCTACAACTGAAGTAAGCTGGCATCAAAAGTCTGCATTTCTTACTTATCACTTTGAAGCCTTTTATCAAGCACATAGGTCATTTTTAGATGCGCTTTCAGGCTATTACAACGCGGGTTACACACTTTTGAGAAACGTCCTTGAATTATTGGTAAAGGGTGCCTTTTGGGAATGTTTAGCTCATAAAGAATTTAGAGATAAGCTTGAAAAATCGGAAACAATGAAAGGCAAGAAAACACTTAAAGGGTGGATAAATGATTTGATTAAGCAAAGACCAGACATAGAAGATGAACTTGAGGAAACTTCATTAGCCATTTTTGATAAAACTGCAATTATTTTTGAGGACCCCAAATTTAGGAAGGAGTTTATCTATCTTCCAAACCTACGTGAAATTGTCGAGCAATTAACAGATTGGAATATTTTTGATCCAATTCAAGATCCAGTAGAATTAGTGCATAAGAAAATCTATAAAGAACTATCTGCGGATGTTCATGTAATCCCCGATAAAACTGATATTGGAAGAAGGCTTCTTTCTCAAAAAAAATCTTTTCGAGACTGAAGTCATCCCTGAGCAATTAACCAAATTCCTGAAGGTTTTGCATGAACTGATAGATATAGGGATTGTTATTGAATTAAACATTTTAAGTGATTGGATTGATCAAGACAACGATGTAAAAAATAAGCTTAGAGAGAGGTTGGTAGTTATAGAGGATTTAAGATTGAAATTTAGTTCCAAAAAACTTAAGAAGTTGATGGGAGTATGAGTGATAAAATTAAAAAGCATGTGTGGATGGGGATTATAGAAGGTGAATAAAAATGAATAGAGAACGAGAAATTGCAGCGAAACTGAAAAGTATACTGGAAGAAATCGGTGTTGAGTATTTCACTATTCTTTTATTTGGAAGTAGAGCAGGTAAGAATTTTGAAGAAGAAAGCGATTGGGATTTTTTGATCGTGGTAAAGAAGAATGTAGACCTAAAAGAGAAGAGGGAACTCTGGCATAAAATTTATCGGCGATTCCACGAATATTTCCCGTTCATTTCCGTTGATATCATTTGTTTGAAGCTGAGAAGAACGTTGGCAAACACGATTTCTAACGAGGTATATCTGGAGGGTATTGAAGTATGAGCATGAAGGAAGAAGTGGTCTTGAGATGGCTCAAGAAAGCGGAAAACAACTTAAAAACCGTAAAACATCTCTTAACACTTGAAGATGCACCAACAGATGTGATCTCGTTCCAGTGTCAGCAAGCGGTTGAAAAATACTTCAAAGCTTATTTAACACTGGTTGATGTGCGGGTAAAGATAGTAGAGGAGGAAGGTTAAATTAGGACTAAATTTAAAAGATTAAACATGATCTCTGAAATGGAAAGAGGGGAAGTGAGTAAACTTGCAGAGCTGCTCGGCATCGATAAAGAGGAAGCGCTGCGGCTCGCACTCAAAGAGGGAATTCATGAACTTCGGATAAGAAAAGCAACCGAACTTTACGCTTCGGGAAAGACGAGCATGAAGCAAGCGGCACGAGTTGCAGGGCTTGACCTTGCTGATTGGTTTGCTATAGCCCGGGACAAGAATCTCGTTCTGCAAATTCGGCCAGAAGAGCTTGATGAAGACGTTGAAGTTCTGCAGGATCTCAAATGTGGTGATTGCAACAGACGACAGACGGTTGAGAACTATCTGTAAAGTTTTGGGTGCACAGGTGACAGGAACATTAGGCATAATCGTAGACGCCGTCCAACGTGGCTTTCTTTCGGGAGAAGAGGGAAAAGAACTTTTGAAAAAGCTGGACGCATCAGGTTTTAGAATGACCGTTGCATTGTATGAGAAAGCTCTTGCTCTTATGAAGAAAGTTTAAATGGCTGGGAAATCCACCTACTATGTTATAAAGTAGGTTGACGCAAAGGTTGACGAAGAAGTTCACGAAAAAGCCTTGAAAAGAGTAGCGTTTAAGTTGTCATTTAAGTTGTCGTTTTTTAATCGCAGACCGTGCTAGCTATTTGGCTCTCCTTTACAATCCACCACGAGGAAATTTCCCTCCCTCATCGACCTTCTTCACCGTTTTATCTCCAGCCGATGGTTACAAAATCCAGGAGATAAAGCACGGTGATGAGTACCGGTTGATGCACCAGGTAAATGAGCAACGAATGCCGCCCTGAGAGGCACAAAAACCGTATAACCGCAAATTTAGAGAGATCATAAAGCTCAAAGCTCCGCGTGTACTGCGGATAGAGTGAATTCCCCAAAAAGATGCCGATGAGCACGACACCAAACCAGGGCGCCAGCGGGAAATAATCAACCGAGTAAAAGCGTGCTGGCGTCAGTCCCAACCACAGGAACCATGGAAACTCAACTGTGACCTTCTTAATAACCATGCCGAGCGCTATGAACACCATACCCAGCACAAGATTTCTATAGCGGACTTTTATCTCGGGATATGCCAGAATAATCGAAATCCCGATGAGATGCAGTATCCCGAAGACAACAAACCCCTCTCTCAAGATGATCCGCGTCGTTACGGTGATAACCAGGCCCCATGAAAAGATCTTCAAGCCCCGTTTGAGATATTTTGGGTATAACCTCTCCTCTGTCTTCTCTATTATGGTAGCTCGTGAGAAACTGAGCGTGAGTGAGATCCCGACCAGAAGAAGAAAGATCGTAGCGATTGCGCGTGCGAAGAAGAACCAAAAACCAGATTGGAGATCAACGGTATACGCACCGAAGTAATCCAGATCATAGCGTATGTGGTATCCGATCATCATGAGTACCGCCACGCCGCGTAACAAATCAATCTCCCAGAATCGGGCTTCCACATTCATAGTCCGGTGTTTACACACAGTAGCACGCTGATATAATTTGAAATACCGTTCATGGCACGATGAGTACTGCGAAGGGCAATGATTGGCAAGTTATCTCGTTGGTAAATCACACTGTGGTTCTGACCTACGTTCTCGATTTACGCTCAAGCTCGGGGATTTTACTTCTGATCAGTTCAATCAGTTCCTTATCTTCCTCCTCGGTCATCCCTCTATCGTAGTGATGGTGAATAAAGCTGCCAGCAATCGAATCCCATACACCAATGGTATAACCCAGCAGCGTTTCAAGCTTTGGCGCGACCCCTAAGCATTCTAAAAAATCAAATCCCGCCCCTGCTATCTCATCAGACTGCATAAGCCAGTTATTCATCGCGGCTTCTAATCTCTCCTTAACCTCTTTGAGGAGTGTCATGCTTTCTGTATATCCCCTTGTCCGTTCTTAACACTTATCCATTCGCACCACGTTGAATCGGCACTAAAAACCTGAGCGACCATCATCGGAGCGCATGCGGACTATAAACGTTACACTTCAGGGCACATTTATATAAAACGGAACAATTATAGTTCAAGGTGAGGATGCAACAATGCACTCAGTCTCCCTCTATGAAGAGACGATATTTTTGTGGGGACTCACAGCTCTGTTGAGCATTTTTACCGCAGTGTTCCTTTTCCTCATCGTGTATCAGGTTTTGGTAGGTCCGCTTGGCGAAGATCCTGCTCCAAACTGGTTCTTCCTCTTTATGTCCCTTTTGTTTCTCTTCATGGCGATTAATTTTCGTGCGCTCAGCATCAAAATGACCGCTCGTTCAGTCATTGTTGGCTATGGCATTTTTAAGCGTACGATTTTCTGGGATAATATTGAGCGCTGTTATGTAGATGAGGTATCGAGCATCAGATACGGCGGCTGGGGCATACGTATAGGACGAGTCAAAGGAAAATGGCGGTTGGTCTACAACGTCATAGGTGGGCCTCGAGTTGTTCTGTCATTGAAGCGAGGCCGGTTTGGCGAGTTTGTATTCTCAACGAGAAATCCCGATGAAGTGATGCGGGTGGTGCGGCACATGACCGGGAGAATGGCATGAGCACCCGGTTCACACGGTTCACCTCTCCAACTTGATGTAGCCATAACCTCTTTTACCCACAACCACGGAACGCGAAGTAGCTATACACGAAGCTTAGCATTACTATCATCTATACATACCAATTTTCACCCCAATACGATTACCATAAGTTTTTATCTATTCTCTACATTTTAATGTAGAGAGAAGAAATGAAATCTATAACAGACCATTTGAAGGACATGGTCTGGGTCATGAGGATTTATTCAGCCATCATTATCGCAGTGCTCTTAATTTCAGATTTCACTTCGTGGTTATCAGAAGATACCGTCAAATTGGTAATAATGCTGATGGCACTACTCACGATTAGTATGTCTTTTCAACCCTATTTTGCAGAACATAAGAAAGTTAGGATGTGGGTAATAGGTGGTCTCGTGGTGTTATTGTTGCTTGGAATACTTGTATTTTTCCTCTCTTAAATGATACCTCTTTACTAACCCACCGAACCCGAAACCCCGAAGCGGCTAAGAAAGAGGCCTGTGGGAGAACTTTATACCAAGAGTTATCATATAAGTTATAGGTGACCCTGTATGACCGATGAAAAAATGTTTTTTATACGAAATAAAGAAGATCTTGAAAAGGGGGATGTAAAAAGTCGCGTTACAGAATACGAAGTTATCTCAGATGCTCATATAGTTGGGGATGTTACCTATGGACCATACTACCTTACAATCTGGGAGTTCTCCATCAAGCAAGAGGGAGAAGAAAGAAAGTTTTGTCTACGGTTACGTGAGAGTATTCCAAGCGATCCGTTTTCAGTTGGGACCGCGAGAAGATCAGGATTTTATCATGGTGGAGGTATTCCCGATGAATTAGTCGCTCTTGCTTCTCTTTTCCTTCGCAGAAGGTTCAAACTTGGTCCAATAGTTCGTGAGGATGATATTCCAAGGCTTTACGGAAAGAGGGAAGGGTGGATTGATAAGCCGCTTATTATGGGTAAAAGCAATCTTGGAGATTTATCTAAATGGCTGGAATTTGTTGAAAGACTGGAGAGTAAGTACCACCTAAGATTCATATTGGCTGTTAAGTTATACCATCAGGCTCTTCTAATAATTGAAGAACATCCAGATATGGCATATTTGAATCTAATATCAGCAATTGAAGTCTTATGCGATGAGGCCAATATCGGGGAAGTTAAGCTTGCGGATTTAAATGATGCAGAACTAACCGAACTTGTGGCATCTGTGAAAGACGAGGATTTACGAAGTAAAATTGAGCGGGCTATTTTGAAACAGTACTTCCGAAACTATGGAGTTCCGAATACCAGATCCACCCCTCACTGTGGTGACGAACCTGAGATTGAAACCAGGAGAAACACTCCGGTAGCTATCTGAGCTGGCAGTTGAGGAGTATCAA
>RXIE01000074.1 GCA_004212135.1 Candidatus Methanophagales archaeon ANME-1-THS | reverse complement strand
TCATCGCCACCAAACTGACTGCTTTCGGGACAGCAGTGGCTCTTAGTGGCATCAGCAGTATTAGTGCACTTCCAGAGATTCCCTTGATCGAACCAGCGAGTGCCGCCCCTCAAGCGGATGAGGAGAAACTCGTGCACACCGTATGCGGGATGTGCAGCGGTGGATGCGCCGAGATAGCGCATGTCAAGGATGATGTTTTGCTGTACCTCACGGGCAATCCCGACGACCAGATAGCAAGAGGCAGGCTCTGCGTGAAGGGATATGCGGGTATGCAATCGCTATCTGATCCAGATAGATTGAAATACCCGATGAAGAGGACAAATCCAGAGAAGGGCATTGATGTCGACCCGAAGTGGGTGCGCATTACCTGGGATGAAGCGCTCGATCTCACGGCGACGAAATTCAACGAGATCAAGGAGAAATACGGTCCGCAGGCTATAGCGCTTATCATGAGACCTCAGGACTTTGCGAAGAGACTCGCGGCTGCGATCGGAACACCGAATTACATAACACACCACCCGACCTGCTATTCAACCCATGAAGTGGTCTGGCGAGCCACGGTCACTGGTAGTGGAAGACCCTGGGCTTATGACATTGAGAATGCGAGGTATATCCTCTCCTTCGGCTGGGATGGCCCGGGTAAAGCGAAGAACATGCAAGCGCAGCATTTCATCAATGCAAAGACCAATGGTGCGAGGATAATAGTGCTCGATCCGAGGCTATCGACAACCGCATCCCTCGCTGATGAATGGATACCCATAAAGCCCGGTACAGATCTCGCATTTGCTCTCGCAATGATCAACGTCATTGTGAATGAAGAGCTCTACGATAAGGAGTTCGTCTCCACCTATTGTACGGGCTTTGACCAGCTCAAGAGCTTTATCCAGGAGTACACCCCCGAGTGGGCGGAGAAGATAACCGAAGTGCCGGCCTCCACGAATAGGAGAATCGCCAGAGAATTCGCCGCTACCAGACCTGCGATCGTACCCACGCACAAGCGAGATGCCGCGGGTCCAAATTATGCGAATAGCTGGCGACTTGCGCATGCAATCGTCATATTGAATGCGCTCGTGGGCAGTATAGACCGAAGAGGGGGGTATATCCTTCCAAGGAAGCCCGCATTCCCGAGCTTCGAGGTGGCATTTCCCGCACCTGCATATCCACCGAAGATGAAGGAGCGGATAGACGGTATGGAGAAATTCCCCCTCTTACAAGCCACGGGCAAGGGAAGTTTCGCAACCTTCGTCGAAGGCGTTCTATCCGGCAAACCCTACGAGCTCAAAGCAGCACTGGTGAGGAAGCACAATTTACTCGCATTCCCGAACCCGGAGCGCGCACTTGAAGCATTCAAGAAGCTCGAGTTCCTCGCGGTTATCGATGTGCTGCCATTTGAGATGATACAGCTCGCAGATGTGATACTTCCCGAGCACTGCTATCTTGAGGCAACCTCAGTAGTACCAAGGGAATACTTTGCGCTTTATCCCCAGATCGCAATCCAGCAACCGGTGGTCAAGCCGCTCTATGATACCAAAGGCTTTGGCGCGATTATTCCAGAGCTCGCGAAGAAGATGGGACTTGGAAACTACTTCGAAGGCGTGAGCAGCACCGCATGGTTTGAGAAGCAACTGGCCGCGGTTGGCTATTCCTTAGACCAGCTCAAGAAGAGCCCCAATGGCCTGCTCGGCGATCCGAAGCCATTTGTTCCTAAGGAGAGCTTTGGCACTCCGAGCAAGAAGATTGAGCTCTATTCAACGGTGCTCGAGCAAAACGGCTATGATCCACTGCCAGCCTGGAAGCCGAAACGAGAGCAGCCCTCCACGGAGTATCCCTACTATTACATAATCTACCGCCCACCGCAGAACATTCAAACCACTACCCAGAACAATCCGTTGCTGACTGAGATCTGGGAAGAAAACAGGGCGCTGATTAACACCATGACCGCGAAGAAGCTGGGGATCAGAGATGGAGAATACATATCCGTCGAGTCCCGAGCGGGGAAGATCAGGGTGAAGGCAAAGGTTACCGAGGGGATAAGACCCGACTGCATCGCAGTTGATCACGGCTTTGGACACTGGAGCAAAGAAGCGAAGGATGCCTATCGCATAGGCTCATGCGACGGAGACCTCATACCCACAGTTACCGTTGACGAATTGCTCGCCTTGAAAGATCCAGGCATGGGGGCAATGATGGAAGATGTATGCGTGAAGGTGTATAAGTGAGGTGATTGAAATGAGCATATTGAAATTCGGATTCGATCGTGATATCTGCATAGGCTGTGCTGCCTGTGAAGTTGCCTGTAAGACCGCGAATGGAGTGCCCCATGGTACACGGCGAAGGAGAGTGATAACGGTAGAAAGGGGCGAATATCCCGCTGTGGAGAAGTACTTCGTCTCGATGGGCTGCATGCACTGCACGATTCCCGCTTGCGAGCGAGCATGTCCGGTAAAGGCGATATTCAAGCGAGAAGATGGTATAGTCCTGCATGATAAGGATAAGTGCATCGGCTGCGGTTATTGTGGCTGGGCATGTCCTTTCGGGGCTCCACAGTATCCCCATGACCTGCCCGCTGACCTCAAGGAATACGAGGGCATAATGGACAAGTGCACGTTCTGCGTTGTTCCATTTAAACAGGAGAAAGATGCAAATGGAGTTATAATACAGAGCGAGCCAAAACCTTCCTGCGCTACCTCGTGCACCACCAAAGCACTGAATGCGGGAGATATACGTGAGATGACAACGCAGGAGAGAGCAGCGAGAAGTTTGATAGAAGTGCAGGTATAAAAGATGAGCGAGATACCCTACGTTATTTTCACGGTATTCAGCCAGACGGCGGTTGGCGCACTGATCGCAGTGCTCATTGCGGACTTCCTCGCGAAGGGCAACGAGGATGCACAGTTCTTCGAGACCGGGGCATGGGTACCTGTCCCGGTCGCGGTGATTGGTATGATAGCGATGCTCTCACATGAAGCACGACCGCTCCAGGCGATGATGACGATGAATACCAACTTAGCTACTTCTTGGCTGAGCAGAGAAGTACTGGCGCTTACAAGCTTTGTCATCTTAGCGGTGATATATACCGTGCTGTGGCTCTTTGAGCCTTCTTACGGCAGTCTCAAGTGGTTCCCGGTGATCCCGAAGATAACAGAGAAATTTATGGCGCTCAGGAAGCCTGTTGGTATCCTTGGTGCTCTTGCGGGATTGGGCTACCTCGGTGTCAGTGCACGGTCATACATGATGCTCGGTATGCCTGCGTGGAACCAGCCATCAACCGTACTCTACTTCCTCGTTACCTCGCTGCTCGTCGGTGTAACAGCAGTCGCAGCAGTTCTTTCAGTGAAATACCTCGTGAAAAAAAAGGAAGCTGGTAAGCCATTTACAAGCTTCCTCTGGGCTACCGTGGGCATTGTACTGGTAATGGTGGTGGTTCTGGGCGTCGCACTGTACTCAAACATAACGATGGTGCCCCTTGCAGGGACAGAAGCAGCACGTAGTGCACAAGACGCAGCACGGGAGGATATGCTCGCGGGTGAACACGCTCCATTCCTCTGGTTACGCGTGGTAATTGGCATCGGTCTGGTACTCGTTTGCCTGGCAGCACTTGCCGTGGCACTCGTGAAGAACTCTATCGCAAAAGCGTCTTTTATGGTGATGCTCGTGTTTGCGTGTGCGTTCATCGGCGAGATTCTGGGAAGGATCGTCTTCTTCGGTGCGAACGTGCCACTCGGTGAAGTCATCCCCTGCGTCCTATCCTCACTCTAAGAAGGTTGTGGAAACAACCTTCTCTTTCTTCTTTTTCCCTCTCCCAATCGCTTTGTCAGCCACTTCTCAAGCTCGATGATGAAGAACATCGGGAGCGCGAGGGCAATCATGGTGATCCACCACGCGGCTGGTAAGGGTGCAGTTCTCAAGGGGTTGATGCCGATAAAGGGTGGTGCGTAGATTATAGTAAGCTGCAGTCCGAGTGTTGTGGCAGCGCCGATCAGTACCCATTTATTTGAGAAAGGACTGAATGTAAACGCAGACTCCGTGACTGATCGGGCGGTAAAGAAGTAGCAGAGGTGGACGAGTATCACCGTCGTGAATGCTGCGGTCTGTGCCTGTGTCAGGAGCAACTCGTCGAGCGACTCTGGGGTGCCGGTGCCTATCAGGTAGAACATCAGGAAGCCTGCGACCGCCATGACCAGTGAGACGATGGTGAGTTTCTTGAAGAACGGACTATCCGTGATTCGCTCCTTGGGATTGCGAGGCGGTCTTTCGAGCAATCCCTTCTCCTTTGGCTCCCTGATGAGCGCTAAGGCGAGCGCAACCGCGTCAACCAAATTTATATAAAGGATCTGTATGGGCTCGATGGGAAGCCGGCCCCCGAGCTGAGGGTTAAAGAGCGGGACAAATGGAGCGAGTAATATCGCGCCCAACACCAGGAGGGCCTCTCCACCATTGGTCGGAAGCGTGTAGAGAATGACTTTTCGAATATTCTCGTAGACATGCCTGCCCTCTTCTACCGCGGCGACGATGCTGGCGAAATTATCATCGGTGAGAATCATGTCCGCGGCTTCTTTGCTCACCTCAGTTCCGGTTATCCCCATAGCTATCCCTATGTCCGCAGCCTTGAGCGCGGGAGCATCGTTCACACCATCGCCCGTGACGGCGATAATCTCCCCTCTCCTTCGCAACTGCGTGGTTATTCTGAACTTGTGCTCTGGAGAGGCGCGGGCATAGACCGAAACGGTATTTACAACCTCATACAATGCATCATCACTCATTCGTGAGAGGTCCTCTCCAGTCAATACCCTATCCGCATCCTCGCTAAACCCCAACTGCTGTGCGATAGCTTTTGCCGTCTCCGCATGGTCTCCCGTGATCATCACCACGCGGATTCCCGCACGTTTGCATTTCTGAACTGCTTCAATTGCTTCGTCTCTGGGTGGATCAATCATCCCCTGGAGTCCGAGGAACGTCAGCCCTTCCAGATCCTCAGAATTGAGTTCCTTTTTATCTCCGGGCACGAGCTTATATGCCATACCAAGAACCCGCAAGGCTTCTCCCGCCATCTCACCGGCCTTTGCCAGTATCTCATCGCTGCGTAGAGGCTCACTACTTCCCCTGACCAGTTGGCTTTTGCAGAATCGTAAAACTCGCTCTGGCGAGCCTTTCACATAGATTGCATTCCAATCGGTGCCTTTGTGTAGGGTCGCCATGTACTGCTCCTCAGCGACAAACGGTATCTCGTCGAGTCGAGGAAGCCGCTGGGTAACACCAGCTTTGCGTGCAGAGACAACCAAAGCGCCTTCTGTGGGATCTCCTATAATGCGGTATCCCCCTTCTTTTTCTTCACCCTCGAGGAGTGTGGCATTGTTACACAGATAACCTGCTCTCAACGTCTCAATCAGCTCTCTACCCTCTTGTTCTGGGTTAATTGCGTTATTCTCGAGAAAGAACTCCCCCTTTGGTTTATAACCAACACCACTAACGGTAAATACCTTCCCCCGCAGTATATCCTCGATACGGTCATCTGGTTTTTGGTGAGTGTTCCCGTTTTATCAGTGCAGATAACCGTCGTGACTCCCAGTGTTTCAGCCGCGGGCAAATTCTTGATGAGCGCATTTCGCCGTGCCATGGTCATTGCACCAAACGCTAAGGTTATGGTCAGTATCGCGGGCAGCCCCTCCGGAATCGCAGCAACTGCTAAAGAGACCGAGGCAAGGAACGAATACTCGAGTCGAAAACCAACGAGTGCCGCCAGTATAAAATTAAAGGCGGCTATTGCGAGGATAGCGATGACCAAGAATCGAGTGAAGTCCGCCATCTTTCTCATAAGGGGTGTGACAGTTTCTCGGGTCGCTTTCATAAGTGCTGCAATTCTGCCAATTTCGGTGTGCTCGCCGGTTCCCACTACAATACCCTTGCCAGAGCCGCGGGTGATAAACGTGCCACTGAACGCCATGCAGTACTGATCCGCGGGTACTCTATTCGGCTTTGGGATCGGGTCGATAATCTTCCTTACCGGTACGGATTCTCCAGTGAGCGCCGCCTCATCGGCACCCATATTCTTCGTGTAGAAGAGCCGCAAATCCGCCGGTACCTTATCTCCTGCGCCCAACAGAACCACATCCCCGGGAACCAATTCCCGTGCAGGTATAACCTTCTTCACGTCATCTCTCAGTACCGTGCACGTCGGCGTCATCAGCTTCTTCAGTGCTTCAGCCGCAACTTCAGCTTTACCCTCTTGAATGAATCCTATTATCGTGTTGGCGAAGACCACCGCGAGAATAACCGTAGCGTCCATCCACAGATCCAGCATAATGGTAACGAGAGCGGCAACGAGCAGGACGTAGATTAACGAGCTGTGAAACTGCATGAGGAACCGGATGAGTGGACTTCGCTTCTTGAACTTCAACTCGTTATAGCCATAATCTTCAAGTCGTGCTTTCGCCTCGTTGGATGTGAGTCCCTCACGGCTTGAATGTAAAGCTTCAAAAACCTGTTCCACAGGCAGTTGATACCAGCTTTCTTCTTTCCGCAATGCAGACACCTCCCCTATCGCTCTAATCGCCCCGTGTAATTTATCGCACTGGTAATCTCCTTCAGTACGAATTTGAACTGCCTGCGCTTGAGCTGGTTCCATATAACTTTTGGACTGAGGTAGAAGCTCAGATAAGCCCTTCGAAGAAACGTAGCGAGCTGTTCGGCACCGAAACCTGGTATCTTCATCACGGGATTGAGCGTCGTATATTTTGACCAGTCCTTCGTCATGAGCCAGCCATTCTTATCCGCGATGGTAAAAATCGCCGTTCCTGGATACGGAGTGAGGAGGGTGAACTGTGCAAAGTCGATGCCGATCTTCTTCGCAAACGTTATCGTCTTCTTCAAGCAGTCCGCAGTCTCGCCTGGTATGCCAATGATGAACGAGCCGACCGTTTGCATACCCGCCTTTTTTACAATTTCTACCGCGTTACGAGCCTGTTCAAGCGTGGTGCCCTTGTTTATTCGATCAAGCATCCGCTGGCAGCCCGACTCTATGCCGAGATAAATCGCACGACAGCCCGCTCTTTTCATCTTCTCGGCAAGTGTTCTCGTGATGGTATTCACCCGTGACGACGCGGACCAGATGACATCCAGACCCTCGTCAATGATCGTATCCGCTATCCGGGCTGCTCGCTCTCTGTTAAAGGTGAAGGTGTCGTCAAGAACCTCAATGGTCTTTATGCGATAGGTCTCGATAACCTCTTTTATCTCCGCAACAACGTTTTCAGGGCTCCGTCCACGCCATTTATTGCCAAAGATCCGGGCTGAGGAGCAGAAGATGCAGGTGAACGGGCACCCGCGGCTGGTCATCATGGTTGTGTACACGGTCCTTCCCGCACGGTATTTCTCGTTCGGCAGTAAGTCCCTGCTCGGAAAGGGGAGCGCATCAAGATTCTCGATCAGGGGCATCGGCTCAGTTTCCGCAATTACATCATTCCTCCTGAATGCGATACCCTTTATGTCCTCGATGCTCCTGCCTTCGCTCAGTGCCTCGACGAGCAGCTTCATTGCTCTTTCGCCCTCGCCTTTCACGACGACATCAACGAAGGGGCATTCTTCGAGGATCTGCCTCGCCATGAAGGTTGCATGCGGACCTCCGACCACCACGATGCAGTTCTCGTTCACCTCCTTTGCAACCCTCGCCACGGCATAAGCATTGTAAATGGTTGAGGTGACCGACGTAATGCCAACCACATCCGGCATGCTCGCTTCTAATCTCCTTCTCAGGTCTGCCAGCGAATGGTTGAGGGCAAGTGCATCGAGTATCTCCACGTCGTGCTCGCCACGCAGGACGGAAGCGAGGTATGCCAGGCCGAGCGGTGGTAAGGTAACCTCAAGAACCCGCTTCACATCCGATTCACACGGCGGTGATATCAAGCATAATTTCATTCCCATGGTTACCTATATCTCTAAAGTATTTAAAATATTTTTGAAATACTAGCATATATCATATATAATACTACGAGGAGGGAGGAGGTACCATGAATGAGGAGAAGAAGGAGAAGAAGGGGGATCAAATCCCTGATGTAATTGGCTCCTTAAAGAGGGCGTTAGAAAACCCGATCGCGAGATATATTCTGCGTTCCCTCTCAAAGGGTGACTCATTGGAGAAAGCGCTTGCTATATTCGCGGGAACCGAGACGCAGACCTGCATCCGGTGTCAATTCCATGCATTTCTCCTTGGAACTACGATAAAAAGCGGTGCAAAGAAGCTTGAGGTGGGCGAAGAGCGGATTCTTAACTACTTGAATGACCGGTCCGTTCAACGTGGAATTGCAAATATAATCCGGGGGATTGCAGAATACGGAATAACCAAACCTCAGAAGTTACATGCACCTTTCTTAGTCGTCTGGGATTACACAAAGGCCTGCAATTTACGATGCACACATTGCTATGCAGAAGCGGGGAAAGTAGCGCCTGACGAACTCACCACCGCGGAGCGAAAAGAGGTTGTGGATCAGTTGTATGACGCAGGTGTGGCGGCACTCTCGTTCTCAGGTGGCGAGCCGCTGATGCGACACGATTTCTTCGAGGTCGCTTCGTATGCCGCGTCGAAGTACCTGTATGTTACCATCGCAACGAATGGAACGCTTATTACGAGAGAAGTGGCGCGGAAATTGAACGAGTGTGGCGTGAAGTATGCCGAGGTGAGTCTCGACGGTCCTCGTGAGGTCCACGATTCTATAAGAGGCGTTGAAGGAGCATTTGATCGAACATTAGAAGGATTAAGGAATTGCATTGCAGAAGGAATTAAGACGGGCATGGCGATGACCGTGATGCAGAACAATAGGGCGTATGTTCCTGAAATGGTGGAGTTAGCGAGAGATGTCGGTGTTGACCGCTTCATCGCTTTTAATTTCATTCCGGTCGGTGGTGGCCGCGAGCGATGGAATTTGGATCTATCCTCAGAGGAACGAGAAGAGGTGCTGTTGTATCTGTATGATCAAATGATGAAGAGGAGCGGTCTGGAGATCTTCTGTACCGCACCCGAATATGCACGCGTTGCACTTGAAGAAGCGTACGAAGGAGAAGGTGAGGTCGTTCCCGTATCACATTTCGCCGCTTTTGATTTAAAAAGTAAGACGGTCGCCCTGACTGACTTCATCGGTGGGTGCGGTGCAGGGCGCTTATACTGCTCGATAGAGCACAACGGGGACATTCAGCCGTGCGTGTTCATGCCGATAAAGGTGGGGAATGTGCTGAAAGACGGCTTCGCACCGGTATGGCATAACGCGGAGGTACTGGAACAGTTGCGAGACCGAGACCAGCTCAAAGGAATCTGTGGGGGTTGCAAATACAAGTACGTCTGTGGTGGCTGTCGTGCGAGGGCGTATGCCTACTTTGGCGATTATCTCGCTTCTGAGCCCGGTGCTAAGGAACACAGGCGGTAGAAGGTATCAGAAAGAGCCAATACCGGTCATATACGCACTTTGAGGAGCGGAGCGCATGCCCTGGAAGGGTAGAAAACGCCGAGAATGAGGCTCGGGAGGAGGAAGAAGAAAGATGCAGAACCGTTGCACGTTCTTCCAAAAGACGACGAGTAGCCCGAAAATCGTGCTGACCGCGGATGAAACCATGATGAGCAGGTACCGCTGGGGAATCTTTGTGGGATTCTCCACCTGCATGCCACAGGGCATTATCCCCGATTGGTTCTATTTCATCGTTTTCTCTCCACCGGTGCCGAGGAAAAACGGGAGAGCGGTGTATGCCGATTTCGGACTCAGAGTTATAGAGGCATCCTTAGCAGAAGTATTTGGTGCGGATGAAGTCGCGGTGGTTCACCCGAAGGATCTGGAGAAGGTAGCTGGCAGTAGAACGGAAATAATCGGAATTACCGGGCACGACTTCTTAGGCATCAATCCACCCACCTCGGAGTTTGTTGACCTTGTTAATACTGGACCGCCCTACAATCGGGTGAAATTGTTTGCATTGATGCGAAAGCAGGTCATGAAAGAGAAGATCGTGGTGGCAGGCGGAAAAGCTGCATGGCAGTTAGCAGATGAACGGATTATGGACAAATTGAATATTGACTATGTCCATCTTGGTGAGGGAGAACTTACCGTTCCTGAATTATTTGAATCCATACTGGGGGGTAAAAAACTGCCGAGGATAATAAAGGGGAAAGAGCCAAACCTTGAGGAGATACCAAACATCCTTGGTGCTACTATTCATGGCTTGGTCGAGATAGGCAGGGGATGCGGAAGAGGCTGCTCGTTCTGCACGCCGGGCATGCAGAGGCTCCGCTTTCAATCCCTGGAGCATATCGCAGAGGATGTAAAAACAAATATAAAAGCGGGACAGCTCTCAATATGCCTGCATTCCGAGGATATCCTGCGTTATGGTGCCAAAGGGATAACACCAGATGAGGAGCGTGTTCTTAATCTAATCAAGCGTGTTGCATCTATTGACGGGATAATGAGTATTGGAACGAGCCATCTAGCTCTCGCCACAGTTTATCATAATCCCGGGCTACTCAAGGTATTCTCAGAGATTTGCTATTCTATGCTCGATCAGGATTGGCTGGGCACACAAACCGGCATAGAGACGGGAAGCGAGCGGCTGATTGCGAAGCACATGCGCGGTAAAGCCTTACCCTCACCCCCTGAGAAGTGGCCGGAGATAGTCAAACAAGCTTTTGGTATTCTGGATGATAATAAGTGGTTCAACGCGGCAACGCTGATAAATGGGCTTCCGGGAGAGACTGCGGATGACATCATCAAGAGCATAGAACTGGTCGAGGATTTGAAAGGTACTCCCTCCCTCATCGTGCCGATGAACTTCGTTTCAATGTACGGCTCTACGTTGGATAGCGAAGAGACCTTTACCATAGCAAAGATGACGCCGGAGCACTGGCAGCTCATGGGTGAATGCATCGAGCACGATCTGAATATCTTGCCTGAGCTCTTGAGGAGGTACAAAACCACGAAAGGGGGTTTCATAAAAAGCTGGCTACTGAGCACTGCGGCAACCTACATGGCTACTGCGCTGAGAAGATATGTAAACACAATGAAGAGGGGAGAGCCGCCAACAGAGCGGAGAGAAGTAAGTAGATGGCACAATCCTGATATAATTGGCGGATAGATAGGTAGTCTCAAAAACCTTTTAAAGCTCGAGCATCAAATCCGAATCAAGAACACAATCAATTTTGGGTATGGTATGAATGGAGTGAAGCCACTGACAAATATCCCTGGAAGAGAGGGGGTAAAAATTGGAATGGATGGACCTGAAAAGATGGAGAAGACAGTAGCGATAAAAAAGAGACTCGGTCAGGTGGTATATTAAGAACTTACCTGTAAAATACCGCCTTCTTACAAGCTATCCCCGGAGATCATAGCACAGGTGAGAGCGGTCATGCATGAAGACGCCCGCGCTACCGTCGCACTCTTAAAGGTCCTCGCTGACCCGATACGAATACAAATCCTGAAGGCATTGTATAGAGCAGACCTCTGTGTCTGTGTCTTCGTCGAACTACTGGATTGCGAATACTCGAAGCTTTCCTATCATCTGAAGCTGCTGAAAGACGCCGGGCTGATCGAGTACACAAAAGAGGGTAATTTCTTAATATACCACCTGACCGAGTCTGGGCGGACGGTTTGGGAGCAGGTGGAGCGGTTAGAGAAGGTACAGGTTGCTACTCCTCCAGCTCCTTCTTCCAGATAGGCACGCGCTTCTTTAACTCGTCTATGAGGTACTCGCAAGCCTGGAAGGCCTCTTTTCGGTGCTTCGCGCCCACAAGGATGACTACGATATTCTCACCGACCTTCAGTGAGCCTGCTCGATGGACAATCTCCACTGCTTCGATCTCGAACTGTTCACGAGCTGCTCGTTCCAGTCTCCTCAATTCCTGCTCTGCCATCTCCTCGTAGATCTCCACGTTCAGCCCTTTTAGACCCGCGTCCGCTCGCACCACGCCTAAGAAGGTGACGATCGCACCGATCTCAGGCTTTTTCATTCCCCGGACCAGCTCGTCAATCGAGAAATCCTCGTTCGTAATCATCCACTCAGCCTCCACTCACCGGTGGAAAAACCGCAAGCTCGTCATCTTCTTTTAATTCCTCATCGAGCGGCGCATAGTTATGGTTCCGCGATACGATCAATCGCACTTTTCGCAGCTCTGGGTACCTGGTAAGCAGAAGGTCGATAAAATCCTGGAGCTTCATGCCCTCCTCCACCTCCAGCTCCTTGACCTTCTCACCGACAACCTCACGGCAGCGTGCAAAGAACCGAACTTCAACCTTCATGTATGTATTAAAACCCACTTTGGTCCGTTGGATATATAAAGCTGCGAAGAACTGGCTACAAGCTTACCCTATGAGCTTCGAACCGTACTTCGCTAATGCCACAATCGTGAGTAAAGGAGGTGCACCGGGCGCGGCTGGAAGCACCGAGGCATCCATCACGTACAACCCGCTCACTCCGGTCTCCAGACGAGTATCAACCGCAACGCCGATTTTTGCCGTTCCGCCTGGATGCGCACCCCTGAGCGGTGTAGCAACAAAAGTTGCAGGATCAACGCCCGCTTCCTCAAGGATCGAGCCTGCAACCGCCGCACCTTCTGAGAGGAGGACCGCATCACGGTTTGTCACACCCTTCTCGACCTGCTCATTGATAACGCCCACCTCATCATCTTTTATCTTTACCATGATGCCGAGCATGTCCTCGGGCGAAGCTGCAATTCCACGCTGTTCCATGCTCTCGACGAGGCGTCTTGAGAAATGGGGCGAAAGGATAAAATCGTCAAATCTGATGAGTGCATTCATGGTCACTTCCTTGTTAAATCCAATGCCTTCCAGAACCCCGCCGATCGTCGTAAAGGTGTCCACAAATAAGGACGACGCTGAAGTGGGTAGTCCTGCCCGTTCCAATAATCGCGGCGTCTCCAGGGCGCCCGCGGAAAGAACGACCGTATCATCGGTGAAGATCCGATCTCCGCATCGCACACCTGCTACCTCACCGCTCTTCACGATCACCTCGTCAACTGGCATGTTCGTGAGTATCGTTGCACCAAGCCGTTTTGCCTGCTTCACGAAGTTCAACGCACTCCATTTTGCAGCCTCCGGACAGCCAAACGAGCACCGACCGTCAGCTTTACATTTCGCAGGGTCGATAAACTTCGGCATCTTCTGCACCTCCAGGCCCAGATCCGTTGCAGCTTCCATAATCTTCCGCGTACCGTCACCAAAAAGAGAATCGGGAAGAACACCAACCCCAAGTTCCTTCTCAGTCTCCTCAAATTCCTCGCTCAGGTCAATTCCCACCGCTCTCAATTCCGCGTCCAGGCACCGCACCCCATTACCCGCGGATACGACCGTGGTCCCCCCCAAACAGATCGTTCGCATAATATGCACTTCTGCATCAACGTTCGCATAATGCTTGAATGCGTCCCGCTCCTCGACCACGGGCCCCTTCTCGATTAAAATGACCGTCAAACCACGAGCAGCCAGTTCCTTCGCTACTGTCGCACCCCCCGCTCCCGAACCGACTACGATTACCATGATTGGTTATCCATCGTGAATACTGTATAAGTAATTGACCGTCCAGGTATCTTTAGTTTTATGCCACACGCCTGGTCGTAATTACCATATGATAAGTATTTTGGTTAATTGTACGACCCGGGACTGAGAGAGTTTGTTACTTCCTTCAGTACTTTAACGATCGCATATAAGAAGAACCCTACCCCTAAACCTCAAATATCCCCGCTGCGATATTGATAAAAAAACCTGACCAAAATCCAAGAAAGAATCCAGCATTGTAATGATAGCTGACGGTTATCGCATTACAGGAGTATAGACGTGAAGAGCTATAAAACAATATCTTCTCTATCTCTATAATCGCAGTTTGTAGACGCTTATAGCATTATTGCTCTATAATGTTGAAATAGAAATCGCCAAATTATAACAATAAATTTGTTAATATAGTCAAGCGATAGGTATAATAATAGCTAATTATCTGTGGCTCCAGGGAAGGTTTAAATGGCGTATTACCAACATAGTCTACGTTTCCTATCATCTGATACGTTCCTATACGGTACGACGAGCAAGCATAATATAACTGTTCTCAAAAAGCAAGAGGTGGAGGGATAGATGTATAAAGGAATAAAGAGGTTAGCAGCCGGAGTACTCGCTGCTCTCCTCCTCGCAGCCGCACCCCATACCTTCGCACTGCCGACTGCAGAGAGTTTCGGCGTGGACGATGCGAAC
>RXIE01000073.1 GCA_004212135.1 Candidatus Methanophagales archaeon ANME-1-THS | reverse complement strand
TTCAAGAGAATATCTATCGATAAAGACCATCTCAGCGGGATAATATAAATCTCCATCCCAACCTTTAATAATGAGAATTGGTTGAATTTCTTGAGATAGTTCAATTCTATACTCTGTTTTCCAATATTCTTTAAAGATTAGATCTGTTGTTGGAATTATTTCTTTTGTTAAATCTTTATTTAAAAGAACATCTTTTAATTCAATTTCAACACCAGAAGGAGCAATTCTCAGTTTGAGACCGTTTAAAGTGCTCAATATTCCTTGTTTATCGGCATTATCCTTAATCTTTTCATTTAGAAAATCTAATACTGATTTCATGGGCGATGTGTAAGTTTCTATCCAAACAAAAACATGGTTGTCTTTTAATTCTATAAAATCGAGATGCATAGCATCATACTCTCTCAATATCCCGGCATTGGTACTTACACTTTCAAAATTTTGATATCTTATGAAAGTGCGACCAGGCCAGCGTGAGCGTATATATCCTAATTTTCGTAACCATTTTTCCAGAATAGTTGAAGCTAATAACAAATTCCAGCCAGATGCATCCTCTCGGTTTATTGTTTCTCTTTTAAGAAAGTCGTGTTCTTTATTGAAGAGCGTAATTGAATCTATCTCAGTAAAACCGGTTACCCATAACAAATCATTTTCTCTATGAGTAATAACTGGATGCCCATTAGACTTTAAAAATTTGTTTCTAAAATAGCCAATTTCACGATCAAGAGCCTCTTCATCTCTCATTGCTTCTCGACTAAGTTTAAACTCTTGAGCAAACAACTCAGTATATTTATGTTCAATTTTTGTGATTATACCAACCGCTCGAATTAAAGATTTGTCTATCTCTTTGGTTTTATTTCTTTTTACCTCGTGAAGAGATTTCAATTTTTTCCCGATTTTTTCCATGTATTCGGTAGTTTTCTCACTATTGTAGCCATTTATCAGCTTAGACAATCTATCAAAAGGTGTTTGACCAATAATTCTTTTTCCCAAAGAATGAACCAATGCAATGCCAGTACGAGTTATTTCTATCTTACCATCTTTTCGTGTTATATATCCCCCATCTGCTAATGTATCAAGGATTTGGTAATATTCATCCTCGGATAAAATCTCCTCATTGAACAGGCTCAGCATAACTCTTAGGTGACGAATACTTTCAGGTGAGATAGGCGATTTATTTTCATTCAGGAAGTACAAGGCAGATAGTACTACCATTCTTTGGTCCACTATTATCACCTATTTAATTGTTCAATAGCCATTGAATGAGGACACACAGTAGCAAATTGACAGCTAAGGCATTTTTTAGGGTTTGGATCTGGCGGAAAATAGTCAATATCATATGTTTTATTCATGATTTCAAAGTCTTCTACAATCTTTCTCTTAATTTCTTCTAACTGTTTCACCGAAAATTCATACGACCGCATAACACCTGTTGTTAAATAGATCAATTCACTCCTAATCTCTTCAGGCTCTTTTTCATAGTTTTCCATTGCCCACAATACGTATGTTCCGATTTGCAGGTCACTTTCATACTCCTCATTATCTGCACCTGTCTTCCAATCGGAGACAACTAATTTATCATCTTTTGTTTTGCTTATATAATCGACTTTAACAATAGCTTCTACATTACCTACTTTGAATCTGTCGAATTTTTCATGTCTCAAATACTCCAAATCCTTTAATTGTGGCCAAATCACTCCAAAAAACATGCTGATTTGGTCCAACCCATTTGCTCGGATGAGATCAAAAAATTTTTCATCTATCGTTTCCCCATTGAAGTACTCGATAAGCGTTTCTTTTGCCTTCTTTCTATATTGCTCGACTCTCTGAGTATATTGTATCTTTGCACCATTTTCACTCATTCCCCGCCCAAGATAATGTTGCCCTATTTGGTTCTCAAGAACTTCGTGAATTAATTTCCCTTGCAAAGCAAATCTGGAATTAAGATCCTTTAGCTTCTTCAGTTGTGGTATGTCTAAATTCTCAGATTCCTTCATTGCAATTCCAATATACCTATAGTAGTATGCCCGTTTGCATAGATCCCAAAGCCGATGCTTACTAAATGACCAAGCACTGTACCTGTAATACCAATCTTCTAATTCTACCATCTTATATACCTTCTCTCTATTTTTGCCCCATATAAATATATCTATTTGCTCATTCTAATTTTTTTCCAATTCTACAACATCCTCCCCCTTCAAAACCCTCAACGTCTTCCTCACTTCCTCCAACTCCTCATCCGTAATCCCATACAATCCCGCAACAATCCGATCAATTTCCTCCCCCACTTCTTTTAGCCCTCCTTGTGCTTCCAAATCGTCTTGCTCGTAATATCGCTTAGCTAACGCATGTGCCTTCTTGGAGAGCTCTGCTAATTTAAGGTGGATTTTGTCTCTGGAGTTGAATTTTGGAACATATACATTTTGCAATATATCATAGGATAAATGAACTTCTAAAGAGTATGACATGACTATTAATGATGCAAAAGAAGAGTTCAAGATGCTACAGATATAATGTGCCTCATCTTCGCTTTCGCATGCAATATTTATAACCCCATGAGTAGGAATAATAGTTTTTTCTTCTTCTGAAATAACGGAACATTCAAATAGAGCCTTCCCGGAGATTTTTCCTGAAATATGTTTCCACGCTACTTTGTAAGGCATAATAGCATATTTGCTTCTGAGAACCGAATAAAATGGTTTATTGGATTTTTCAAGTAGCTGTTTGTAACCTGATCTTCTTCTAAGTTCCTTTGAAAAATCAAAGAAATAAGAATAGGTATTAGGATAATTTATCTTTAATTCCTCGTCTGTTAATATTTCCCCATTAGAAGAAATTGGAAGCAAAATGTGACCTTCGCTTCTCGCATACCACTTTTTAAGATTTTTACCTCGTAAAACCGGAAAAATAAATTCTGAATCAACCAGTTGCGTAATTTTCTTTGTAGTTGCTTTTGCGGTTTTACCAACATTAGAAACTAAAAATCCAGAGGGTTGTTTTGACAAAATATTGATCCAGAAAATCCCATCTGCCCATGTGCAAACCCCGGCATGCGCTTTGTATTCCGAAGGCCTCATTATCCTTTGAAGGATATCATAAACTCTTTCGCCGATAATCATCCAAGGCATATTCACATTCGCCTTTCCTATTCTTATCGGGGCCAGAATCATATCGAACTGTTTTGTTGCTTCTGTTACTTCCTCAAGGTTCGCCTCTTGATCCATCCCTCTACTTCTTGGATTGTTCCACATCACGCAAGGAATCGGGAACTCAGTCTCGCCCTTCTTCTCAATAACTATTAAAGATGTTCTGTTAATCGCGCCTTCAAAAGGATAAAGCGTGACCAAATCGTGAATCTTCAAGACTTTGCATGGAGAATTTGCCTTCTTGTCTTTCCAGTAGCCTTTTACCAGAAACTTTCTGAAACCTGCACCCGCCTGTGTCTTATAAGTTGTAAAAGGTATCAGGAAAGAAAATTTTCCCCCTGTCTTCAGATATCTATCAATGCACCTTGCTGTAAACAACGGATGGATCAAGAGGCGAACCTTGCCCAAGCCCATTCCTTTCGTTTTTTCTAATAACCCGTAATAATCCCAAAGCTTCTTTGTATCTTCTCTGTAATGCTCCGGCAAGCTCTCCCAATTCACCCATGGTGGATTACCCACCACAAAATCAAATTTACCCATCAACAAAGGAGCAAATGAATTTTTTAACAACCTCGTCCAAATCCTGTTCTTACCTTCCTTTTCCAAATTCTTTATTTTAGCGTAGAGTTCCGTTAGAGTAGCTATGCTGTCCTCTTTTAACCCTCCAATATCCTTCTCTATCAGCTTCTCAAATTCACTTTCACTATAATCACCTCTCACACAAGTTTCTATCACACCCAAAACATTGGGCAGCAAGTTTTTATCAATCACGTCATGAGGAACAGAAAACTCACCTACACTTGTCGTTAGATAAATCTCCCATTCTCCCGTAAACTTCATCTTCCTGCTCACCAGAATGGAATCAGCCAGATAAACCGGAATTTCTATCCCTTCCCTTGGGATGTATCTGATTAAATCACCTAACGCGATTACATAATTCGCTCTCGATGCCAGAACCGCTAACGGGTTCAAGTCAATACCAACGACATCCCCTACTATCTTCCGCAACAGCTCGCTCTTATCAGTTACGAAATGCTCCTCCGCATAATCCTTAACTTCCTTTATTGCTAGTACGAGGAACGTCCCGGAACCACAAGCAGGGTCGAGAACTCTTTTCTCTACATTGCCATCGTATTCCACTTCCTTGAGCACAAGTTCCGCAAGCCAATCCGGCGTGAAATATTCGCCAAGGTCGTGCCGCACCTGCTTTGGCACTAAATTCTGATACAACCGCTTAAACAGATCCTTCACTCTATCAGGATCTAATTCAACCGTTGCTGGGTCATACTCACTCAATTTCTTTACTATATCCATCACACCTGCCACTACATCTTCGCTCCATTCGTCTAAATACCATGCAAAATAGTCAGCTTCGAGAAAGTTCCTTATACCTATTTTTGCGATTATCCCGCCTTCCTCCAGATCGAGCAACTCGTCCTTTAACTCTTCTCTACTTCGGTAATACGCATTCTCTATTCTCTGTAACGGCGATCCAAAAACAGGATTGAAATACGAAATCACCTCTGAAGTTAACAATTTCATCACGAGCGTGTAATACGTATGAACTGCATACATCAACATCTCAACATCCACGCTCTTTCCTTTTGCTACTCCGTAATGCTCTACCAAGCCTTCTAATTTGCTCGGCGAATAGGCACAAACCTGCGAAAATACTCGTCTCCAATCCTTAAACAGCATCGATGTTCTTGAAGACGTCGACTTTTCTAACGCTGCGCATAAAATGGAGATAACCTTTTCACTTGTCTCGCTCTCAGGACCAAAATCGGCTAATAAGAAATCCGCATCTATTGCTTTTCTTCTCAGCGATATGATTGCTTCCAACAACCTGTAAACCGATTCCTCGCTTACTTCTGTCGGCTCATTCGCCACCCATTCGTTCCTCCTGAACTTCACGAATGAGATTTTATAGCCATCCAAAATCACCCCGAAGAACTTACCAAAATTTTCAGCAGCGCCCTCGGCTTCTTCTTTGATGTACTCTACTACTTGCTCCTTTGCTTTCACAAATTCGTTTCCCGTATCCAATCTCCTCGGTGCTTTATATTCAATAATAACTGTTCCATAAAGTGCGTCTTTTCTTTTTCCTGAGATCGTCGTTCGGTGCTCGTAAGCGACCTCAGGCTCCTCTCCCTCCGGGAAAAATTTCGCAATTATTTCTTGTATTAAGCCCTCAACTTTTATCTTCAGTTCTTCTTCATTGCCTGCCTTTCTCGCGTATTCTTTTATTTTACCCTTGATTCTCTTAGCCTCTAATCCTAAATCTAATCCTTTATCAGGTTTTTCCATCTCTTACCTTCTATATTATCCAATAAAGAAAAGTGTTTTCCTTTTAGCATAGGATTTCTTTTTGTACAAAATAAAAAGTATGCTTGGAAGTATTTAGTTGTAATACTCTCATGTCGCTTCTGCAGAATTCCCGACCAGGATTACCCAAAGTTATTTCAACCCCACGCCTCTATCCTTCTCCAGTACCTTGAGTATCTCTTCATAAACCGCTTTTAACTTCTCTTTCTTAACGTGTCCCAGCAGCTTCTTGATTACCAGCTCAGGCGTGCTCGACCCGATATGGTTGAAGAGCGGCTGTCTATCAACCCTGATATTCCCGGCAGCATCCAAGCCCTCAGACTCTATACCATCTACGCGCACCTTCTTCATACTGATATGCGGCACGAGCTCGTGAATCAAATGCGTGATCATCACGGCCAGTGTATCCCGGGGCAGGTTGTTTAATACCGATGCCATGATCCGGCCCATAGCTCCCGGTTCGGTAAGTGCCTCTAATTCGTCGATTAAAACCACCTTCGCACCTTCGCGCATGAATATCCGGCTCAATGCCCGCATCGAATATTCAAACGAGCCGGTTCGCTTTATCATCTTCCGCCGGTACACATACAAAGGCATCAACGGCACCTCTGCTCGTTCCGCAGGCACGGGCAGACCCTGCTCAGTGAGGATAATCAAGCTCGCGAGCATGATCAGCAGACAGGTTTTACCGCCACTGTTCGCACCGGTGAGGATGGCTACCGGATGCGGAGTCGCGCCGAAGATGCCTAAATTCACGTCCCCCACTGAATAGGAGACGGGCACGACCTTCTCGCCCCCTCTCCGCTCCTCATCCACCAGAAAGAGATTCCGGCCCATAATCACGCCTAACCCCCCAGTGGCTATTTCAGGCAGAGTTAATCCGAAGTCGTGGCTGAACTGCGCACTCGCGAGCATGAGCTCGAAATAAAAGAGCTTCTTGAGCGCAGTACTCACCACTTCTCTCTGCCGAGCCAGGTGCGTGGCAAACTCTCTTAGCTGGTAATATCTTCTCTCCTCCATTTTCCGGGTGTACCGTACCCGCAAGAGCGCGATCTGCTCACGCGAGAATTCAAACGGCGGCCCACGCTCCAAATTCTCATACACGCTTTCACGGAGGATCGCACGATCTTCACCGGTAAGCAGCAGCTCATCCGCGAGGTTCAACAAAACGTCGTCCAGGTAACCTTTGAAATCCGCAGCCCCGCCGCCGCTCTTCATAATCCGTTTTACCGCCTGATTTAACTCCTCTTCCTGCCTCGCAATCACGGCATCGAAATTGGGCTCGCCTCTGCCCTTCCACGCTTCTACTGCCTCGAGAAGCTCTCTCACCGCTTCCAGATCCGCTACCTGGATACCGCTAAACAGCAAAGAATCGCGAAGGTCCTTGAACTCGGTCAGGAGCTGGAGTACCGCTTCGACTGCCTTCCTCTTCGCCATGAACAAATTGACCACGAACTCAGGATAGATCACACAGGGGTCCGAGAGCGTATCCGCATCTATAGGTATAATGCCCGGCTCATCAAGCACACGCTCCTCGGCGCCATTACTGATCAAGAGAAGGATATGCTCTGTGCGCATGAGTTCCCCTGCCTGCGCTTTCGTTTCAGCAGCAGCGACACGCACGAAATCGCCATACGCCTCGGTAATCCGATCTTCCAGCCCTCGTCTACGAAGCGCGATCAGCGGCGATTTCCCAAAATCCATCTTTTCTATCTCAGCTTTAGACAGGATATCCCGGAGCGCCCCTATGCGTTCCTCCCCGATGCGCGCTCTCCATTCGGCACTCGCTCGAATGTCGCTGAACCTGTTGTGCAGTTCCTCACGATCGAGCTGCGGAGTAAGTGTCAGAATCTTGTCACGTCCATTTCTCGTGATCGCATAGGAAGCGAGGATGTTCAATATCTCCGTCCCCAATTCTCTCGTCTCCTTGGTGCAGAAGACGTCTCGCACTTTCCATCCTGCACGGGTCTCGTTATAGCGTATCACCGCATTTTCCGCTTCGCGCCTCTTCATGCCGAGCAGTAACGATAACGTGTCGAGGTCAGGGAACTCGAATGCATCCTTCACCTCGGACTTCAGGAACTGCGGGATATGCGATACAGAAGGTGCGTTCCTCTTAATCAAGCCTGAACCGTCTGAACCTTCCAAAGATGCCATGCTCTGTCTCGTATAATCTATTGGTCTAACCCCTATATATCCCGTTATTTCTTCAACCTGAGCACGACGGACGTTTCTACCTGCCGCTCAGGAATACGCCAGTATCTTCGGAGGAGTTTATCCTTCTCGTCCCGCGATACGAGGATGAAACCATACTTCTCGTAGAACCGAATCGCCCAGATCGCAGCCGCCCACGTGCCAGTTAAAATCTCGGTTGTTTTTGCACGCTGCAGCAAATGCTCGAGCAGCCGGCTCCCAATTCCCCTTCCCTGGTAATCAGTTCGTACATACGCATGTCTGATCAACGTGGTGTCTTCAACGGGTTGGATCCCCATGACCCCGAGCACGACATCGTTCTCCTCCCATCCGAAGAATGTAAGGCCCGCTTTGAGGTCTCCCTCAAGTTCATCAGCCGACATGTACGGCTCCTTCCACCGGTCTGCCGGTATGATGCCTTTGTAAGCCTGCGCGCCGTCATTTATAACCTCGAGTATCCTATCGATCTCGGTGGGTAAGAGTTTGCGGATCATCGACTCCAATTCGTCCTTTGATTACTCTACGGAGGCGCTGGCGGTTATTATCGACGCATATCCTTCTTTTTACGAAATAAAGAAGGTAAATGGATTGCGTACGAACCATCACCCTTGAGCCCCATGATGATCCCCTTCCGCTCTAAGAGTGCATCCAGATTGAGTTCATAGATCCCGGGGCTCAAAATCCTCAAGCTTTCGATCTTCTCTCCCTCGACCGGCACTCGCGCGTCTATCGTGATCCGATCCACAAGATCCGCGGCCCGTACATCCTCGCCCGCCCGTATATAAAGAAAAAGATTACCGCCACACTCCGGGCAGCCCGTCAGCATCGCGTCCACTATCCGCTCAAATTTCCGTCCGCATCTCAAACACTTATGCATGTTCTCTTATTAGCTCAGATTGCAGAAACGATTGCGCTTATTAAGTCCCTATCCTTTCGTATCGTGCGCATCATATTCGCAGGCCCGATCACGGTCAGCCGCGTCTTCCGCTTGAGATTCAAAAAACCCTTCCTGGTTGGATATCCACCGATCTCAATCCCCGGGAAATCGTCATTGACCTCACTCATGGTGAGTTCGATGAGTTTCATCTGCTCCTCCGAGGTCAGCCCGCCCTCCAGGATCACGATATTACCCGCTTTTACCCCATCCAGCACGAATCTCAGCTTCTCCAGCGAGGTCATCGCGCTTATCTTATCTTCTGATATCAGATCCATCTTTATCTCCATCGGCTCTCACACCACTCTCCGCTCTTCTACGTGTATCACCACCTCACCTGAACTTCCTCGCCATCTCCTCGTACAACTCTTCCATGTGCTCTCCCTTCAATGCGGATATCGGTATGACCGTGTGCTGGGGGAATGCATCGATAATCCGCTGCGGTGCGGCATCGGTGAGGTCAATCTTATTCGCTGCGATAAGCACCGGGATACCCCGTGCTTCTAAATTTCCAATGATCACAATGTTCGTTTGTGTGTACGGATCCTCGGTCGCATCCATCAGGAGCAGCACACCGTCAACATCATCGAGCCATTTTATGGCCTCTATCACCCCTTCAGTCGCTTCTTTCGCTCGCTTCTTCGCTTCCGCCTCGTCCAACCCATAGGCAAGGAAATCATGGAAATCGATTTTGGTCGCTAATCCCGGTGTATCGACGATATCAATCTTCAATTTTGCTCGTGCCTCTCGTGCCTTTGGATAGGGATTTGATGGTGGATGGGGGTTTTCGGTCGGGTAGGGGTTCAGTTGTAACTTCGCCTTCAGGTCTATGAGTATGCCCTCCCGCATCATGGTTCTTCTCGTCTCATGGGGGACCTGTGAAACGATCCCGATATCCTCGTGCTCATCCACAAACGTATGGACTATTCTATTTGCCAGGGTGGTCTTGCCTGCATTCGGCGGGCCGTAGATGCCAATTCGTGCCGTCGCCTTTCTGAAAAATAAGCTCCGTATCAGCCGCGATAAAAGCCCTTTCCTTCGCCTCCGCAATCTTCTCCCTTCTTCCATCTTTCGCGTCGCTTCGCTTACATGCAGCTCAATGCTGAGCTCAACCTTACCAGTACCCGTTCACTACCTACTATGGAAACAAAGGTTATATAAATATTGCGATTGGGCTAACCTTAATATGCGCAAAAGACTTTGGTTCTCTCAATGCTCGGTTCTCATGTACAATTCTCGCAGGGGCAGGCAAATGCCTGAGGCAGAGGTAACCTAAGGGATGGCGGTGGAAGAAGAGGAAGGTGTAGATACCTCGGAGGAAGGTGGAGAAGTCATACGCGTTCGAATACCTCAAAAGAAGAAAGGGGAGGTGTTTGGGATAGTAGATAAGACCTTAGGCGGGAGAAGAGTAACGGTTCGGTGCATGGATGGAGTTGAACGAATGGCACGGATCCCGGGCAAGTTAAAGAGGCGAGAATGGATTTCAATTGGTGATGTGGTCATTGTCGTGCCATGGGAATTTCAGGATGCAAAGGGGGATGTCATCCACAAATACACGCGACCGCAAGTAGAATGGCTGAGAAAGAAGGGCTATTTGAAATAGAAAAGTGGGTCAGTGAACGGCAATTACCTAAAGGTAAACGCAGAAAAAAGGATTATCGTGATCGGAAAACAGAGCAGTATGTCTTTGACATCCCGACCCTGGAAACGCTCTATAAGTTCTCAAAGAAGGGGATTATAAAAGCATTGGGGGGTCCGGTAAGCCAGGGTAAGGAGTCGGTTATATTCCACGCGATCGGGGGTGAAGACGAGGAACTGGCGATCAAGATGTATAAAATAAATACCGCGCATTTCAATGCCATGATCGATTATATCAGTGGCGATCCGCGATTCGAACCTCTGCGAAAAGATCGCCGCAGTGTCATCTATACCTGGGCTCAAAAAGAGTACAAGAATCTCAAACGAGCGACTGAGGCTGGCGTGCGGGTTCCCCGGCCCATCGCCTGCGATAAGAATGTGCTCATCATGGAGTTTATAGGCAAAGAGGGGATAGCAGCACCGCGATTGCATGACCTTCCAGCGGATATGCTCAAGGCTGATGTTGAGCTCGAAGAACTCTTTCTGCGTCTCATCTCGGCTATAAAAACCCTGTATGAGAAGGGAATGCTCGTGCATGCGGACCTCAGTGAGTTCAACATCGTGATGAAGGGCTATGTAGAGCGGGAACTCCAAACGCGTGCGCCTGCTGGAGCGGAAATTGCCCTCGAGCCGGTACTAATCGATATGGGCCAGTCACTGCTGGTCTCCCATCCCCATGCCGAGCGCTATCTCAAACGGGACGTGCAAAATCTCACGGTCTTCTTCAGGAAACATGGTCTTGCGTATTCAGAAGAGGAGGTAATGCAGATGATCCAGGGGGCTGAGCGAGCTGCTGAGAGCTCACAGCGCGCATACCGGGGGCTGGGCAAAGGTTAAAATACCCAAGGTGATAAAATGAATAATACTACGTGCACTCCTCGCAGTCGGGTTAAGGGGCTCTGTACACATGGTAACTCAGCACGTTAAGATTCCGCTGGATAGAATAGGTGTGCTCATCGGGCAAAAAGGGCTGGTAAAAGAAGAGCTCGAGAAAAGATCAGGGAGCAAAATACAGGTGGATAGCACTGAGGGCGAGGTCATTATAGAACGCTCCGAGACGGGTGATCCGCTCAGAGCACTCCGCGTTGCTGAGACGATCAAGGCAATTGGACGAGGTTTTTCTCCCGAAAACGCCGTCGCATTACTCGATGACGATCAGCTTCTCTTCGATGTCATCTCGCTCGCACGGCTCTCGCCAAAGACCTTGAATCGCGTGAAGGGACGTGTTATAGGGCGCAATGGGCGGACACGGCGGGTGATCGAGGATCTCGCGGGCGTAAAAATCTCGGTCTTCGGGAAGACCATAAGCTTGCTGGGGCAATCGCATCAGATACAAACCGCGCGTGAAGCCATAAACATGCTGATACAGGGTGCACCTCATAGCGCGGTCTACAGTTTCCTGGAACGAAAGCAGAGCGCGGCTGAGGAAGAGCAGGAAAAGTGGTGAGATGGTCCAGGAAGAGGAGCAGAGATACAAGGAAGAGCGAATGAGACTGGTCGAGCATCTCAGACGACAGGGGATCAGTGAAGCGGTGTTGCAGGCGATGATGCGGGTCAAAAGGCACCTTTTCGTCCCACCTCATCTCACCGATCAGGCATACGCTGATTATCCCTTACCTATTGGCGAAGGTCAAACGATAAGTGCACCCCACATGGTTGCGCTGATGTGCGATCTTTTAGAGCTGAAACGAGGCGATAAAGTGCTTGAAATCGGCGCGGGTTCGGGTTACCATGCCGCAGTCATTGCGGAGCTGATCGGCGAGGAAGGGCAGGTATACTCCGTAGAACGGATCACGTGGCTCGTGGAGTTTTCGACGAAGAATCTCAACAAGGCCGGGTATACAAAGGTGAGGGTGATCACCGGCGATGGAACCCTTGGACTCCCGGAATATGCGCCCTATGATAAAATAAGTGTGACCTGTGCCGCTCCTGATCTGCCACCACCCTTACTCGAGCAGTTGAAAGCGGGTGGAAAGATGGTTATTCCGGTCGGTAAAATCCGGCAGGTACTGTATCTCGTGGAGAAGAAGAATGGGATAAAGAAGGAACGAAAATGTGATGTGGTATTCGTGCCCCTGCTGGGAAAGTATGGATTCCGAGAAGATGATTGAAGAAATAAAAAAGGGATTATTGAAAAAATACGGTGAAAAATTAGTTTCAGTTCTGATTTTTGGCTCTTATTCACGGGGAGAGGAGTATAATGATGTGGATCTATTAATTGTTCTAAAAGAAAAAAAGTCGAAGGCAGAAAAGATAAAGGATGCTGTTGAGCTCAAGACATCTTTAAAGTTACCCTTAGATCTGGTTATCCTCTCCCGGGAAGAATGTTTAGAAAATTTTAGAAGCCATCATCCTTTTTACTTTGAAATCGCACTTGATGGGGAGATACTATTTGATGAAGGATTTTTGAAAGAGATATTAGAGGATACCAGGGCGTATATAAAGAGAAGAGGCTTGGAAAGGCGTAAATCGGCATGGCTTTTTCCCAGTGTCTCGGCAAAAATCGAATTTTCTATTACCAATGAAGAACTTGCAGAGAGTTGGCTAGAAGATGCGAAGCGTGATCTGATCTCTGCACGGATACTTTATGAGGCAAAAATTTTTGACAAAGCGGTGTATCATTGCCAGCAATGCGTGGAGAAGGTAGCTAAAGCGGTCTTGATCTGCTTTGGTAAGTTTAAAAAGAGTCATTATGTTTCTGATATGCTGAAGGAAGAGGTTGGAACAAGAGATTTGACCGAGTTGGATGAACTTGTGGAACTAGCGGCGGAAATGGAAGTTCATATCTCGACGACAAGATATCCTCTGATAGACGCGGGCAGGATAAAACTTCCTTCTGAGGAGTATGATGAGCGCGATGCTGGAGATGCAATAAAAAAGACAGAGAACGTGTTAAAGAAGGGGGAGAATTTGTGAAGAAATGGTTCACATGACTGAATCTATGCTCTCGCCGGCAAGTGGGCGGGTAATAAGGATACAAAATTATGGAACGGGCGATCAACAAACAAAGCCATTACAGGGCTTACAGGGTCAATGGGGCGAAGCCCCGTTATTTACAAAAAGGGGGCTCAAAGACGCTGCACATGCCGCGCATGGCGGGGTCGAAGGAGAAAGAATCGTCTCCATATTCATGCACCTGCACAATGTGCATATAACGACCGCGCCCTTAGCCGGTGTCGTGAAGAGCATCACGCCTGAGAAAGGGATTTTTAAGCCTGCATTTCTCCGCAGCAGCGATGGTAACACGAAAAACACCATAGAACTGAGCACGGTCTACGGCGATATAAAAATCGTCCAAATAGCTGGCTTCTTTACCCGAAAGATCATCTGCGAGGTGAAAGAAGGGCAGATCGTCCAGCAGGGTCAGCGATTGGGGAAGATCTGTTTGGGCTCACGCGTGGATCTCAGCATCCCTGATGGGTTCGAGATACTGGTGAGAGAGGGTGCACGGGTGAGGTGCAAAAAAACCAGTATCGCATCACAGGTGAACTCCCCACTCTCCGCTTCGAAATCCTGCAGGAGCGATAGAGCTTATTGAGCAATATAAATGAGCATGAGGTTATTGAGACAGATAAACTCGTATAAAAATACCACCATCATGATGGCGCCCAATCCATATCGCCCGATCACACCTCTCTCCTCCTCAGATCTGCTCACGAAGTATAAGCTGAAGTACAGGGCGAGCAGGTAAACCGGTACGAAGGTCTTCAAGAGCGCAAAGAACGGGTGATGGTAGAGCGGATTGAGTTCCACGACAGACTCACAGTGCTCGAGCGCGAGTCGGGTGATGATAAAGTCAAGCATGTTGAGACTGTAGAAGAGGATTGTATAGCCAAAGATACTGCTCGGGTAATACCCCCACTCATCCTGTAGCTTCACCAGCTTCATGTGGTAACCGTAATAGCGAAGAGCCCCTATATGTAGCTTCTTGATAGTGATAATTTTTTGAATTATATTCAACAAATATTTCAAATATTGTATATTTTTTTAACCATACTCGGAATCCTTTTAAGGTATCTGGAGCAATTGTATCTACGTAAACTGCACGAGGAGGAATTTGAAGGATTAGGAGGTGAGAGGAAAAAAATGAAACTGAAAAACAAAGCACAGAGTTTTAAACAAGTTCGCTCAAGCAGAAGTAAGAAAGGTGTATCGCCCGTCATCGGTGTTATTCTCATGGTAGCAG
>RXIE01000072.1 GCA_004212135.1 Candidatus Methanophagales archaeon ANME-1-THS | reverse complement strand
TAGCAGAACTAATCGCTCGCTTGTTTGAATAAAACGTTCCCATATCGCATCAAAAAAGCAATTCCTTAAGGATAAAATTAAAATCAGATACTTTTTTATGTCCTCTTACCTTTGAAGAAAAGAAACATACGAAAGAGGTGATTGTATGGTAACAAGAAAGGGAAGAAAGGCAATTTTGGCAATTGTTATAACCGCGATGCTGGTACTAATGCCGCTCTCGGTTTTAGGATATTCTAAAGCGGCACAGAGTATAAACCGTTTGCCGAAGGCGTTGAATGATTCGGGAGACCGCGATTTGGACGCGATAAGAAAGGCAATAGTGGACCGTGGTGCTCAATGGACGGCGGGTGAAACCTCGGTATCACGACGAGCTCAGGAGATGAGGAAAGGACTATGTGGTTTAACAGACTTACCAGAGGTAATAGAGGGAGCTAAAGCAGAAACGAGCGCATATCAGCCAGCTCTTGACTGGCGCAATGTAGGTGGAACGGATTGGACGACTTCGATCAAGGATCAGGCAGCTTGTGGAAGCTGCTGGGCATTTGGCGCGATCGCCGCCATGGAGGCACAAAATAACATCGAAGAAGCTAATCCCGATATAGACCTGGATCTTTCAGAGCAAGATCTTCTCTCATGCTCACCGGGTAGTTGCAATGGCTGGTACTTATCAAGGACTTTGAACTGGCTTAAAGGTCAGGGAACTGTTGATGAAACGTGCTTCCCCTACCGCGCTGATGACACAATTCCATGCAGTGATGCATGCCCGGATTGGGCAGACAGAACCTGGAAGATCAAGGAGTGGGGCTGGGTTAATCCAACAGAAGAGGACATAAAGGGTTACCTGCTCAAAGCGCCCCTGCCAACCTCAATGAATGTCTATACCGATTTCTTTTACTATAAAGAGGGTGTCTATGAGCATGTCTCGGGAAGATACGAGGGCGGTCACTTAGTTACGCTCGTTGGCTGGGACGATACGAATCAATGCTGGATTTGCAAGAACAGTTGGGGACCTGAGTGGGGCGAAGGTGGTTGGTTCAGGATAAAATACGGAGAATGTGGTATCGAATCGGGAACGGCTTACCTGGTGGATGTGTATCAAGCGCGTGCTCCCACAATCTCGATCTCCACTGATGAATTCCGCTACGAACCAGGTGATCAAATGCTCGTCAGCTTAGGTGCTACAAATCCTGGTGAGGAGCAGGCTGTGAGTGTCCATATCGGGGTCGAGAAACCTGATGGAAAGACCGTCTGGTTCATAAACAAGCCTTCGGTCACGCTCACCGCGGGATTCGAATACAGCACTGAGAAGCTGCTCACCGTGCCCAGTATTCCGGCAGGAACGTATACGTGGCATGCTGTGCTCACGAACCCCAGAACAGGGCTGATACTATGCGAGGACTCCGCATCATGGGAGATGGTACTTCCAAACACACCGACCGGGGACATAACTGACGTATTCGATCATCTTGCAAGTGCTCTCGACTTTGGCAAATAGGAGAGTGCGAAAGGAATAAAAAAGAATGGAAAAGCAGTTGAGTGCTTGGTGAAACTCAACCGCTTTTTTATTATTTTTGCACCAATGGTTTTTTTAACTCCTCATTAGAGCTGCAATAATCTCTTCGGAAGTTGGCGGACAGCCTTTTACATACCGGGAATTATTCTTTTTTGCTAGTTCTTTGGTACAATCCCCGAGACAGATTATTCTCCCATGCTTATCCGGTATGTGGGCATGAAATCCTTGAATGATATCTATTCGTTTGAAGAGCGCAAGATACGCGAATTTTGGTAGAAAGGTGAGCCAGTATTTTGGATCCCTCAATGCGGATTTCACCGCCAAGGTGAACGAATCGATACACATCGAGCACGCGTAGGGATTTCTCCAGGAATATACCTTCAGTATGTTTCCGTATGCCGCATTCGCTCTCTTGAAGCTCGTCTTAAGAGCATCGCTACCCGCAATTAAATGAGGATTTGCTGCGCCTATATCTTCCCTCATCCCTATAGTGAGGTGCTCCACCTCGTTCGGGTTTATACCCATGAGTTCGCAACATGCTATATCCGTTTCCAAAAGGTTGGTTCCGATAACCAACGCACCTACTTTCTTCTTCTTACCCCGCAGAGGCCCCTCACCCTCCATCGCTTCAAGCGCATCAACCACAATCAAATCAGGCTTCACCACTTTCGCCAGTTCCACGAGGGGTTCATGCAATCCCCACTTGTGAAATCTCATCTTGTCCGCATGTGACAAAATCCCTTTTTGATTCTTCAATGATAAGGTAACGACCGTCTGACCATGCGTTTTCATCTTCGGCAGATTCACATACAGATCTGCTTCTGCCACGATCTTCGGTACTCTCAACCGGCCATATTTCCAGTTTATCTCCACACGTTCCGCTTTATTCAGGTTGACGAGTCTTACACCCCGTCTCTCCAATTTGGTATACCCCGCAACCTCAAAAATTTCACTCTCGTCAGCACCCAGACCTGCGCCTTCGCCTACCACGATATCCTCAAAGCCGTTCTCCTCAAGCACAGCAACCACCGCTTCCACCACGGCAGGGTGGGTTATTATCGCGGAGGCTGGTTTCACGGGTATGACAATATTTGGCTTTAGAAGTGCCGTCCTTTTGGTTTGAAGGTCCACGCCTAACTCTTCTAATGCATCCCTCATCAATGGTGTTAACCGCTTAACAGCATACTTATCAGCCTTGACTATTTTTACCGCCATTTTGAACTCCTCTTCTCTGCCAGTACATAGGGGTGATGGGCAAGAAATTTTTTTATGGAATGAGGTGCTTTACTTTCAACCAGATGATACCACAGGAGAAATAACTGGAGTATTATCTCTTCTTTCCCAGAGCATTTCTCAAATTTTCGAATGTCGTTTATAATACTAGGTAGCGGCTTGATTTTAACAGCGGGTCTTAAGTCGCACGTTATCTCGGTCTCATCATTCCAAATGGGCACTGAGGCCTTTTTAGATGCCATCTCCGTTACTTTTATGTTAATATCTGGCCAGGGTGGCATATCGGTCGCTCCTGTTTCCACTGTCGTAGCATTCAATTCATTAATAATGGTGGTGATACTAGAGAGTTTCATTTTACTTGGGCTCCCATGATCCCACGGTTCTCTTCTGACCCAGTGATAGAAGCGATGGAGTGGAAAACCAGGATTAAGTATGTTTTGAATTTCAATAAAGAGGTATCGCCTTGTTACCCGTACCATTTCTTGAATTACTCTTTTCGGGTCGTAAAAATGTTCAAAAACGCAGAAATTCCAGACTAAATCGAATGTATTGTCACCAAATTCGGAATTGATCCAATTAGATTTGATAAAGTGTGCATCCAATCCCAAAACATCCCATATTCCTTTGGCGGTCTCCAAAAAAACTCTTGATGGATGCGCTACCGTGACCTCACAGCCAAGTTCTGCGAATATTAAGCTTTTTATGCCCGGTATTCCCATAACGCCATTCGCGGGCAGTTCTAATACCTTCAAGATGTCATACTTTTTCACTAGTTGAGATATGAATCGGTTGAGTGCGTATCGCTCGTATGCTGTGCCATAGCCCTCATCGAATATAAAAAGATACTTACCCAGTTCTTCTATCACCTTTCTGTTCCTCATCGCGTTTCTTCTAACTTTTCATAGATCTCATCTACTTTGTTCGCTAGTATAGCCCAGTCGTAAGCCCGAACAAAAGTTAGTCCCTGCTTTCTTAACTGCTGGTATAAATCGTCATCGGTCAATAACCGGTGTATTGCACGCTCCATTCCTCCTTCCGGAACTAACAAGCCATTGTCATTATTCTTAATTACATCGCCCACTGCACTTCCCTTTGCTTGGACGGCGATGGGCGGCGTACCCGCGGCCATCGCCTCTAAGAGCACGATCCCCTGCCCTTCTCGAATGGATGGTTGCACGACGATCCACGACGATTTCATAACCTCTAGTAGTCTCTCGTAGGGTAAGGGATCTAGGAAGGTTACATTTTCGAGTTTCAGCTTCTCTGAGAAATGTTGAAGATATTCTTTTTGTGGACCCTTACCAATGATGATGAGCTCAATCTCAGGGTGAACTCGTTTCAATCGCTCATACGCCAAAAGTAACCTGTCGACGCGTTTATGGCGCTCTAACCGCCCCACATATAAAATTCTCCCGTACGTTTTTTCACCCTTTGCTTCGAATTTCTTTAGATCGACCCCATTTGAGATCACCACGATTTTGTGCGGATTCACCCTGAGTAACTCGATCAATCTGCGCTTCGTCGTCTCAGAGACCGCAATATTAATATCAGAGAACCATGGCATCAGTGATTCAAGAACAAATCCGGGTAACGCTCTAAAGGGGCTATATTGCGTAAAATTCTGTTCGTACCAGACCTCGTGCCAGGTTTCAATGAGCGGTATATGCATAGATTTTGATATGAGGGATGCGACATAGGGCAGCACTTTGGAAACTATATTACAATCGACGAGATCAAAGCTCTTGAACCCTCGAATGAGTTCAGACGACTTTTCAGTGAGCAGTCGCCCGCTCAATATGAGGCTGAGTACGGTAGATTCCTTCTCAATGCTCTTCTTTGAAGGATCGAAGATGCCATATCGGTGGACCTGCATGCCATCCATTTCCTCTTCCCGTACGGTGCCGGGTATGCCCGTGGTGTATACATGGATCTCGTGCTTGGCCGCAAGTCTCTTACCGAGTTCATAGAACCTGTTCCCGCTCCCAACGATGACCGGCGGGAACCAGGTTGTGAGCAGTGCGATTCTCATTGGCATTCTCTTATTCCTTTGTCTTACACTCTTTTATTACACTCTTTTATAATACTGTTAAAGAGAGATAAGCAAAACTTCTTCATAACAGAATATGTTCCTGCTGAGAATGAAACCATGAAGATTTATTTTGCTGCTTATCACATATGAATGATCGGCATGACTTCGATAAGGAGATTGGTGGGTTACAGAGGTTGGAAGGTATGGATGAGCTATGATTTTCATATACTATTACTTGCAATTTTATATAATTTGGTTACGGTAAATGATTTTGGATTTTTAGATTCTTTACTTCTGATCTCGTTATATGGCTTTTACCTTATGTTTGGATTTTTGATCAATGATTATTTCGATAGAGCGGTTGACATCGCAGCAGGTAAAAAAAGAACGATACAGGAGCTGCCTGAATTCATGTTCATACTCATAAATTGTCTGGTATTCTCCATTATCATAGTGCATGTAGTCCATTTTTTACTGCTCAAAAAAGTACTATTCAGTATAATCCTGAGTTCATCTATTTTTTGGGGTTTCTTCTATTGCGCACCACCGTTACGATTTAAAAGCAGAGGTATTGTCGGAATCATCATAAATGGTCTCACCGAGAAGACGTTACCAGTTCTCGCAGTATTTGCAGTCTTCGACCACTTTGAGATAGACACCTTTCTCTTTGTTATCACGTCATTTTCCATCCATATCTCAGAGATTCTAACCCACCAGATTCTTGATTATGAATCTGATCTCAAAACAGGCATCAATTCGTATGTTAGGCGGATAGGGATAGAGCGGTCTTTAACTATTTTCAGGACTGTAGTAAGTCCTGTCTCGGGGATTCTCATTATTATGCTTTGCATCCTTATAAGCCTCAAGGTTCCATCCGCAGCGATTCTTCTTGTTATAACCTTACTAACGTATATTGTGCTCTTCTTAATGATTGCCAATGGCAGAATAAAACGGGAAGAGAAAATCGTTCCCCTCTATCTTTCCTGCCTCTATATCCTGCTCAATAATGTATTCCCCCCATTTCTCGCACTTATTCTGAGCCTTAGATCGCCCTTAAATACAGCTTTTCTTTTAGTGGCACTTGGGTCTCAATATTACGTAGCTAAACATCGCTATCACTCAATAAAACAAAAGGTTTTATCACACATGGAGATATTTGTAGATTCATGAGCAATAAAAGAGATATTCCGATAATCTTTGGCCTGTTCTTCGTGGCATTTCTAATACGGGTAGTCAATCTATCAAAAGTATGCCTAACACAAGATGAGTATATCTATTGGAATAACGTCAATAGGATTATAGCAAACAATTTTGTTCCCACGGCGGTAGTGTTTGAATACGCATCGCCATTTTCCCAATATATTGGAGCAGTGACTACATTGCTCATTGAAGGAAGAATAGAGGTCCTCAGGATGATTTCTGTTCTCTTTGGGAGTTTGACTGTTCCTCTGTTATACCTCTTTGGAAAGGTGATATACGATCAAAAGACGGGAATAATAGCCGCTCTCCTACTCTGTTTCTCAGCGTATCACTGTTTATTTAGTCGTATATTCATGCTTGAAGCGTTCACATTATTCTTTATTACGGCATTCTTATACTTTTTCTGGCTGAGTCGATGCTTTGAGAATCGAAAAAGCACGATCTATGCGATATGCGCGGGGGCGATGTTGGGCTTGGCTTTTGATGCAAAGTATATATCTGTTTTTTTGATCCCTGCAGTGCTTGCATATGTTCTGTGGACGAGTGGATTTAATTTCAAAGCACTGTTAGATAAACGGATTATTTTGATCTTCATATTTGCATTTTTGTTTGTTTCCCCCTTGCTTATATCATGGTACTATACAGGCCTTGGCCTGGATCCTATGTTCTATTATCTCGAGAAGATGAGCACGAAGGTAGCAACTGGCACGCAGGTGTCAAGTCTTTCTTTAGACTATTTAGTCGTAGAAGGTGGAAAAGCGTTGGATAGCGTATTAGCGTGGGGTGCTGAGTTCTTGATCCCGCCTTGGGCAACGCTTTTTATGTTCTCCGCATTTTTATTATTTATTATAACCTTTCTTTCTTATTTGCCTAATTTGCTAAGAAAAGAGAAGAGGTGCAGTATCCTTTTAATTTCTGTATCCACCTTATACGTGTTTTATGTGGTCATATGCGCGACCTACACCCATTACCTGATATATTCTTTCCCATTTTACTTTGTCATGCTTTCACATCTTGCTGTAACCTCATTTGAACTCCTGCGAGGAGAAAATAACTTCAAGAATATTTTTAGAATCTTTATACTTTTACTCGTAGCAATAATGCTATTTTCCTCATTTATTACAGGATGCACTTCTTCTCAATGGGATGAAGGCGACCATTCATGGGTTAAAAGTGGTATGGAATATATAAAAAATGATGTGAGCAGGAGCGGCTATAAGAAGCAAATTGTAATAGGAACTGTCCAATTTACTAACCAAAACTTAGATTATTATGCAGATCTTACGGATCTAAATGCAACTACGTATTCCCTCTTAGGGATAGGAACGAACCAAAGCCAAAGAGAATTGGAGAGCACATGCCTTAAAAAAATCGACCTGATAAAGCCAGATTATATCATAATGCCGATACATAAGACTTCATTTTATACCCGCTATTTCAAAGGGGGGTTAAAAGTAGCGATACTCGAAGATTATAGCATTGTTTTCCGATCTCAGAGTTATCCCTACCCATGTATCGTTTTAAAAAGGAACAATATAACAGAATCAGAGCTCCAATTGCCAACAGGTAATGGGTGGGGAAGAATCTGTCAAGATGTATTCAATAGAAGCGTACCAACGGTAATGAAGGTTGGAAAAGTATATACAGCCTTGGTTCAAATAAAAAATACTGGCGATTCACGCGCGGATTTCGCTGTCAGGGTGTATTCTGATAGGTTTACACTATTCGTGGACGAGGGGTTGAGAGGCATAACGCTCAACGAAGGTTCAATGTGCACACTTAAATTCAAAATTGTTCCGATTAGGGAATATAGAGAGGAGCTTCCGGTAACCGTTGATCTTTTTGTTGGTTACGATGAAAATGAAAGATTCGGAAAGAAGGTGGATTCCTTTACCGATTACGTACAGCTCATTGAACGATGATGCGGCATCGTACCATCACGTACCGGGCAATAGAAGTTAAAAGGGTACAAAAAGAATCCCGCACTCCTTCGCCCGCATTGGTCACCAGACAACTCGGGCGGCTCTTACACACGATACAAAACATACATCCTTCTCCCGATAACTCAATACCTCCTAACGGGCAGACATCATTACACAGGTTGCATTCATCGCAGTGCTCCTCGTCCATCCTTAATGGTGTCTTCTCCTCAAACCATGCACACGCACTCTCGTGCTCTAGTTTGAGCGCATGGTTGGGGCAGGTCTTAATACAGGCGAAACAGTTCATACTCATCAGTTAAAACGTCAACCTATATAAACCAAACCACTACAGTACAGAAGAGGTAAGTTATGCCAGACCTGAAGTGCGATGTAGCGGTGATTGGTGCAGGACCTGCGGGTTCCACGACTGCATTGACGATTGCCAGGCAGGGCTTTGATGTGCTGCTGGTGGAGAAGGATGACTATCCGGGCAAAACGAATGTCTGCGCTGGTGGTACGTCACAGTCAATAATAAAGGACCTGGGGCTGAGCCCGACGCTTGTTGAGAAGGAAATACGAGGTGGAAAACACTATTTCCCCTGGGGCTTAAAAAGTTCTAATTTAAGGGGCATCACGGTCTATAGGAACGTGTTTGACCGCGGGTTAGCAGAGAAAGCTGTCGAAGAAGGTTCGAAATTGCTGACGCGCACAATGATCAAAGAGGTCACTATTAAAAGTGATCGAATTCAGATAAAATCTAAAGAAAGTAGTATAGATTCAAAGCTCGTTGTATTTGCCGATGGCCCACATACGTTAGCACATCGAAGATTTGGGATTGGATTCGAGCCACGGTCTGATACGACCTGTATATCAGCGGTCTGCGAGGTGAGGTGGGAAGATAATCCTCTGGATCAGACCGAGTTTTATTATGGGTATGAGATCTCGCCCTGGGGATATGGCTGGATATTCCCGAAGCGAAATACTGTAAACGTGGGTGTCGGATGTTTACATAGTGAGCTCAACACGAACATTATAGATTCGCTGAATTATTTGCTTAGAAAGCACCCATTAACACACGAAAAACTTAAAGGAAAGGAAATCGTATGGTTAAGGGCGGCGTTAATACCCGTCGCTCACGCGCAAAAAATTTTCGATGAGCGGATGCTCGTGGTGGGTGATGCCGCGGGTATGGTGGATCCTGTCACCGGTGGCGGGATCCTGCATGCCATTAACGGAGGTATGCTCGCCGGGAGCATAGCGTGCGATGCCCTCGAGAAGGACGATTGCTCAGCCAGGTTCTTAGCCCGCTACCAGCAGTTGTGGCAAAGAACCCCGGATTTCTCCTTCATTTATAGCAAATATCTACTTTCCAATCTCTTTTTATACCTCTTCAAGTTTGATAAAAGCGCGTATCCAAAACTCGCTGCCCTTACGTTAGGGGGCATTAGACAGGTAATGAGTACCCTGAAGTTTATATACCTGAATAAGTAATTAGGCATGGTGTTGCGTGAGAGAAGATGAATAAGAGGCACGTAAGGTTCGTGGGAATTCTGCTCATCGTACTTATTTTGAGTTGCGGGTGCATCAGGCGGCCGACCTCCGTTCCAACGCCGACGGCTACACCAACTGCAACACCAGTACCTACGCCCACACCACCAGCACCAGTCGAGGGCGGCCTTTCGCACGTTCGGGTTGCTACGCTCTATGAACGGGTAACTGATGGTACTCTCATCGGGCGGGATGTCAATGAGGTCATCACCTTGTTTAAAGATACCAAAACCGATTTTATCTTCCGAGGCTGGTGGATATGGCAACCCTGCGCAAACCGTTGTTCAGAAGTGCCACCGGGTATTACCTATGCTTATGATTGCGAGCTCATGGGTTACAGTTATGAGCACCTTCAAGACGCTCTATCGAAGATAAAGAGGGAGATGCCAGATGTGATCTTCTGTGGTGCGATACCGGCTCAGCGAGTTAATTATATCGAGATAAATCCAATGAGTGGGAAGATTTATTCTCAAAGCGAAGTTGAACGAATGGCAATCGATCCTGCACACTGGGGTATTACTAGCGTTTCAAAGGAGGAAGCACAAAAGTATTTCCAGGAGCGTGGCACAGGCGCCGGGGGATATTACCCAGACATAACAAATCCAGAATACCAGGAACTCCTGTTAAGCTGGGCGCAAAAACAGATCGATTGCGGTGCGGACGCAATCTGGATTGACGGGCTCTTCGGTCAGGCGCGTATGTTCGAAACAGTAACCAAGGATCAAAACCATCCTGCGGTAAAAGCATCCTTTGAAGCCGCCTCAAAAATAATAGACGAGATCCATAACTATGGGAATTCAAAATACGGCAAATACATCTATGTCGGGACCTGGGGAACGTATTTCCCAACCTTACCGTATACCATGCCGAACCTCGATTTTGTAACCCTTTCGCCTTCTATTAATGAGATCTCGCAGAAAAAGCTGGACGAGAGAGAATGGGAGACTACAGTCGGTTTAATCAGAGAGAAACTGGGGGAGAAAAGGGTATTTGTCTTCATTGATTGGGCGGGGGATGAGTCACCCATGGTTACTTTCAGTCAGCAATTATCCCCGGCTGAGCAGGAAGAATTTTTAAAGAGAATCGATTCATTCTGTCGGAGTAATGGCTTGGTTTTCGTTTATCCTCTGCATGGTGGGTTCATGGGCTCCAAAGGAACGAGACTTTCCGGTGGTAAATTCAGAATTTATGACAGCCTCGCTCAGGAATTCCAGACCTATGAGACGATAAAAGAACTCGCTCAGAATAAATCGACGAAGTAGTGGTGATTCGCTTGTCCAATACACAATCCAAGAATCGGAAAGTTTTGGTCGTAGGGCTGGACGGTGCAAACATAGATTTAATCAAGCTCTGGGCTCGCGAAGGCAAGCTGCCTACGTTCGAAAGATTAATGCGCGAGGGGAGTTATGGGAATTTAGAAAGCGTTACACCAACCATCACGATTCCCGCCTGGAACTGTCTTTCAACTGGAAAAAACCCTGCTAAACTCGGCTGCTTTAGCTTTGTACAGAAAGCATATGGCAGTTATGAGTTCCGGGTGTATGCATCGCTCGTGAAGCGAGAGCGGTGTGTGTGGGATATCATGAGCGATTACGGAAAGCAGAACTTCGTCTTCAATGCGCCCAATGTGCTCTCTGCGTATAAAATAAACGGGTATATGGTTGCCGGCTGTATCTGCACCGCTGAAGAGCGGCTCACCTATCCGAGAAGTTTACGTGCTGAGCTGTATAAACAGGGTTATGAAAAGGATATCAGTGATTTTAATACCCTCATGGCTCTCAATGATACTGAACATTCAAAAAAGCACAAAGAGATTACAGAGAAGCAATGCAAGGTCCTTTTCCAGTTTCTTGAAAAAAATTGGGACTTTGGATTCTTTGTATTAACTGAACTGGATAGAGTGCAACATCGATTTTGGGATCAAAAGGAAATCCTCTTGAGCCATTATCAAAACATTGATCGGAACATAGGGGAGTTAGTGGATAGATTAGAGCGGAAAAAGAGCGAAATTACACTTATATTTGTCTCTGATCATGGGTTTGGAAAGAATAGAAATCTATTCTTGATCAACGAGTGGCTTATAAGCAAAGGGTTCATGGAGGTGAGAAGAACGCCAGCCCTGGAGTTACTGAAGACCATGCTTCGTATCCTGAAGAAACCTCAGATTACAAAAATGTTGAAGCCTCTGACGCGCATAGCGCTGTTGAATCAGCTCTATATCTCCTTATATTTTAATACCGGGCGAACGCCGATAATCTGGGATAAAACGAAAGCCTTCAGTTACGGCACGTGGGGTACCATTTATCTCAATGTAAGCGGAAGAGAGCCCCAGGGTATGGTTAACGAGGAGGATTATGAACGACTAAGGACGGAGATCATAGAAGGATTAGGAGAACTATCAGTAAAAGCGTATAGAAGAGAAGAGTTGTATCAAGGTGAATACCTGGATTTGGCACCGGATATCATCGTTCAGACAGATGATGAGGTTAGTTCCATAAGTGCACGAGTTGGGGAACAAAGAGTATTTAAAGAAGAAGTTGGTGGAGCCCACGATAGGTTGAACGGGACATTTATTGCCTGGGGGCCCACTGTAAAGGAAAATAATGAGATAAATGCGAACCTCTATGATATCACACCGACTATTCTTCACATATTTGGAATTCCGATTCCAACTGACATGGATGGGTGTGTTTTGAAAGAAATTTTTACGGATGAATTGGCTATGCAAGCAATAAAATATGGAGGCATGGAAGAAAATAAACGAGTCATCAAGAGATTAAAGGAGTTAAAAAAATCACGGTTATTATGATCAAGATTAACGCTTGTAAGCAGCGATTTATTAAACCTGCCAGAGGAGTGAAATAGTATAGCTCAGCCATTACATAAACTTCTTTACTATCCCCTTTATGCGATCCATATTTATTCCTGCCATTTTTTCTAATTCTCCAAGCAGCATGATATCTTCTTGATCGATACTCTTTGTGATAAGTATTGACATCCCCTGCACAATCAAGAAGAAACAACTGAATGCAATCACCAGCCCTATCGACATTGTTGTCGTATCAAAGAAGCCCTTAAGGAGCACATAAAAGAGGGAAATAAGGACACCTGAGGCCACTAAGGGCTTCACGTAATTTGCGGTGAACGGGTGTATCTCGTGCATCATAAAAATTTGTATGGATTTTAACACATTTACCACGATAAGTGAAATGGCGGATGGAATAGCCGCACCAATCATTCCAAGAGGCGGTATGAGGAGTAAATTAAGAGCCAGATTTAGAAGTGCGCCCACCAAATTATCGATCAGATTCAGCTTTGTCTTTCCCAGCACGATCAGAGTAACAGCATTGGGGCCGGTGAGTACATGAAAGAGCATACCTAAAGCGAGGATTCGGAGCACGAGTGCGACACTTGCCTGGGTATAAGAAGAACCAAAAAGGGCATTGAGCACCGCTTCGGGGAATAAAAATATGACGAGAAATAAGGGGAAGGTTGCCGAATTGATCCACTTTGTTAATATCGCATAGTTCCTCCGCATCTCATCGATAAGATTCTGTGCGTATAATCGAGCGGTTAGTGGCACGTATATGAGAACTAAGGAGAATAAAAAGAGGGGAATAAGTTGAGAGATCGGATGTGCGGCATTATATAATCCCACAATACCCGCAGTCTTGAAATAGCCGAGCATAAGAGTGTCTATCTGAAAGATGAGGATAGTCAATGCATTTTGGATAAGCAAAGGAAGCGAGAAGAGAAGCAGCTCTTTCTGCATAGGATCTGCACCTGCACCTCTTAGAAGAGGCAACTTTTTTAGTGCGTATACAAGGAAAAGAAGGGATGCAATCACCGTGGATAATACATACGCGTACATGAGTTCAAGGAAGGCATAGCCAAGGATCAGAGCCGAAACGATGAAGACCACTTTAAGAACATTCACGAGAATATCCCTGAAATACACTTTCTCCTGTACTCGATCGAATCCGAGAAAAAGTGAGGCGAGTATCTCGATAATGACTGAGAAAGGGACTGCAAGGGCAAATATCTTTAAGACTGAGGATTCTTGCACGTGAAATACCAGGGCGAAATAATCCGCGAATAAGAGAAAGAGCACACAGCAGACGATACTTGCACTAAAGGAAAGCTGTACTGCAGAGAATAGTATGCCCCTGACCTTCCGGTAGTCCTCTCGACCTCGGAAATAGGCGATATACCGGGTTGCGCCCACCTGCAGTCCTAAACAGGAGAGGAGCACAAAAAAATTGAGGAGGACAAAGCCAATGCTGAAGGTGCCATATTCGCTCTGTGTTGCATTTCTCGCAATGAGTATACGAGTAATGAATTCCAGAAGCATAAACATGAACATTCCAACGAACGCTAGTGCGGTTCCTTTCGCCGCTTTCTTCAGCGACTCATTAAGTATCTCGCTCATAGGTTTGCATATCTGATAAGATTCGTGTTGAAAAATGAACTACCACCCTTAAATAAGTTGAAACTATACCTACCTTGCGGTGGTAAGATTCAAATGCCTGAGCCGTTACTTCATTTCATTGTTCCGTTCTCCGTGCTCGTAATGTGCGGCATAGGGCTCAAGAAATCGGCTTTTTTCGCTTCTTTTGCACTAGTGCCCGACTTGGACGTACTCTTTCATATCCACCGGTCCTTCTCGCATTCCGCGATTATCATCTTTCTTCTCTGTGCTCCCGCAGTGATAATCCCCGCAGTGAAACACTCAGGTAGGACATATGATGCCGCAATGGTAACATTAGTGGTTTTAAGCCACCCTTTCCTGGATATGTTCACGTACTTCACGCCTCTGTTCTGGCCTTTGTATAATTATTCAATTTACATTGTAGCGGAACTGATGACGAATATGGAGAATATCGCGAAGGTGCAATGGGTCTTCGATATAAAGCTTCAGCCGGTGATGTTCAATCAGACGCTCAGCATCGATGCGCCGATATTCACGAGCCCCTGCGTTGCGGTTACGCTGGTGATTACGTTAGGCTTAGTTTTAAATAATTTCGTGAGAAAAAAGATCGGCTTCTAACGGCCTGTATAACGTTAAAATTCAAATCC
>RXIE01000071.1 GCA_004212135.1 Candidatus Methanophagales archaeon ANME-1-THS | reverse complement strand
GATGGAGAAGCTCAAAAAGGTGGTCTGTGAGGAGAACAAGCTCATTCGTGACACGACGAGGCATATCTCGCTTTATAAATCGCTTGGTGAGGACTCTATCCACGTTCAGAGAAGCATCCCCAAAATCGGTAAGTTTAAGTTGGATGAAACGTATAGTGTTTTTGAGAGCAGATAAGACTGATTGGAGCATAATAACTTATCTGCTCTCATTCTACTAAATCCTTTCGGTCTGGTTATCGCAACGAAGCTTGATGGTGTGTTAATTTTGTAATTTCACGCGCAGCACCCATTATCTTGACAACCCCGTGTTTAGTCCCGTAAGGTGGATGAAGAATTGGCTCATAACTGAGAGAGGGACAAGCAGCTCTTCTCGGTGAGCTAAGAAGAAGTAACAGTCGTTCATGTAACCGCTATTTCCCGATACATGAACTTCTCACCAGAGCTAAGCCGGTGGTGTTTGGATCAGCAGCCTCAGTACACCGAAGAGTATGTAGGCCACCACGCAGAAGATCACGAAGAGGAACGCGAGGAAGAATCCCGCATAAAAACCTAAACTATCCACATCTATCTCAGGGCAGCGCTCCTTTAATAACTCCCGAAATCGTGGATCTGATAACGAATCGGGACTCAACAGGGCGGTCATGGTACATGCGGGGCATTTAAAAAAACATTTCACGGCACCAAAGAATTTACTTTCCATACCCTCTCACCCCTCGATTACCATCATTTCTATATTCTGAATACCCCCTTGGTGTCCACCTATTCATCTCCTTTCGATTTAAATATTTCGATATTTTCACTCTCACTCACACGCCTAACAGGTATAACAATACATACGCTGCGAGGAATAAGAGTACCAGAAGCATGGAGGCACCCAACCCGAATCGTGGCAGTTCTCCCGGGAATCGTATCTGTACCCTTTCGAGACCACTTTCATAGCTCCTCGCCCGTTCTGACGTAGAGATGAGTTTCTGGAGCTTTAGCCTCGTCTCTGCTCCTTTGATTCGTAATGCATTCGCGGGATTTCGGCTGACCCAAACGAAGAAGGCTGCGAGCTTCAAGACGTTCCGGTCAATCAAGCTGGCAAACGCCATGAGCGGTTTTTCACAGAACCATATCACCCACTTCCCGGTTACCCGGTAGAACCAATCGAGATCGAGTGCGATCTTCGCGTCCCGATGTGTGAAGGGCTCTCGCAATAACCAGAATGCTGGGAATGCGAATAAGAAGAACATGGTCAGTTCTATCACACGGGAGAGCGCGTAGGGATGGGCGATATAATGCTCAAAGGTAAGCGGCTCTGAGGCTAATTCCTCGACTGCGGGCGCTATCATATGGTACATAGTCTGCGGGTAGACCGCAACGGCGATACAGAGGACTGAGAGTATCCCCATGCCGAGGAGCATATTCACGGGTGGGTCCTTCGCCTGAATATTCGTCGGTTTTTCTCGTTCAAGCCATGTGAGATACGGAATTTTGACCGCCAGGCAGAGGAATGTACCGATTGATGCCGCTTCGAGTAAGAGCCAGACGAGAGGCTGGTCTGCCAGGACTGCGGATTCGATCACGAGTGGCTTGCTCACAAAGACACTGAAGAACGGCAGTCCCGAGATCGAGAACGCGCCGATCATATAGAACCAGAAGGTGCGTGGCATGTATTTGTACAAGCCGCCCAGATCCGAGAGTTTGATCGTGCCCGTTGTAGCAAGTACCGCGCTCGCAGCCATGAAAAGGAGCGTCTTACACATCGTATAACATAATGCGTGGGCGATCGCACCTCCTACAGCGAGGCCCGTTCCGATACCTATCCCGGCGACCATATACCCGCCTTGTGAGATGATATGATAGGAAAGAACCCGTCTCACGTCATTGACAATCAAAGCATAGATGATGCCATAGACCGCCATAATCCCGCCTAGTAACATGAGTGGTTCATAACCGGTGAACCCACGGAGCAGGACATAGATCGCGCTCTTCGTGGTGAAGGCATTTAAGAATACTGTACCGGTGACCGTGGCTTCGGGATACGCATCAGAGAGCCAGGCGTGTAATGGAGGTACCGCGCCATTGATGAAAAAGGCGGTGAGCATGAGGTATGATGCTGAGGTGCCCTGGTGCAAGGTCTCAAAGCCCCATGCAATAGATCCTGTAGCTCGCAATTGTAAGACCACGCCCGCAAAGAGACAGACGCCCCCGACCGAGTGCACCATGATGTATCTGAAGCCCGCCTTCCAGGCTGCATCAGTCTTCCGGTACCATATCAGGAAGAGGGAGGCCCACGCCATAACCTCCCAGAAGAAGAGGAGCGTGAAGAGGTCACCGGCAAAGACCACACCGAGTGTGCTTCCGATGTAGAGAAATGCGGAGACATGCTGCCATTCCTCCTTTACATGGAGCGCGTAGAGGAACATACAGAATGAGACAATGACGAAGAGGAATGCAAAGAATAAACTCAAATTGTCGATATGACCAAGAAGGAGCTCGTAGCCCAAAAAGGGGATATGCCAGGTCTCAATCGGAAGCGCACCGAATGCACCTCGTGCGGTGAAGATAAGGTCTGTCAGTGCGGCAAGCGGCAAAAAGAGCATGTAAGCCTGCCTGATCTTACCCCTGAGCACCGGGATGAGCAGTGCACCGAAGAGGTAGATAAAGCCGGGATGGATCCATGTTGCCATCACCTCTCACCTCCGTTCTGGCAGGTTTCAAAGCCTCGTACAGTCCAATTTCGCTCGTTAATGCTTTTCATAATAATCCTCCCCGCGTTTGATCAAGGGAAAGATCCCGAGTTTCGCGAGCGCCAGGAGCAGAAGCCCGCCGATGAAGGCGAAGAAAGCAGCAAAGAGGGGGATATGCAGCCACCAGAAACCCTCCTCAGCTTCATGTGCAGCTTCCCCGTGAGCTTCTGGTGCCTCTGCACCTTCATGCATTTCAGGAGCTTCCATGAAATGTACTGCTAATCCGGCTATAACAATGACCGCAAGGCAGATATAATACAGCTTAAACCAGGTCCGGCTATCGAGTTCCATCGCGCGCCCTCACACACCTCCTAAACCACTCACTGCGAGCTTCGCAAGCGTAATGATTACATTTGAAATGGGATTCGGTACACAGAAAACCATGGAGAATATCGCGGTTATCGTCAAGGGGATGACCATGAAGGGTGATGCTTCCTTGATCTCCCGCTTACCACCGTTCGTCAATTCTGCTTCTTTTGGTTTGCCAAAGAAGGCGATATAGATGATGGGGAAGAAATAAACGACATCGAGTAATGAACTTATTAAGATGACAGCGAGCAGCGCGAGATTCTCTGCCTCCAGCGTTCCCATGCAGAGGAACCATTTGCTGACAAAGCCGCAGGCGGGTGGCGCTCCAGCCATCCCGATTGCGCCAACGGTGAATGCGAACATTGTAAATGGCATAATCCGTCCAATACCCGCCAATTCACTGATGTTCTTCTTGCCTGAGGCGACCATGATCGAGCCCGCACAGAGAAAGAGGGTGATCTTCATGAAGCCATGGAACGGAATGTGCAGCATTGCACCGGTTACCCCCATCGGTTTTAATAACGCGACGCCGAAGAGGATGTATGAGAGCTGGCTTATGGTGGAATACGCAAGTCTTCTTTTCAGGTTGTCCTGTGCAATCGCGAAGAGAGAGGCGGTGATCATGGTAAAGGACGCGATCGAGGCAAGGAGTATCCCGAGTCCAAGTTGACTCATCAAATCGACGCCGTAGATGTAGCAGACAATCCTGACGATCCCGAAGACCCCCGCCTTAACCACCGCAACGGCATGCAAGAGCGCACTCACCGGTGTGGGTGCTGCCATTGCGGTGGGCAACCACGAGTGGAAGGGCATCCAGGCTGATTTCATGAACCCGAGCAGGAATAACACGAACAGTACCATAAGAGCTGACCGTGAAGCTGCATCAATGGTTAATATCCCGCCGTTCCGGAAATCAGTGGTTCCAACGAGGGAATAAGTGATGAGCGATGCGGCCAGGAAGAAAACACCGGAGGTCAGCAGATACGCCAGATATTTGCGACCCGCAAAGAGCGCCTCCTCGGTCTGGTCGTGCGCCACCAAGGGATAAGTTGCCACAGTCAATATCTCGTAAAAGATGAACATCGTGAGCAGGTTAGCCGACATCGCCACGCCCTCGGCACCGAGGATCGCAAATGCAAAGCAGAAATAGTAGCGCGTCTGGGCATGTTCATGCAATGACCGCATATAACCGATGGAATAGGAGGATACCAGGATCCAGAGCGAGGCCGAGGTGATCGCGAAGAGGAGCCCAAATGCATCTACTTTGAAGGCTAAATCGACACCCGGAAGCATATTGAAGATCGAATAGGTGATGACGCCGCCCTCCAAATCTTTAACGATGAGCAGCATGGAAAGAACCACCAGAAATTGCATCACGCTTGCGATCATCGTCCAGCTCTCCCGAATGTTCGGATGATTCCTCGATGCGAGTATCAGGAAGGCAGCCGTGAGCGGGCATAAGAGTGCCAGTACCGGTCTTATCGATTCTATCTCGATCATGGTGTATACGCCCCCAATCCAAATAACTTATTTACGTTGTCTAATATAGGTATTGCGCCCACAATCGGTATTTCGGTAAGCCAGACGATCCCCATAATCATACAGAGCGAGGCGAGGGTTACTACCGGGATGAGCATGAAGAGCGGTATTTCCTCACTCTTACCAGGAGCTGCATGCTCCGCATGGTGTTCGGAATGGCCTTCTTCTCCTCCTGGCCGCATATAGAGTATCTCAATCACCCGCCAGAAGTAGACGAGGTTGAGCAGTGCGCTGAGCAAGAGGATAGCCATAAAGATGAAGTTTCCCGCTTCTACAAAGGCGAATATGAGATACACCTTGGTCACGAAGCCCACGCTCGGCGGCACACCGATCATGGATATCGCCGCTAACACAAAAGCCCCGCAGGTCCATGGCATCTTTCTCCCCAGGCCTCTGAGATCCGTGATGTTCCACGCATTAAATTTATAGATAAAAGCACCTGCGACCAGGAAGAGACACCCCTTCATCAAGGCATGGTTCAAGATATGCATCAATGCAGGTGTCAACCCGCCCCAGAGCGCCGACCGGGTGGAGATCGAAAGTCCGACTCCGAGCATGATATACCCCATTTGAGAGACCGACGAATAGGCAAGCATACGCTTCAAATTAATCTGCGCGATCGCGAGAACAGAACCATAAATAATAGCTATGGCTGCGATCCAGCTTATAATATCAAATATTGGCAAAAGCCTGAGGAAATCTACCGTGAATACCGAGAATGAGATCCGGATGAACGCATAGGTATAGACCTCGATAATAATGCCAGAAAGCATTGCACTGATCTCAGAGGGTGCAAAGGCATGTGCATCGGGTAACCAGGTATGGAGTGGAATGAGCGCCATTTTAATGCTGAAGCCCACGAGGATGAGGGCATAAGCCACGAAAACTAATCGATTCTGGTATAACGGTGGCAATAAGATCCTCATATCCGCCATATTCAGCGTGCCGGTTACTGAATAGAGGAATCCTATGCCCAGCAAGTAGAAGCAAATACCAACGGAACCCATGACCAGATAATTGTAGGAGGCTTTTAACGTCCTTCCACCGGGACTGGCGATTAGGGCATACGCAGTGAGAGCAACAATCTCGGAGAGAACATACATATTGAATACATCACCCGTTACCACAACACCGCACAGTCCGGCCACAAGCAGTTGGAAGAGGGTGAAGTAGGTCACATGCTTCCGTTCCTCGAGTTTATGCTCCTCATACCTCTTTGCGTACAATCCCGCCATGAGACTTAAGAAGAGAACGATAACCAGAATGTAGGCATTCAAGGCATCCACAACATATTCGATGCCCCAGGGCGGCCGCCATCCACCTAACCAGTAATGGATCGTTCCCACAGTGAGGACATGGTGCAGGATGAAGAGGGACATAATGAGATGGGAGAAGACGACGGAAAGGAAGATATAAGCACACGATTTCCGGTTCACCAAGCCCGCAATGAGGATAGTGTATCCAGCGAACACACCGGTTGTTACAATAAGCACAGGGAATTGTTCAACTAGCAGCATCAGCTAAGAGTTACCTCCACCGTTGTTTCGGGACATACGGAGCACCTTTTTATAGTAATAGCAGAACTTATTTAAAGATCCATTCTTAAACTTTTCGATTTATCCTATTTGTCAAATTATCTTTTATATCACAAAATACTTTGACCATTTGAGCTGAGCGCATCTCAAGCCCCGGATGCAACTCCTCTTAGAGGAAGACCTCCAGTCTTAAGCCGGACAGTACCGCATCAAGTAAGGGTAACGGCAGCTTTGTAAGCCATAAGATGCCCACAAGGATACAGAGAGCGGCGAGGAGTACGAGTGGCCCGAGCATACTAAGGGGCGCTTCCCGACCTCGTTCTCCGCCATCCATTTCCTCCCCTCCCTTTATGAAGTACATGCGTTCGATTACCCGCCAGAAATACACGAGGTTGAGAAGACTGCTGAGCAGAAGCACTGCGACGAAGAGATAAGCGGAACTAGCAAAAACGTCGGTTGCATGTAACGAAGCAAAGATCAAGAACAGCTTTGTTGCGAACCCTGTGCTGGGAGGAATGCCGATCATTGAGAGCGCGGCGAGTGTAAACGCGGCACTGGCATACGGCATCTTCTTCCCCAGACCCTCAAAATTCCGGATGTCTACTAAATCGTATTTATAGATAAAAGCACCGGCAGCGAGAAACAAGCATCCCTTGGTTAGCGCATGATTGACCAGATGAGCAATAACGCCGAGGAGCCCCCATGCAGTGATTGGAGAAAGACCGATACCCAGCATGATATAAGCCATCTGGGATACCGATGAATAGGCGAGCATCCGCTTTAAATTATGCTGCATGATCGCGAGCAGGGATCCCGCAATGATTCCAATCGCACCCATCCAGCAAATCGCCATATCCACACCCGCATAACTTCTGATGAACTCGAGGGTAAAGACCGAGTAAATGATTCGGATCAGTGCATACACCGAGACTTTGGACATTGCAGCGGCAATGATCACACTCACGGCTGATGGCGCATAGGTATAGGCATTGGGCTGCCAGATATGAAGCGGGAAGAACGCGCATTTGATACTCAATCCGATGAGAATGAAGATAAAAGCGGTTTGAACTATTCGATTGCCATAGAGCGGGGGAAGCAAGATCCTTAAGTCACCCATGTTCAGCGAGCCGGTTACTGAATAGAGGAACCCTATGCCGAGCAGATAGAGGCAAATACCAATAGAGCCCAGTACCAGGTAATTATAGGATGCCCGTAAGGCTCTCCCACCCGCACTGGCAATTTCGGCTTAGGTAGTCAGCGATGCGACCTCGGTAAGAACATACAGATTGAACAGATCACCGGTGAGCACGACACCGCAGAGCCCGGCCACGAGTAGTTGAAAGATGGTATAAAAGGTTACCTGCTTTCTTGCCTCGAGCTCGTGTTCCACACTCCGTTTTGAATAGATCGCGGCTACTAAACTTACGAAGAGGACGATGATCAAGACATAGGCATTCAAGCCATCAACGACATATTCAATGCCCCAGGGCGGTCGCCACCCGCCTAACCAGTAATGGATCGTGCCCACGGTGAGAACGTGGTGCAGGATGAAGAAGGAGAGCACGAGATGGGAGAAGATGGTGGCGAGCGAGATGAAGAAGCAGGATCTCCGGTTCACCAGGCCAGCAAGGAGAATAGTATAGCCAGCAAACACACCGGTTGTAACAATGAGTACGGGGAACTGCTCAGCAATCAGCATCAGCCCTTGCCCTCCACCTTTTGCATGTCCGCTCACCGAAGAAGCACTCAGAAGCCAATTTTTTATAGTTATAGGAGTAAAAACGGTGTATTATATTAAAACTATCTTATTTTAACGAGGGAACGGGAGCTGGATGCTCCAGGGAGAACCAAAAGACAGAGGAGGAGCACCTGAACTGAACCACTCACCAAGCGGGTATTAACCGTATTTACCTCTGGTCGAGTTCCATCTCCTTCCGCATTATTTCATCTTCCTCGATCGTCCCGTACTCCTGATACATCCGAACGACCAGGGCGAGAGCGACCCCGGTGGTTGCGGCACTCACGACAATTCCGGTGAGCATGAGCACATGCGGCAACGGATTCGCATAGACATAACCTAACTCTACCCCCTCTTCCCATAATATCGGCGGCGTCGCAGTCCTCAACCCCCAATTCGCTAAGCTCCCGATATCGCCGAGGGATATGTAGAACAGGAAAATGCCCGTCTGGAATATACTCAGTCCAATGAGTTTCTTTAGCAAATTGCCTTTCGCGATCGTTGCGTAAATGCCGATCAGTATGATGAAGATAGCAGTCCAGAAGTTATATTTTTCAAAGACCTCCTGAACAAACCATTCTAACATTGTTATTCTCCTTTTTCCTCTTCTTTCTCCTTCCACGCAAGGTCAAAGAACTGTGAAACAAAGGCTGCCATTACGGTTATCCCGATCCCTACATCGACCACGAATGCTACCATATAACCCCTCGCCTCGGCTATACCCAGTATATTTGCCAGAGGCCAAATTGCCGAATAATTCAGGAACTGGGCAGCAGCGAGGCTGAGGATAATTGCCACGAGACCCGCCCCATCATAGAGATACAATCCCAGGCTTGTAAAGAAGGTATTCCAGGACTCAGGCATCATGACCCTGCCCTTTTCAGTACCAAATGCGGTTACGTATAAAATATACGCAGCTGCAAGTATACAGCCACCCTGGAATCCTCCTCCCGTTCCCTCTGATCCCATCATGACATAGAGTCCAAATACCAGAATGAAGGGAACCATCAGCTTCGCTGTCGTCTGTATGATGACATCCCGTTTGTAGCCAGTGCTTTCTGGATTCACAGCCTTCCTCGCCTCCTCATCAAGAGTATAACACAGACCGCGCCACTGAAGATCACCGTTTCCTCAAACATGGTATCATAACCCCGGTAATCAGCGAGACCAGCGGTTACCGTGTTTATAACTGCGGTCTCCTCTTCGGCCTTTTCCAGCACTCGTACAGGCCAATTATACCGGTAGATCGTCAATTTCCCATCTTCTTCCTTGACGAAGTAATATTTGAGCGGTTCCTTAAAGTAGAGCTCGCCCTCCGCGATGAGAAGATCCCATCCCCCTTCTTCCTCGTTCCGCTCGATCTCGTATGCACCTTCTTCTAAGGTTGGAAAGTTGTTCTCCTTATTGAACCCGATACGTTCTACCTCATTTTTAATCGCCGGGGGAACCTTGCCAGCCTCCAAGCTCTCGGTTAAGCCCTCTGCATCAATGCTAAACAGCTTTACGTACCTATTCGCCGGTGAATATTTATCACCAAAAGCAGGTACATCCTCGACGACGTACACGAAGAGAGCAGCGAGGAAGAGAACCATGAGGAGTCCGACCAACGACTCTGGTTTCATGTGCTTATTTCTCCCACCTCGCTTTTCTCGATAATCGTGACAACGCAGCGACCATGAGCGCCGTTGAAGTGCCTGCACCGACCGCCGCCTCAGTGAAGGCGACATCCGAGGCGCCCAGTTGCAGCCACATATTTGCCATGATAAAACTATACGCGCCGAGGAGGACGATCGCAGCGAACAGATCCTTCAGCGTTATCGCAGCTATCGCAGTCACCAGGAGGAAAAATAAGAGTACGAAGTCAATTGGAACGATCATGTATCTCTTTCACCTCCTCTATCCCTCCTCCATGAATACATATCCCACCTTCCTCTGCATGGTCTGGTCCACGGTAAGGGCGTCTGCTGGCTCCTTTGATATTGCATGCACGGTGTACTTCCCGGTCTCAGGCTCGACATAGATCGTGATCGTTCCCGGGGTTAAGGTGATGGAATCCGCAAAGGTTGTGAGAGCGCGGTCACTTCGTAACGTGGTCTCAAACTCGATGATTCGGGGATCTATCGGCCTGAGCCCGAGGACACGAGCTGCGACATCAATCGCTGCTAATATGATCTGCCAGATCTCCCACGTGATATACCGGAGCCACCGTTGAAATTTCAAGAACACCTTCTCCGCCTGCTCGGAGATAAAGAGCTCGTGTACGGTAATCGTAACGATCAACGCGACAATAATGCCTCTTATCAACCTGAAAAGGTCGTAATGCCCGATGAGATAAATATTCCAAGCTGAGAGAAGCACCCAGAACATGAGCGCCACGCAAAAGGTTATAAGCATTGAGAACGCCTTTCCACTTCCTCGCATATCTTTTCTCTCCACTATCTCTTTCCTCCTTCACATCCTCGGATCGCCCTTCTTCCAGGGCTTCAGACCGGTAGCATACGCAGCTTTCATGATCGCATGCGTAGCCGAAGGGTATGCTAACAGGTAGAAAGCCGCGACGAAGAAGAGCTTTACTGAGATTAAACTAAGTCCGGAGTAAATCATACAACCGACGACGATGAAAATCTGTCCGACGGTATCACACTTCCCGGTGGCGTGGAGCCGGGTATAAAAGTCCGGGAATTTGAGTAAGCCAATGACGCCGGTAATAATAAAGAATGCCCCGGCAGCCAGAAATAGTACCGCGAGCGTATCGACGATGCCTCTCCTTCCGAGCGCGACTGCAAGGATTACCCCAATGATGAAGGTTATGCCCGCTATCCCGATATAAAAATCCCGGAATTTCATGATGTTAAGCATACCAGTGAGCATAACGAAAGCACCCACAGCCATTAATCCGATTGCGACGATATCTACGGTGAGCATAGTTCTCCCCTCTCCAGATATTTGGCAAAGATTATCGTGCCAACAAAGCTCAGTACCGCATACATGAGCGCGATATCAACGAAATGCGGTCGTTCGATGATATAGCCCACGATAATTAAGAGCACGATTGCTTTTGTTCCAATCACATTCGCAGCGGCGATACGATTGAAGGTTCCGGGTCCGAAGATCATCCGATAGGCGGATATTAATATGGTGCATGCAATTATTATGCCGATAACGAGAAAAGGTATGATCATTGTCTATTTTATGATTTAAAACCGAGGCTATATAAATTATTTTCGGTTTTTGATCTGGGAATACAATGTCGGTATTTGATAATGAGAAGAAGCGGGCGCTCGAGCGCCTGGAGCGACGTGGTGCGGATGGAGAGGTGGAGGAGCTGCTTCAGCGGCTCAATGAGCTCGACGATTACTTTACCACGAGCAGTTGCTCAGGCCGAATCGTGGTGATCCTCATACCGGAGATCGGTGCTAAACGAGAGGCGGTGTTTCTGGGCAAGTGGCATCGTCCGGTACGGAAGGAGGAGGTCTTAGAGGCGATACATAGTGCGGCTCCTTCCAGAAACGGCGAGGTATGGTTCATAACGCAATCGCCGATTGTGCATGTGGCGTGCAGGAATTTGGGAATGGCAACGGCGTTGTTACGGATAGCACTTGAATCCGGGTTCAAATACAGCGGTATAAAGGCGATTGCAGAGCATGATGGGAAGGTGGTGGTGGAGATACTGAGCACGGAACGGATGGACGTGCCGCTGGCGACTGATGGCCGCATGCTCTGCAGCGAGGTGCATCTGGAATTCATCCTGTCGAAGTCGAATTTCATGCTCAAACGAGGCAAGGAGAAATTACAGCGGTTGTGCTCCGGGTTGCATGAGCTCACGTGATTCTTCTTCCTGTGAAAAGATTGAAAGCGGCGCTCAATCCCGGTGCCTGCATGAAGAATTTTATGGATAAAGCCTTTATAAGGAGGTATCGCTAACCTTCCAAAGGCGAAGGGCGAAGGCGAAAGCGGAAGAGATGAGAAGAAGAGAAAAGACGAATCCGAGGATTGTGCAGTTGATTGCAGATTTGAAGCGGGTTGCACACGAGCGCGGCGCGCCACTCTGGAAGGATCTAGCGGAGCGCTTAGAGAAGCCGCGAAGGCATTACGCGGAGGTCAATCTGAGTAAGATCAATAGATATGCACAGGCGAATGATACCATCGTCGTCCCGGGTAAGGTGCTGAGTACCGGCACGATTGAGAAGCCGGTTACGGTAGCTGCGTTGGCCTTCAGTAAAAAGGCAATTGATAAGATCAGCTCGAGCGGTAAGTGCCTGAGCATCGAGGACTTGATGGCAAGTAACCCGAAAGGGTCAGGGGTAAAGATCATCACGTAATGGAATGTTTGAGCGCTAAACCTTTTTAGCAAAAAGTTTCATCCAAAAAGAGACGATGAGTGGGAAAATAGAGGTAATCGATGGGGACGGGCTTATCCTGGGGAGATTGGCGAGTACCGTGGCGAAGCGGCTGCTCACCGAAAAGGATAGGGAAATCGTGATTGTGAACGCGGAAGGCGTGGTGATAAGCGGCTCAAAAGAGCAGCTCTTCAAAGAATACAAAAGGCGGAGGGACCGAGGCTCACCGGAGCAGGGGCCTTACTATCCCAAAATGCCTGACCGTATTGTGAAGCGAACGATACGCGGTATGCTTCCGTACAAGCAGGCGAAGGGACGAGAAGCGTTCTCACGACTGAAGGTTTATCTGGGCGTACCTGAAGAATATAAAACGGTGGAGCGAAGAACCCTTGAAGATGCCGAGGCTGAACGATTAGCTCGCACGTATGTGACGGTCGGAGAGGTGAGTGAGAAGTTAGGATGGGCACCAAAACAAAGGTAAAGAAGGTGGTAAACGAGCTGGGGAAGCGGAAGACTGCGGTTGCACGAGTTACGATACAGGAGGGTAAAGGCGCGGTACGAATCAACAAGAGACCGCTGGAGGTCTTAGAACCAGAAGTAGTACGGGTAAAGATATCAGAACCGTTTGTTATTGCTGCCCAGTATCTTGATCGTAGTATTGAGGGCATTGATATAGAGGTCAATGTGCGCGGCGGCGGTTATATGGGCCAGGCGGAGGCGGCTCGCACGGCGATTGCACGCGGGCTAGTGGCGTGGAGTGAGAATGACGAACTCAAGGAAGCTTATCTGGGCTATGATCGAACCCTGCTGGTCAGCGACATGCGGAATAAAGAGCCGAAGAAGTTTGATGCAAAGGGTGCGCGCGCGAAACGGCAGAAGTCGTATCGGTGAAGGTGCATGATTCCTATCAGGTGTTATACCTGCGGCAAAGTTATATCAGACGTTTGGGACGAGTATAAGGAGCGGATCAAGTACGAGGAACCGGGCAAGGTGCTCGATGAGCTGGGATTACACCGGTATTGCTGTCGGCGGATGCTGCTCACGCATGCGGAGTTGCTCGATGAGGTTGCGCCGTATGAATAAGCGGGGTTGTAGGGTAGCCAGGTCTATCCTTCGGCGTTCGGGACGCCGAGACCTGAGTTCAAATCTCAGCAACCCCATTCTCCTGTGGTGAGTGAAGGAAAGGTTGAGGGGGATCTCGGTGACAGAAGAGAAGGAACAGAATAAGTATACGAAATACGAGAAAGCACGGATCATCGGTGCACGGGCGCTTCAGATCGCCATGGGTGCTCCGGTGCTCATTGAAACGGACGAACTCGACCCGATAGAGATCGCGATTGAGGAATTTGAGAAAGGTGTTGTTCCGATAACCGTAAAAAGACGGGATTGATCTGAAATTTTGGTTCTGTGTGCGTGATCTTTCCTTTTTTACAGTGAGCGGTGATTAAGAACAGATGTTGGCAGCACGGTATTATTTTATAGTCGTGAATGAATAGAAGTTCTTTTCGCGCATCTGATAGCGCAAGTAAGAGCGAATACCTTGTTTTAGTGGATTAGCCTCTTCGACCCTAAATCAGCATCAACATCCTCTCTATAGCGATGTACTTTATGCATTATAGGTAAATACGCTCTATTTCTCATTTCAGGGATTATTTCATCGCGTATTCTCTGATATTTCAGTTTAAAATCAATTCCGAAAACCGCTCGATTTCATCTGTTAACCGCTCTAGTTGCTCATCACCTAAAGCATCAAATACAATACCCGCTCCCCATTCCACATTTACATCAAGTTCTTCTAACAAGTGTTCTAAGAATTCTATCGCATTATCGAACCACCAATCATGATACTGTGGTATTTCTATCTTCACTCACTCTCTCTCTCCACTCACACGTACATATTCCGGAACGTGCAGTCCACGCACCTTGCCTTATACATCATTACCTCAGGATAAAAGCCTTCCTGTATGATTTCCAACACGTCATTCACCAGCGCTCATGCGCGTTCAAAATCCTTCTCACGAAGGTTAACTTCCTTCACCAGCTGATTACTCCTCGTATAACAGACAAACCCTCGTTTCACCTTAACACCGCAAGCGTCTGCAATCATCAACCCGTATAACGCAGACTGATACCGGTGCGTCCTGAACACCGTATCCTTGAACTCCGCGAACTTGTTTCTCTTTTCTCACCAAAGAACGATTCCCCTTCTTCCTTAGATAGGATCCATAAATGTTAATCACCAATTGCATTTTTACGCCCTTTTCGTTTTTTATCCATGAGTCCATATTGGTTCTCATATTACATTTTAGCATTGTAAAATCATAATTCTAACATAGGCGATATAAATCTAGGTACTACTTATCCACACGTATATCTGTGCTTTGTGTCTTTCTTACCGTCGCGACGAAAGGCAGGTTCCCTCTCAAGGTGTAGTTAAAATACCCACACGTTCAAAAACCCTCTGAAGCACTCTTGAAATCAGTCTCGGGACTCTTGAAAGAGCATCACGGATATTTTCTATCCCGCTCATGCTGCAGCACGGTGATACCGTGCGAGACGAGGTACGAGCTCGTGTTACGGTAAATCGTAATTCCCTGGAATCAGAACCGTTCCAATCCATTATCTTGTAATGCTGAATTCTCCCCGTATCCACGTCGATGAGGATGTGGGGTTTGATCTATCTCCTTTCTTAGATTTGCACA
>RXIE01000070.1 GCA_004212135.1 Candidatus Methanophagales archaeon ANME-1-THS | reverse complement strand
TGGTGCCGAAGTCCAAAGAGAGAACAGCACTTCTGAAATCCACATTCAGCCATTTAGCCGCTTCTTTAAGTCCTGAAGTGACGAGCTCGCCCTCCATCTCATTCCCCACGATGGATTCGCCACTAGGCGGGCATGTGCCCGTCACAGCACCATCAAAATACGTCTTTGTCATCCGTGAGAACGCCCGCAAATCTGGGGGGATATTCTCGATCAGCATGGGGGAGATCATCTTCCGGGGTGGAACACCTGCGAGCAGGCATCCCTTTGCCAGTGCTTTTATCACGCCTTCAACCTCCTCAACCTTTGAGAAACATGCGGTCACGCCGGTCGATCGTACGACGAAATGCAAATCGTCGATCGTTATTCCGGCGGATTGTGCACATTCGAGCAGCGTCTTTTTCACCAATTCCGCGATGGTATCCTCGGAAAGGTCCACCAGGCTGATCGTGTGGCAAAAAACATGCGTGTGGGTGATAGCCTCCCGCGTCATCCTTACGACCTTGTCGAGGATATATGTTCTTCCACTTTTCAGATCCGTAGCCGTCAGGATCGCTTTCGTGGTGCTGTTCCCGAGCTCGACACTAGCGGCAATAAAAATCGGCTTCAGGGAGAGATCGCCCCGAGAGAGCCGCAATTGGAAATATAAGTCTGAGTAATTGATCTTTTGCGTTTTCAGCATTTTTGGATGATGCTTCCCAAATAAACCCATTGATGCCCAGCCTCCTGTTCTCTCACGACATCCTCTTAAGCTATAAAAGCGGGCATCGGAATAAATAGTTTTGGTTTTCCGTTTTCAACCAAGCGAAGCCTTAGCTTTTTCGCGTTGAGAAATAAAAATAGAAAGTTTTATAAAGGGAGCGTCTCTTATCTTTCTTCATGCCACTAGAAGTAGTATTGCTATTTGCATGGACGTTAGTGATAGTGTTCTTAGCGTTTCTTGCGTGTCATTTCGAGGACAACGAGTCAGATATCGGATCGCAGAGTAACCCGAATTCTCAGGTGCAACTAGCTCCGCAGGTCGGGCAGGTCCATCGGTTCTTCAACAAAGCGATTTCAGGTGAACCGCTCTCAAACGCGTTGTATCAGGGGACAGCAGGAATGATCGCATGGATGCTCCTGTACAAGCTCGAGCCTCTCGTTCCCGATGCGAAATGGAAGGCGGCAGTCGTAGCGATTCCTCTCGCGGTGGGCGCGTCAGCACTGATCCACATGATATTCGCGACGACCGCACACTGCGGCAGGATCGCGGCACAGAAACGGTTTGAGCAGCCCATTTATCTCGATGTCTTCTATGGACATCTCATCCCGATTGCCACACACGGCTTTCTGACCACGTTCAGTATCGTCAGCATCGCGTACATCCAGAGCAATTTAGGGGCTCTCGCGGGAGATCCACGATTGAACCACCCGTTCGCGCTCCCACTGCTCGCGTTCATCTGGGGGATTACCGTGGGCTCGATCGGCTCGTCAACCGGTGACGTGCATTATGGAACAGAGCGCGAGTTCCAGGACAGGCCTTTTGGCGAGGGTAAGCGGGTCATTTACCACGGGAGGATCACGCGATACGCAGACTGCGGTATACGGACATCGAAGGACATTTCGCCGTTCTGTGCGAAATTTGGGAGTCCCGCAACAGGCCTGACCTTCGGGCTCATCATCCTCCTTGAGAACTGGCGGACGCTCATAGGGATGAAACTCGGGGGCTATTTACCGGTCTTACCAGCGAATCTGCCTCTGGTACCAACCGTGCATTTTGCCACAGCAGAGGGGAACATGGCCGCGGTCTGGGGTATCATACTGGGACTTATCATCATAGCAGCGTGGATCGTAGGGAACATGATATTCGTGAAGTGGATACGGGCTAAGTGTGGACCATTTGTAGGAGCGTGATGATACAATGACAATAGAACCAGAACTGATTTGGATTGTGGTCTATGTAACGATTGGCGGAATGCTGGGCTGTTTAGGGGCTCATCTGTTACCAGTAGGAGGTGCACCAGCGGCAATGGGCACCGCGACCGGCATCGCCACAGGTACTGTTCAGATTATGCTCGGAGCGGTCGTGACAGGATTATTTACCGCGGCCACAGTATCTTCGTTCAGCAACAATATCTGGCTTGTATCGCTCGCAGGGGCGGTTGGCGCGACGATCATGATACAGGTGGTGATGTTCATGGCGAATGTCCTCTATGCGTTCGGTTGTGGCGTTGTGCCCGTTTCAGGCAGAGTAGCAGTTGATCCGATAACCAAGGCACCACAAACAGCATACAAAACACCGCAAACCGATGGTCATGGGGTTCCCGATGTGGTCTTCATCTCAGGGACTGTTGGTGGGTTCATGGGTGGATTTGGCGGTGCGCTCATGTACTTCGCGCTCTTGTTTTACGCGAACTTCATGTACGGTACAGCAGTGATCGCAGCACTTTCCATCTTCGTTGCCAATGCGATACTCGCAGCGTATAATATCCGTGGTACGACTGAAGGCTACTGGGATCCAAAGTTCAAGAAAATGCCAAAAGCACTTATAGGATCGTTTTGCGTCTCGGTACTGGCCGGCATCGTGGTCATGCTCGCAACGATTGCGTTAGGCGGAGGTGCGTAAGAAGATGGCAGCAGCAGAGGAGAAGAAAGCAGAGGAGAAGAAGGTAGAAGAGAAGCCGAAGGTGGAGTTCAAGTTTCCACCGAACGAGACTCAGTTAGGGATTATAGCGGGCATAATTGCCGCGCTTATCACGATATTTACGGGATTGCCAGCGGTGATAAAAGCAGTGGGAATGATCTTCGCCTTCGTATGGTGTGCGGATTCAGTTCGGAAGACCTCTAAATACGGGTTAGGGACCGGTGTTCCATCAATAGGCGTGATGGGAACGGGGTACGGCGTTGTAGGAGCGCTTATGGGGCTTGCATTCGCGCGATTCGGTAACATAGGTCAGTTCTATCCAGGGGTCTTGGTTGGCGTGGTCTTCATGGGGCTTATCGGCCTGGTATCCGGGTTCTTCTCGAACAGTGAGAAGTATATCGCGCTGAAGATACCGCGATTAGAGCGTGCGATGATGGAATTAGGAATGGCAGGGACACTTGCACTCTTGCTCGAGATATCCATCGTCACGGGATCTTTGAACTTCGACGCAGTGGTAACCCGGGTGATGGAGACGGGAGTCATCGCATTTATGTTCATCCTCTCTGGAATGGCGATGTTTCATCCGTACAACGCCTGTCTCGGACCGGATGAGCGAAGAGAACGGACGCTGATGGTGCCCGTAGAGATTTCAGGATTGTTATGCATTATACTGGGATTTGCACTGCTCATACTCGGTACCTCTCCGTGGGGACCGTGGGACCCGGCATTACTGATCGTCTTTGGGGTAGTTATATGGGTGGTCTTCTACACGCGATTCATCAAGACATGCATGAAAGAGTGCTATGCGACTGTCGGAACGGGACTGATCAAGACGATAGAATAGAGGAGGAGAAAAGAGAGAGTATGTTGGTAATCAATGAGAAGTATGGGGTTGTTTTAGATCCATCGTCGCTGAAGGTAGGGATGAGCAAACCGGGATTTTATAAAGTGAACCTCGCGCCGATCGAGGACCAGATAGCGGTGCTGGAGACTTCGGTTGAAGAGCTGTTCAATGTGCTTGATTCTACAACCAGTTTCGTCATGGCGCAGCCACGCAGAGAGGGGCTGATAAGCAAAGCGGGCTTCACGACGTTCTTCTTCATCGGAATCACCTTCGGTACATTAGCCGTTGCAATGATCCTCTTAGTGTTAGGGGGTGCATAGAGATGGCGGAGAAGAAACCGGTTCCGGATGGCTGGCCCTTTGTCACGGGCGACTATGAAGTGGGTGATCCACAGAGCTGCGTGGCAATCTCCTCAAATGGGTCGTACTTCCACATGGAACACTTCAAGGGTGTCGCGATACAGGGGCCGGATAAAACTGAGAACATCGGGATAGAGAAGATGGTTGCGAACGTGGTCTCGAACCCGAACATTCGGTTCATCATCGCGGCCGGGGCGGAAGTTCCAGGGCATTTGAGCGGCGAATCACTGATGGCATTCTGGAAGAATGGCATCGATCCATCGAATAAAAAGATAATAGGAACCAGAGGTGCAATTCCCTTCATCGAGAATCTTCCGGAAGCAGCGGTCGTGCGATTCAGGAAGCAGATCGTGGAAGTCGTGGACATGATCGGTGTGGAGGATTATGGGAAGCTCAACGCGAAGGTCCAGGAGCTTGCAGCTAAGGATCCAGGGGCATTTCCTGAAGACCCGATGATTGTAAAATTAGGTAAAGAGGCGGAGGCAGCGGCAGCGGTGTTAGAAATGCCGTTAGCGAGGCCCGCGTCCCCCTATATGGCCGTGATAGACCGTGCCACGACAGCAATCAAATACAAGACACAGTTAATTGCGAGGGACCAGAAGTTGACCTCGGCATTCTCGAGAAACGGGCTTCTTGGGCTCCTCATAGGGCTGATAAGCGCGTTTATCATCCTTCTGCCATTCTATTGGGGGGTGATTTAGATGCCACCACAGAAAGTAGTGCAACAGACACCGGAAACCGCGGTGATCACCGGGCGAATAGAGAATCTCAGGCACTTCATCACGATGATCGGTCGTGATAACCGGTTTGCAGCAGGCCTCTGGGTCGGCTTCATCAAAGGTCTGGCAATCGGGCTCTTCGTGAGCTTCCTCGTGGTCGGGATGAGACTCTTGCTATGAGCGAGGCGTAAAAACAGGAGTAGAAGAAATGGAAGAAGAGAAAAAGACAGAGGAAAAGGAATTAGCAGTTCCGATAGCCGTAACGCCACCCGAGTATATCAAGCTCATGGAACGAATCGATACGATGGATCAGAAGGTGGAGTTTGTTGCAGGTGAGCTCTGGCAACGACAGGGAGAGAAGATAGGGCTTGTCATTGGCCTTTTATATGGTTCGATGATCGCGCTCTTCACGTATGTGATCTTCATGATATAAGGTGGTGTAAAAAGGAGGATAGGAAAAATGTTTGTATTTGATAGGAAGCAAGAGGTATATGATATAGCGGGAGTGAAGGTAGGGGGACAGCCAGGTGAGTATGCAACTGTTCTTGCGGGCACGATATTCTACGCGAAGCATTATCTGGTCGAAGATGCGGAGAAAGGGATATTTGACAAGAAAAAAGCGGAAGAGGTGCTGAAGAAGCAGGAGGAGATGTCTGACGTGACGGGCAATCCAGCCATGATACAGATCTTCTCAGAGTCGACGGAGGCGATGAGGAAAGAGATCGAGTTCTGCACCGGGGTCAGTGATCTTCCGTTCTTGATCGATTCAACGGTAGCAGAGGCGAAGATCGCAGGACTCAAGTACGCAGATGAAGTGGGGCTTTCAGACAAAGCGGTCTACAATTCGATCAATGTATCGTGTTCAGAAAAGGAGCTGCAGGAGATCAAGAACTCAAAATTATCAGCAGCTATTCTGTTAGCGTTCAATCCCAAAGACTCCACCGTTGCAGGGAAGATTGACTTGCTGGAGACCGGAGCAGGCACCTTTGATAAGGGATTGGTGTACCTTGCGAAGGACCTGGGCATAACGAAACAGCTCTGCGACCCGGCCACATTGCCGATCGGTGCAGGGTGTGGCTCCTCCGTTGCTTCTGGCTTCGTCATCAAGTCGAAGTTCGGTATTGCAGTGGGACTGGGTATCCACAATGCTCCATCTGCCTGGACATGGCTAAAGACCTTCCGGAAGGAGCATGCGACGAAAGGACCGAAGGGCTGGGAAGGACTGGGTGCCGATGTCTTCCACATGTGCGACATTGGCTCTAATGTCATCCCCATACTGGTGGGTATGAATTTCGTGCTCTACGGACCCATCGAGAATGCACCGGTGGTCTTCCCGCTCTGTGGCATGATGGACATGATTGTTTCAGAGGCGAATCGAGTAGAACACGAGATTGAACCGAAAGAACCACACCCGGCTCTAAAAATGACCGCATAAGCATTCGGGGTATCTTATCTTTTTTATACCCTCTTTTTTCTCTTTTTTTGTTATCTTTTCTCCTGCTCGGTTCGGTGTTGGGCGTAACTCTAACTCAGTAGAGTAAAATCGTAACTCTTTATTTACCACCGTTATAGTAGAATTACGTAATGGCGAGATTGATAATTCCACATCCAGGGCATTTCCCCGCATTGAAGGAATTGATAGAGGTCAAAGAGGCTGAAGGCCTGAATGAAGTGGACGAGGTCTTCATGGGTGGCTCGCCCGACGTGATGGGAAGCGGCAGAGGCGTCTTGCATGCACCGCTCCTTGATGAGATACGTGCGCAGACGGAATATGCGCATCAGCACGGCATAAAAATGAATATCACGATGAATTCAACCTGTCCAGCCGGGCATCATCTCTCGTTCGAGGGCTATAAGATGTTCTCATGGTACTTTGGGGCGCTGAATAAGGCTGGTGTCGACGCGGTTACGGTCTCGGAGCCTTATCTCGTCGAGCTTCTCCGTGAATACCCCATGAAGACCGTGGTATCCTGTCTAGCGTACATCGATGCGCCACAACGTGCTCAATTCTTTGAAGAACTCGGCGCGGATGTCATCACGGTAGACACGAATATCAATCGCCACTTTGATCTCTTGCGAGGGATCGTGAGGGCGGTTACCTGCGATGTACGGGTGATTGTGAATGAAGGCTGTCTTTATAAGTGCCCGTTCAGGTTCTCACATTATAATCTCGCATCGCATCTCAGCAGTTTGTATCAACCTCGAACTCCCCTCTTCGCGCCGGATTTCTATTTTGATAAGTGCATTGCCATTCGTTTAAGAGATCCCACCCAGATCATCAAGTCCGGGTGGATAAGACCTGAGGACCTCAAAGCATACGAGGCGATTGGAATAAAGGACTTCAAGCTTTCCGGAAGGACGAAGACGGTGAATTGGATCATCGACTGCATGCGGGTTTATTCTAAACGATCGTTTACTGGTAATGTGCTCGATATCCTGGATTGTCCTCAAATGCTCCGGTACCTGTTTTGCATCGAGAATGAGAAGCTCGAGGGGAGTATAGACCAGTGGCAGGTCTGCAAGAAGATATGCCATGCGTGTGGCTATTGCGATACCCTCACGAAGGAGGCCTTAACGTATATAAAATGAGATTAATCGTACCGCATCCGGGGCATTTCGCCGCTTTGAAGGAGATCATAGGAGTCAAAGAAGCGGAGGGCTTGCAGGAAGTAGAAGAGGTCTATATGGCCGGTTCGCCCGTGGTGATGGGAAGCGGTAGGGCGACGCTCCACGCGGTGCACCTCGAAGAGCTCAAGGAACAGGCGGATTATGCGCATCAGCACCACCTCAAGCTGAACATCGTGATCAATCCATCCTGCCTGGGGGGCGCTCACCTGACCTTTGAAGGGTATGGGAAGTTTATGTGGTACTTCGAGGAACTGAGCAAGGCGGGCGTTGATGGTGTTACCGTGGCAGAGCCTTATCTCATCGAGCTTTTAAGCGATTTCCCGATGAAGCGGATTATCTCCTGTATCGCGCATGTGGACTCACCGCAACGTGCGGAATTCTACGAAGATCTCGGTGCGGATACCATCACGGTCGATACAAACATAAATCGGGACTTTAAGGTCCTGGACGCGATAAGGAAGGCGGTGAACTGTGATATCCGGGTCCTTGTCAACGAAGGCTGTCTCTATAAGTGCCCGTTTCGGCACGCGCATTTCAATCTCTTCTCGCACATCACCGCTACGCGTTCGTCGCTCATGAACCCGCAGGCGCACCCTCTTAACCTCTTCAGCGACTACTATTTTGATAAGTGCATATCCATTCGCGTGAGGGATCCCTCCCAAATCCTTCGCTCGCCCTGGATACGACCCGAGGATATGCGGGAATACGAAACGCTCGGCATAGACGATTTCAAGATCTCGGGGAGGGCGAATGCACTTAACTGGATCATAGCGTGCATGAGGGCCTATGCTCGCAGATCGTTCGAGGGGAACCTGCTCGACCTCCTTGATTGTCCTTCAGAACTCAGGTATATCTTTTACGTGGATAATCACCTCCTGGGAGCGTGTCTGAACCAATGGAAGAACTGCACAAAGATGTGTCACGATTGTGGCTATTGCAATAGGCTGACCACTAACGTTTTGGGGGTAGTAAAAACGTGAAAGGAGAGGTAAAAGAAGGTAGGAAAACGCTCGAAGACGAACTGAGGAAACTGGTCGGCACGATTTTCGTGTCAGAAGCGAAGGTATTCGGGATGGCTTGCGGCTGTGTGGGCTTCGCGGCTGATCTGAGAGGACTGAGGAGCGATGATGTTGAGGTCTTTATGGAGAAGATAAATGGGATACTGGCAGAAATAAGTGAGTCGGTGGGTGTAGAGCCCGAGTTCATTTATGCGCGGAAATTACCAGGGAGTGATGAGGTGGTGGTACTTACCACGCGGGAATTGTGTGACCGGTGCAAAAAGGAGTTTGCAGGCTCCAAAGCCCCACCGAGGCCAGATATTCTGGTCATGAAGAAGAAGGGATAGGACGTGAAACCCGCAGACACTCATGAGGCATCTCGCACTCGATGCACTTTTAACTACACCGGTAGTTTGATGGCAAATAGGTGCGGAAGACCGTGAGCGTGGTGATCAACGAGTTGAGAAGCATATGACGGTAGGAAGAGAGACCCAGCGAGTCGCATGTAGAAAGGGACAGGGGCTTGGGTTAGGGGGTGGCATGGCACAGCGAGGGACCTTCTCAAAAGCCTGGAAGTACGATGTCATAGCAGTTGCCATGTCACCGGGCGTGCGGCACGTGCCCAAGCCGGTCTGTGAGATAACCACCGAATTGAGGGATCGAGGTATTCATGCGAGTGTATTAATCTTGAATGCGGGGGATGGAACGCCAGCAGATGCACCGATTCGAGGTGGGCATGGTGTAGCTTTTGGCATGGAGCAGAGGGAGATGGAGATAATCGGGCAACATAAGCTTGCAGTTTTACATCACGGGAACGTCAAGCAGCATTTCATCTATAAGGTGCGGTTTATTTTGAAGCGGGTGAATATTCCCGCCATCGTGCTCTGCCAATGCCCCGTAACCTTTAAAGATTTTGAAGAGATCGGTGTGAGTACGCGATTTAAGGAGGGAGAGACACCGGGGAAGGTCGTCGATATTGTCACCGGCATTGTCCGGCATGAGAGTGTCACGCAGGAGAAACTGAATGAAATTGTCAGTAAAGTGAAACAGCACCTTCGAGAACTCGAATAGCCGGTAGTAAACCCACACCGCAAACAACGTACTTCTCCATTGATCAGGTCAAAAGAAGTGAAGGGAATAGAAATCGCCCTGCTCTGGGATAAAGAGCTGACGTACAAGCGGTATCTTATTGACCATGGGTTTACCTGTGAAGTTGTAACACCGAGCATCTTTGCTGCTCCCTTCTTTTCCATACGGCTTTATAGATTGATCGTCGTGCCAGCGGGCTTTGGAAATCCATTATATTCCCGGATACTCACTGAACTGAGAGCGACGAGTGTGGCCATAAGCAATTTTGTACGAGGAGGAGGGACCCTCTTGGTATCCGGTGCCTTTTCAAATAGGGACGCATACAATTGGCTGCCCATAACAGTCAGCTTAGTGAGGGAGGAGCGGAGGGTGAAGTTAGAGCTCGTCAAGGAGCATGAGGCTGCATCGATTGTGGAGCGGAGGGAATGCTTCTGTGACGGCTACTTTGAAGAAGTGGATGCGCACTGCGAGGTACTCTTGGTCGCAAAGCGTGGTGCAGATGAGAAACCGCTTTTGGTGCTCTCGAAGTATGGTGCGGGGAGGATAATCGTTACCACCATCCATGAATATCCGTCAGAACTGTTTATTGCGTATTGTGTGGGGACATGAACGAGAACGGTGATCTGACACTGAGGAAGCTGGATTTGGGCGAGTTATTGGCAATTGATGAGTTTATGCTGGTGGAAGAGAGTTATGCGGCACAACGGTGGATCGGCAAAACACTTGAATACCTGGGTAAGGTCAGGGCAGACGATGTGCTGGAGGTGCTGAGGATCTTTGATGAGAGCGACGAATTGATCGGACTCGCTCTCCACGACAAGGATCTGAAGTTCTGGATCATCTTTACGGATCTCATTGCCGATCGGGCACGAAAAGAGGAATTCAGAGCCCTTGCACGGATGATAAGCGGCCCGAAGGAACGAGTGCTGGCGGTTAAGCGTAAAGCATTTCATGAAGCGATGGTCGAATTTTATTCTGTGGGACTGGTGAATCGATTATTTTGTGACTGCAATGTGAAGGAGGAACGCTTCTATCCACGGGGGAGGATAGAGGCACTGAAGAAGGTGCTCGGCGAATTTTTAAGAGAAAATGAGATACAAACGGGAGCGCATACAGCGGCTCTTGAGATTGGCTGTGGTAATGGTGGGGCGACCATCGCGCTCCACGAACTGGGGCTCTCACCGCTCACGGTCGATATAGACAAATGTGAGATTTGTAAAGGCTTAGAGGAAGGCGTATTAGACCCCCGGAAGAGCATCGTATTGGATTGTTCCCTCCTGTCATCCTTCTTTGGCAGGGAGTTTGATGTGGTCTTCGGCTTCATGGTTGGCAAGCTCACCCCCTTTGAGCGATTTAATTGGGACAAAGTGCTCCTTGAAGCGCCAAAGGTCTTGAAAAGTAACGGGAAGGTTTTATTTACCGTCTCGAGTGAAGAAGAAGCGGAAATTGTGCACCAGCTCTTACAAGATGTGTTTACCGGTGACGTAAAGGAGAATAAAGAGAGCGACGGTTATTTCGATAGGTGGATCTATACCGGCACGTTATGTGACTGAGCACTCAAACGTTCGTTTGTTGTTTTGTTATCGTCGCCTAATTTTCTTTTGGATTTGCTCTCGGCGCATCTCACGCCACTTCTCTATGTTATCGATCCATTCCTCGTGCTTCTTGTAGATATATGCCTGAGCAGCTAACAATTTCTCCTGAGAATCGCCCCGTAAGACCATGCACGGCACATAATCCCTGATCGGCAATCCGGTAGCCATATCAAAGGCCTCATCACCTGCAGCCTCTTCTTGATCCACCTCGAGCTCGAATATCGCGGCAGCTTCAAATACAATACCCGTCGTTATACCACGAGGGATCCGTATTTCATATCTCTTCTCTTCCATCTCTTCGGTTCCTATCCCCCACCACTCCCTTCTCCCGGCATGCCCATTGCACTACCCTCTCCCATCTCCTCGATGGCATAGCAATCTAAGCAAAGTGACCTTCCTGCTATTTCCATAAATTCATCAACTTCCTTACCGCACTTTGCGCACCGTACCGTCTTAGGTCGAGTTTTTGCAGCTGCTCGTTCTATCCACCTTCTTCTCCTTTCTAGCTCGGTTTCTTCTTCACCCATTCTATAACGTAATGTAATTTCGGTTTATATAAAGGCGTATAATAAACGGACCAAGGTCTTCAGGGGAAGCGGCGAATTGTTCTGGTCTTATATCCGCTTTTCTTCCAATTTCGCCTCCTGCACCACTAATCGTGCGGTGTTCGCATCTTCCTCAATGATCTCGCTTTCCATGATTACGAGCTTTTTCTTGAAGAGAGGGCCGTCGAGGACCAGCGATTCGAATTCCCCACCTTCACCTGCAATATTGAGCCCTGCGAATCTTCGCACCGGTCGATCGCGATACCGCATCAATCTTCTGTCCAGGTCCACCAAGCGGTCAATATCCTCGGGTGTGATCTTCCGACCCAACCAGCTCTTATCCAGACCATACGCACTGATACTCGTGAAGATCACCTCAAAATTGGATACAGTGAGTCGTAGCTCGGTTTCCTGATTCATATGCCATAGCGGGGCAAATACCTTGAGGTTTTCATCCGCCGCAATTCGTTCTATTCGTTCTTTTTGATACGTACTCCACAAAGCACCGGTAATAACCCCTTCTATCCTATATCTCACCTTTGCTTCTCTCAATGCCGCGCGCAGATCTTCCAGTTCCTTCTCTTTCTCGCCCTCGGTCTCCCTCATTATGAGGGGCACGCCAATCGCCTCGGCTTGCAGCTCCACGAGCTCTACTGCAGGTGTATGGAACATATACGATGCAGGATTCCGGCTTTTTATGGTGATTAAACATTCGATTGGATACCCTGCCTTCTGCATGAGCCAGAGTGCAAAGGTACTGTCCTTACCCGAACTGAAAAGGCAACCCAGCTTTAAGCCCTTACAGGGCTTGCGGGGTCGTGGGGCAGAGCCCCACATGGCTCGTGAGGGATAAAAGGTCCTCAGATAATCCCGGGTATAGCGGTATCCCCTTCCCTTCGCTAATTTCTCGATTGCCTTCGTCATATTTGAGCCGTACTGCACGGCTCGTTTTTTTCTCCGTGCAACCTTTTCCAGTCCTAACTCCATCGCAATCGCTCGTAAAATGACCTTATTCTCGCCATTCGACAATTTATACGCGGCGGGGATTTTCAGTGCATAATCAACAAGTTCTGGAGCCAAAAATGGTGCTCGTAACGAAATCCCCAGCGCATGCGCCACCACATCATCCCGATAGAGGTCCCGTTCGTGCATCCCCATGAGACCGGCTCGACATGCTCTATTCAAGTCGTCCGCGTTCACCCGTTTATGCCGTTCATATCCCGCGAAGAGCTCCTCGGTCCCGAGCCCATACAGCACCGTTTGCATGCCATCCTCGTTCGCCATCTCGCAGGCGAGATATAACGGCAACGCCACACTTATCGTTACACCATTCGTATCATCAATCAGAGGAACGATAGCTGCGAGATAGCGCTCGATATCCTCAACTCCTATCCTCTTTATTCTCAACGCCAGACCCAGATCCGAGGCAATAGACCGTGCGTATACTCCATCTTCCGCTTCCTTCATCTCAGGATCTGCAACTGCCACCGTGTAGCAGACGAAATCAGCACCCAACTCCCTGCAGAGGTACGCGATAAGCGTAGAATCCAAGCCTCCAGAAAAAAGTACGCCAAATTTACCATCCCGCGGTATTCTCCGCGTAATACTCGCTCGGAGCAACCCTAGTAACGCATCTTGTATCTCCTCCTTCGCGTCGGTGATGGCGGGTACCGCCTCGAAGAAAGCTCTTCGCACGAAAACCAGCCGATCATCCTCCAGGTCATATCGCAGGAGGATGCGTGGATCGAGTTCGATCGCATAGGAATAGCCCATAGCCTCTAACGCTTTCTTCTCAGAGGCAAACGCAAAACCATCGGTATGTGCGAAACAGATGGGGCTTAAGCCGAGTATATCACGAGCTACATACACGTCAGCACCCTGCGGTGCATCACGACTCCAATACGCATACGCATAAGAGCCATCAACCCGGGCATCAAGAAGCCCCTTGTCTAGTAAGTCCGCGAGCACGTCGGAGCTGCGTGCCCCCTCAACCTGGTATCTTGTTTTTATCTCATCCAGATTATAGATCTCCGCATCTGCTACAAACCGGTTTTTTGATCCTTCCCGTGAGAGAAAAGGGCTACAGGAAGAGCACGCGAGGCACTGTGTAGTATCCCGCATCAGCGGAGCGCGCTGTCTCAACTCCTGCAGGTCTTGTACATAAAAATCAGTATGCTCTGTACAGATCCAGAAACCAGCACCTTCTCGAATGTTCAATGCTTCTAACGCGCGGATCATCCGCGCTCCAGCATTATCAGTATTAAAAACACCGGCTATTCTGCCCATCGCTTCCACGTTCCTGGTTTTTTAACCTATATGATTTAGTACGACAAATTAACAAATCTCGCTCCTAAAAACGAATACCCCCATATGTAAAAATCGTGCGCTCCTGGTAGATACACAGAATGCTTTGGGGAGAGACTGACTTGTTCGAGGTACGCGAGCAGGTCAGGTATGAACACGTTCTAATATTCAATCCTTTTTGTTACCAGGAACCTATCTTTATATGAGCTCTTCTCTATGAATATAGGGAGGCGAGTGCCAGCGGGGTAGGGTAGTTAGGAGATCCCGTCGGGCTCATAACCCGGAGATCGATGGTTCGAATCCATCCCCCGCTATTGGACGATGATACTCAACGCTGATTTACATCTCCATTCACGTTATTCGGCAGCGACTTCGCCCCGTATGGACATCCCCACACTGGCTACAGAGGCTGCGAGGAAGGGGATGCACCTCCTCGGCACGGGCGATTGTTTACATCCACACTGGTTACGCGGGATAAAGGAGCTGGAGGAACAGAATGGCTTCTTTTATGGTAAACGGGGAGATGCAGGCAATTCCTCCACACGGTTCGTGCTCACCGTCGAGGTGGAAGATGAGCGAAGGGTGCACCATCTCCTCATCGTGCCGTCCATATCGAAAGCAGAGGAATTATACGAGTCGTTCAGGCGCTCTTCGCCGGATATCGATGCAGATGGTCGGCCCTCACTCAGATTGAGTGGTGAAGCAATCGCGGAACAGGCGAAGGATGCTGGAGCACTTATCGGCCCTTGTCATGCGTTTACGCCCTGGACTGCGGTGTATGCATATCACCAGTCGCTGAGGGAGTGCTATGGAGCGCTGGTGAGCAGCATCTCCTTTGTGGAGCTGGGGCTGAGTGCGGATTCATCCTATGCAGATCGAATCGAAGAGTTGCGACCGCTGACGTTTTTAACCAACTCGGATGCTCATTCGCCGCATCCGATCCGGCTGGCGAGGGAGTTTAACCGGTTCTACGTGGCTGATATGGGGTTTGACGAGTTGAAAGCGGCGATCCAGCGAAGAGGTGGGCGGAAGCCGGTGCTCAACGTGGGAGTTCCCCCGCAGGAGGGGAAGTATAATGAAAGTGCGTGTATCCGCTGCTATACGCATTATTCGCTGAGCAACGCGATTACCAGCAGATGGCGATGTGCATGCGGTGGTCTCATCAAGAAAGGTGTGCGAGATCGAGTCGATGAGCTTGCGAATACTGATGGCACCCATCCGGATCATCGTCCCCCGTATGTGCACCTGATACCGCTGGCTGAGCTCATAGGGCTGGAAAAGGTTGCACGGAGAAAAAA
>RXIE01000117.1 GCA_004212135.1 Candidatus Methanophagales archaeon ANME-1-THS | reverse complement strand
CTGGCAGACCTGCGTTGCCTGGCAGACTGCCAAACAAACCGCTGAAAAAGACCAGGACTATCGTTGCCAAAATCGCTGCTATGCCTGCTCCTGCTATACCTACTTTAAATCCAACACTATGCTTTCTTCCCATCTGTTTCAGATCACCTCCTCCTCAATACATGATTCCTTTTAGGATATTAAAATAAAAAGGTTTATGATTGAAAGGATTTAAACTCTTTATACCCACCATTTACCTTGATGAGCCTCACTCTACCCGGTTTTATCCTCGTTACGCGTGCCGCAGCCCCGGTCTGAGTATCCACCGGGGTACATACAACTACCTTGCCACGGTCATAATCCAGTTTTTGGAGTATCCCGAGCCCTAGAAGCTGCTCATTATCTTCATCACCAGCGCGTGGGCGACCAAAGAGCCCCAGCAGGGTCCCTATTTCGGGGTGCCACGGTAAGAGAGCGAGCTCAAAAACACGGTCCTGAGCTGCTCGGAAATAGCTCGTATAAGCCCCTTCGCGGAGTGCCTTCCGTTCTTCCCTCGTCCGGCTCTTTGTTTCAGGTGACCGCGGTAACCTGATGACCGATCTGTTGAGGTGGGGCAGGATATGCCCTAATTCATCCTCTCGCTCGATTGCAACGACGAAAGAGGGCTTTATAGCTCTTATTTCGAACAGTTTAAAGAGCCTCGCCTCTTCTCCTTCGATCCATCCGGTCGAGTCCACGAGTATAAGATCAGCCTTGCACTTCTCTGCTTCCCTCACCGCTGCAACTGTTCCCTCCACGCATTCATGCGTACTCCCGTACGGAGAGGTGTTCCCGACGAAATAGAGGCTGTGAAGAGGTACATCTGACAGCTTCTGGATTTCTCGCGCCAGCATACCCATTCCGATGCAGCACGGAGGTCCGACATCACTCTGACCCACATCGGCATCAACCACTGCTACCTTGAAGCCCTGCTCATAAAATCGGTTTGCGAGAGCCGTCACGGTAAACGTCTTTCCCACATCGACACCGCCGAGCATGAAGAGCGTTACTGGCCTTCGATTATGTCTCAATTCATTCTGTACAGCTTCCTCGATCGCTCGCATAGTGGTCAACGAGTATGTAATTATTTTTATTGCTGAGAAAGATATTTTTAGTGAGAATTTCTTTTACACTCTTACCAGCTCCGTTTGGTTCCACGCAGGATATCGAGGGGGTGATAAGAACGAATGGTAGGGACTGATAAAGAAGAGATCATCAAGCGATGCACTGAGATGCTCGAGGATATGATGAGCGATATAACCGTCCCGAGAAGCATACGAAGATCGGCGGGCGAAGTGAAGAACAAGTTGCTGAACGGCGAGGAATCACTGGCCGTGCGAGTGGCATCGGTGATTTCTGATTTGGATGAATTAACCACCAGTCTTAATATTCCTTCGCATACCAGGGCGTTGGTCTGGAGCATAGTGAGCCAGCTCGAGACGATTTCGATTGAAGAGTGAGATGATAACCATCGCGATAGCCGGGAAGCCTAATTCGGGGAAATCCACCTTCTTCAAGGCTTCTACACTCGCGGATGTTGCGATCGCCGCGTATCCGTTCACCACCATCGCTCCGAATCAAGGGATCGCGTACGTGAAAGTCAAATGCCCGTGTAAAGAAGAGAAGGTTCAGCAGGCGACGAGAGCGGAGAGTTGTGGCAATTGCATTGCGGGATTTCGATTCGTACCGGTGGAGCTTCTTGATATCGCGGGACTGGTCAGGGGTGCGCACGAAGGGCGGGGATTGGGAAACGAATTTTTAGACGAACTCAGACGGGCAGAAGCGATCATACAGGTCGTCGATGCATCGGGGGGAACGGATGCGGACGGGAATATTGTGGAAATCGGGAGCCACGATCCGGTCGAAGATCTTGCGTTCTTCGAAACGGAGTTGAATTTGTGGGTCTATGGGCTGATAAAGAGGAATTGGAGGAAATTGGAGCGGAAGGCGGAATTAGAAGGGACGAAGATAGAGCGGTTACTTGCTGAACAACTTGCCGGGGTAGGGGTAACCGAAGAGCAGATAAAGATGGCGATACTGGCATCTGACCTTTCAGACAGGAGTAACTTTAAATTGTGGACTGATGAGGACCTGAAAGAGTTGGCGCGCCATATGCTCAAGAAGAGTAAGAAGATGGTTATTGCGGCGAACAAAGTGGACATAGCGCCCGAAGAGAATGTCCGAAACCTGAACGCTCAGAGCGAGGGGAAAGAAGGTACGCTCGTTATTCCCTGCTCAGCCGAAGCGGAGCTCGCGTTGAGAACCGCAGCGAAGAATAAACTCATAGCGTATGTGCCCGGGGAGGGAGGATTCGAGACGTTACAGGAGCTCACGGAGCAGCAAAAAAGGGGCCTGGAACGGATAAGGGCATTGATGCAGACCTATGGCGGGACGGGTGTCCAGGATATTATCAATCGTGTGGTCTTCGATTTGTTGGACTACGTGGTTGCCTATCCCGTGGAGGATGAGCACAAGTTCACCGATTCCGCAGGCAGAATCCTGCCGGATGCATTCCTCTTGAAGCGCGGGAGTACCGCAAGGGACTTAGCTTTCGCTGTTCATTCTGATATCGGAAAGGGCTTTCTATTTGCCATAGATGCCAGAACCAAGCTCCGACTTGGTGAAAAATACGCCTTGAAACCCCAGGATATAATAAAGGTGGTGTACTCCTCGCGGTAACAGAGGTACCGTAAGTGATGAGGGAGGGGGGGATGATTCCATTACGCGAAGATTATCCGCTCCTCGGAGATACCGGGCCGCTACGGGTCTCAGAACGTTAAAAAGAGAAGTATTCGCGGACCGTACACCCTTTTCGCCCCTCTGCTATATTCCCATCGAATTCTCGAGCATGTCCATGAGGTAGGATTGCCAGAGCGCCAGGGCATACAATCCAAGAAAGAGGATGATGAGCGCAACGACCACTGCCACAAGTATCTTTCCGATGCTCACTAACGTTTTACGCATCTATTCTGAACTGCGTCAGATGACCGCCATTGTTCACCGGGATCCCCGCCCTTGAGAGGTACCTCCGAGTACAAGTTCGTCATCCGCTGCACCTATAAAAACCTTGCTATGGGTTACCACATGTTGAGCTATTCGTCTCAACGGTATTTGAAAAGACACGGATTATCGGTTACCACGCCCGATACCCCGAGTTCACGTACTTTCTCAAAATCTTCTCGCGTATTTATGGTCCATGGATAGAGCTCGATGCCTTTGCTCGTTGCGTCTGCAACGTACGCCCGGTTTAATCGTGGATATTTTTGGAAGATACTATCCGCATGTACATCAATCGCTAATTGAACCGGAAAAAGAGGTAGAGAAGCGAGTATGATCCCCGTCTTTAGTTCCGGTGCATGCTCCTTTATGATAAGGAGTGAATGATGGAAGAACGAGGAGATTATGACCTTGTGCTCCATCCCTGCTTCTTTGATTGCACGCACGACACGTTCTTCTATCCCCTCTTCTTTCAATTCGATCACCAGTTCAAGTCCAAGCTCTTTGAGGAGTAAAAGCACCTCTGAAAGCATGGGTATCTGTTCTCCTTTGCCCGCATCAAGTCTTCTTAATTGATCGAGGGTCTGCTCGCACACCTTTCCGGAACCGTTGGTCGTTCGCTCTAAGGTATCATCATGTATGACCACCAGATGGTGATCTTTGCTCACTCGAACATCGATCTCCACTGCATCCGCATGGCATTCGAAAGCTCGTTTTATCGCTCGACGCGTGTTCTCCGGTTCCTCGAATCGCGCACCCCGATGCGCAATTATTCGCATTCAACCTTCGTTAAAAAGAACGCTTTACCAAAGAAGATACTATTTTGGATTAAATTAAAATACCTAAAAGAGTATCATACCAGAAGTTTTATTCTTAAAACATGGGCATAACGAGAAGAACATGGATAACCTACCGGGATACGGGTGCGATCACACTCAGGGATCCGATAGCCATCGTGGGTTCACCGGGACTCAGGTCCGTCGGGAAGATGGTAATAGATGCACTGGTGGAGAAATTAAACCCCCAATTAGTTGCGGAACTCTTTTCCTATGGGTTTCCCGGTTTGTACTACGGCGCATCGTATCTCGGCGCGCCGAGCAGCGCGGGCGTCAAGGTCGGAGAAGGCAACCTCGTGGAACTCCCGAGAGTAGACCTGTATGTCTATAAAACTAAAACCCGAGAAGAAGCACAGGGCCGGGACATCGTCATAATAAGAGGTTATCAGGCGTATGATGCCACGAACCAGTATATGGTCGCTGATGCAATCAGCACGCTCTTCGAAGAGCTCCACGTACACAAGATGATCTCGCTCGGTGCGCAGGTAATCGAGGCGGGCGTACGATGCTGCGTAACCGATTTGGAATTATTGGAGGAGATGCAGCGGTATGGAATCGAGAAGACCAATGTGGATAGATTTATAGGTTTCTCCGGGCTTGTGGTTGCACTGGCACGTGAGAGAGGCATTAAAGGGATTTGTTTATTCGCGAACACCACCCAGAATGTAGGGGATCCTGAATATCCGGATTTTAACGCGGCAAAGATATTGTTGGAGAAAGTAGGTGAGATATTAAACCTTCCTGTTGATACCTCGGATTTGGAGCGGAAAAGGCGGATAGAAGGACTGGAAGAAGAGCGGATGGAAGAGCGGAGAGAGGAAGGAGAGGGGATAGAAAAAGGTAGGGCGCGGGTGAAGAAGCAGGAAGAAGTGAGCGGGTACGTCTAAGCGCTATAATGTCGCTCATGCAACTCTTTCTGTTGGCTATACCATGAGCGATGAGATGAGAACACATACCACTGCATATGAAGATGCATGCAAGGAGCTCGCAGGTCTCGTAGCGGAAGCTGGGTTGAACGAAGCGGAGAGCTTCGATAGGTTAAAAAAGGAGATTAGCAGAAAATACGGGCTGCGCAGCATTCCGAGGAATTCTGACCTGCTGAAATTAACCCCGGGTGAATTAAAAGAGCGATTGAAGCGGAAGCGCATGCGGACCGCTTCTGGCGTTGCCCCTGTTGCGGTGATGACTTCTCCGTATCCCTGTCCACATGGACGGTGCGTCATGTGCCCTGGTGGGCCGTGCTCGGATTTCGGGTCGCCGCAGAGCTATGTGGGCAGAGAGCCGGCTGCGTTGAGAGCCGCTCAGCATGGCTTCGACCCCTTCGAGCAGGTGTACGCGCGACTCACGCAGCTCGAGGAGATAGGACATGACCTCGAGAAGGTAGAGTTAATCTTGATGGGCGGCACGCTTACCGCGAGACCCGTTGAGTACCAGCGATGGTTTGTGAACCGGTGCCTTGCCGCGATGGAGGAGTTCGGGGACGCGAGAGCGCGCGAGATACGAAATACAGGCATTACATTTGAGACGCGCCCGGATTATGCAACGGAAAAAGAGCTCGACCAGATGCTCGAGTTAGGTGCCACGAAGGTCGAGTTAGGTGTGCAGCAGGTTACTGATGTGATTCTGGAGAAGATACAGAGAGGACATTCGGTCACAGAGTCGATCGAGGCGAACAGACGAGTGAGGGATAGCGGCTTAAAAGTAGGCTTTCACGTGATGCTCGGCTTGCCCGGCGCCTCTCGGGAAGATGATAAGGCGATGTTTGACCACCTCTTTTACGATCCGAACTTCAAGCCTGATTATTTGAAGATCTATCCCACGCTGGTGGTGAAGGGGACGCAGTTATATGACGCGTGGAAAAGAGGGGAGTATAAGCCGATTGGTGAGGAAGAAGCGATTGAAATAATCGCGTATGCGAAACGAATAATTCCGAAGTGGGTGAGGATACAGCGCATACAGCGCGATATTCCCGCACCGTACATAGAAGCGGGAGTGCGGAAGAGCAACTTACGGCAATTGGTAGCCGAGCGGCTGCATGAGCTCGGCTCCACCTGCCAGTGTATCCGATGCAGGGAAGCAGGTCTCTCTCGGCTGGCGGGGCGGGTTGCGGATGAACATGCTCTAAAATTAGTATCCGTGGATTATGAGGCATGCAACGGGACTGAATATCTTCTGTCGTATGAAGAGGTTGAGCAGGATATTTTAGTGGCGCTTTTGAGGTTGCGATTTCCCTCCATGCCACATCGTGAAGAGTTGAAGCACGCGGCCCTGGTTCGTGACCTGCATGTTTATGGCGATTTGGTTAATCTGGGCCATCGGAAAGAGCAGAGCTGGCAGCATCGTGGTTACGGCGCGCGGTTGTTGAGGAAGGCGGAGGAGATCGCAGGTGATGCGGGCTACAAGAAGATCGCAGTGATGAGCGGGATCGGCGTACGCGACTATTATGCACGATTTGGCTACACGCGAGAAGGGCCGTTTATGGTGAAACTGCTCTAAAACGGGCTTGTGCACAGGATAACATTAGTCCGCAAATTTCAGAACGTAAAACCCGGTCTACATGCCTCCATCCAACATGCATGGCACAACCGAGACCATACATCCCTCTCCGGATAAAAGCGAAAGTTATATATCCGATCGGTAACCTTAATTCCAGCGAGTGACCGAGAGCTCAATTGAGGGGTGATAAAAATGCCGACCTGTAAGGACTGCAGGTTTTATACACCAGTGGATAAGAAGACGGGAACTTGTTCTAATCTTGGTACTGAAGTGTTCGCAGATAGGGACTCAGGAATGTGCCCCATGCGGGCATTCCTGCCTAAAAACTGAACGTGACCGTTTAATACTTTTTTAGCAGGCTCTGAGCCCCGCTCTTACGCTTGATATGCCGCTACTTGTTTCACATAGGTCTCGGCATCAAACTTTCTCCTCAGACCGTTTGCGTTCATATATCGGAGCTTCCCGAGGATCGCTCGTTCCCTCCATGGTCGATCATGCAATCCAAAACACCATGCGATACCAGTAAATCCATTGGGATCTCTTCCGTCCAGTTCATATTTATCATTGAGGTAAAGCGCTCTGTTGAAGGCATCCTCAGGCGTTCTGCTCCATTCGAGGATCTTCTTCCCCCAGTACATCCGCATATACCCATGCATCTTGCCTCGCACCACCATCTCGGTCTGGGCGGCATTCCAGTATGGATCGTGGGTCTCGGCATGCTCCAGTTCTTCATGACTATAACAATACTCTCGGGCGTCATGCTCATGATCCCTCAAGGTCTTTTTTGCCCACTCAGGAAGCCCCTCAAAAGAAGCGCAGAAGGGATTATAGAAACAGAAATTATCCGAAAGCTCTCGTCTGACAATCAGTTCTTCCAGAAATGCAGCTTTCGATTGGATCGGTGCATCAGACTGCTGAACTTCAAGAGCTACCCGTTCTGCCGAGATCTGACCAAAGTGGAGATAGGGAGAGAGGTTTGAGAGTCCATCCCGGGTCGGGTCATTTCGCTGTTCCGGGTACAATGCCAGTTTATGGTCAATGAACTCATGAAGAACGCGATCTGCCACCTCTTCACCGGGCCTGAGCCACTCCACCTCGCGAACCGTTTGCTCGACCTGCAGTGTTTTTAACGCGCTACTCCAATCGATCTCGATGAGGGATTCGGGCCACGCATAAGGATGGTTACGGAGTTCTGGATACACTTCCAGAAATTCAGGCAGTGCACGTTTGATCTTTGGCCTGAAGGTATATGCCGCGTATTCCTGGTGCGGTGAAGCGACCCAGCATGGCACGATATTATGCGCATCCACCTCATAAAAAGGGCAGTCAATAGTACCTGCCACGCCCCTTTTCCACTCGTTCTTCATACTCAGGGGATCAAAATCGGTAACCAGAGCCCCCGCATGATACTCAGCAGCAACCTTCGGTAGTTCGTCGTCTGGAGCGCCAGTAAGCAGGAAAAACGGGATATTCAGTGCGTTCAAGCTCTTCTCGACCTCCTGTAAGCCCCGGAGCATGAATCCATACTGCCTCATGGTAGCCCCAAGAAAGGTGGGCACCAGGCAGAAGACAACTGCCATAGGAGCGCTCTGCCGTACTGCAACCTCTTGAGCAAAGAGAAGAGCCCAGTTATCACGCACCCGTTGGTCACGACTCATCCAGTAGATGACCGGACCGGTCTTCTGAGCGCCGCCTTTTAAAATACGCACTCGCTTTTTATGCACCATGCTTCCCACATCGCTGAGGACTTGCATTAAGGTGATTAACCACGCTTTCTCCGGAATATTAGGTTACATAGATCACTCATGCCTTTTAAAGTATGAAGGTAATACCATTACAGGAGTTCAAACTGCAGAAAGGAGGAAAGGAATGACGTGCATGCGATGCCGGATGGGACACCTGAGCTGGACGGTGAGACGCAGGCGAAAAGGGCTCATTGTTTGTGTTCTCACCGCTGTCGCGGTCCTCTCAGCTTTAGGATGGTACGTACTTTAACGCTGTCGAGATGGCAATTGCTGATTACACTGCATGAACGGCGCGAGGTGCTGCGACGCTTTCGGTGGGAACCACGCGATATTGCCGCTTCGCTCTGCTTCCCTTTCGCTCTAACATACCCTCGGAATGCATGCTCGCCAGATAGGTGGATATGGTACTCAGTCGCACATCCTCCTCAAAGACCGCTTCATATCTTCTTCGGAGCTCTGAAGACGTGAACCATTCCTTCGGTGCCCGCTCGTCATAACGTAAGAAGGAAGCCAATCGCTCCTTTATGGTGAGGTCCTCGAGATCAGAATCGTAAGGGTTCAAATTGGAGAGTGGGGAAAGCTGAGCCTCTAAAAATCGCGTGACATCCCGTATAGTGAGCTGTTTGAGCATCTCGGTCTGTAAATCGCCCTCTTTCTCCATGGAGGTCTTCATCCCTTCTTCATCCGTCACCTCAACCCGCACCTTCATCGCCATCTTCAGCGCTTCACCTCTTCACTGAACAAATGAAATGAAAGTGGAGGGTCTATATAAAGGTTTGGGATATCGACCCGGTGGATGCGCTCATTTCTTCTGGAGCGAATTCATGAATGAATGAAACAAAGGTGTGGGTAAAAACTTTATACCCTGAAAGCTCCTAAGATCTTGTAAGAGCAGGGGAGTAGACCGAAATTGGCAGAGAAGAGAGATTACTACGCTATTCTGGGTGTGGATCGAGGAGCATCGAAGGAAGAAATCAAGCGTGCGTATCGGAGATTAGCCAAAAAACACCATCCCGATCTGAATAAAGAGAACCCGAAAGAGGCCGAGGAGAAGTTTAAAGAGGTATCCGAGGCTTATGAGGTATTATCAGACCCGCAGAAGAGGGCTAATTACGATCGGTTCGGGCATGCCGGGGTTGATTTTGGCCCCGGAGGATTTGATTGGTCCCATTTCACCCGGTATGGGGATATAGAGGATCTCTTTGGTGATTTGTTCAGTGATTTTTTTGGCATTAATTTCGGATTCGACCGAAGTAGAGGTGGGCGAGTGGATAGGGGCTCACCATTTGCTGATCTCTTCGGCAGGGGAGGATATGGATACTCCCGGGCTGAGGACCGATACAGACCTGAAAGAGGCGGGGATGTCAGGTATGACCTTGAGATAGATCTTGAGGACGCAGCGAGGGGGCTGGAGAAAGAGATCAGCCTGAGTAAAGAGGAGAACTGCCCCGCCTGTAAGGGAACAGGTGCGCGTTCGGGTGGATTAACAACCTGTGCTACGTGCGGAGGCACCGGTGAGGTACGAAACGTTCAGAGGCAGGGCTTTACTCAGTTCATTTCTATCTCCACCTGTCCTCGATGTGGAGGACGGGGGAGGGTGGTCGAGACGCCGTGCGAGCAGTGCAATGGAAGCGGGAAGATCAAGGTGAATAAGACACTCTCCGTGAGGATACCGCCGGGCGTGGATGCGGGAAGCAGGCTGAGGATCGCTGGTGAGGGCGAAGCAGGGGAACGAGGAGGACCACCCGGCGATTTATTTGTGGTGATCAATGTGCGGGAGCATGAATTCTTCAGGAGGGAAGGGAACGACCTCTTTTGTGAAGTCCCGGTACGCTTCGCCCAGGCGGCACTTGGTGATGAGATCGAGGTGCAGACGATCGATGGAAACGTTGCGCGATTAAAAATGCCCGCTGGTACACAGTCAGGCACGGTTTTCCGGCTCAAGGACAAGGGAATGCCCGATTTAAAAGGTTATGGGCGGGGAAACATGCTGGTGAAGGTGAAGGTAGTAACGCCGACCAAGCTGAGTAAGAAACAGAAGGAGATGCTGGTTGAATTTGATCATGAGGAACAGGAGCGCGAGGAGGAAGGAAAGGATAAGAAAAGCTTCTTCTGGCGAAGCAAAAAGCAGAAGTAGCGAGCATAAGAGCGTGAAAGAAGCAGGTGAGGAGTGGAAGGTATGGAGGCGAAGCGAGAGATACGAACACCAATCATCTCTGTTCTGGGGCATATTGATCATGGGAAGACCACGTTACTTGATTCTATCCGGGGGACCGCAATAGCGGAGAAAGAAGCAGGTCGCGTTACCCAGCATATAGGCGCGACGGAGATCCCGGTAACCACGATAAAAAAGATTTGTGAGCCCTTAAAGGGGGACTGGACGGGGATCGATGTCCCCGGTTTACTCTTCATTGATACACCGGGTCATCATGCCTTTGCCTCATTGCGGAAACGGGGCAGTGCCCTGGCTGATGTCGCGGTTCTCGTCGTCGATATAATGGAGGGGTTTCAGCCCCAGACCTATGAATCGTTGAACGTGTTACGCTTATTAAAAACTCCTTTTATGGTTGCATTGAACAAAATAGACCGTATAAAGGGATGGAATTCAAAGAGGAAGCCGTTCGTTCTCAATTATAACGAGCAGCCGGACTATGCGAGGAAAGAAGTAGATACCAGGATCTATCAAATCGTCGGCGACTTGTACGACAAAGGCTTCTCGGCTGAGCGATATGACCGGATAGAAGACTTCGCACGGAATGTGTGTATCGTGCCGGTGAGTGCGAGGACCGGGGAGGGTATTGCAGATCTGCTCCTTGTCCTCATCGGCTTATCGCAGAAGTTCTTTGAGCAAACGTTGCGGCTCCATTTAGAGGAAGCGGGTGTTGGCACGATCCTGGAGCGAAAAGAAGAGCGGGGGCTCGGTACCACGATCGACGTGATCCTCTATGATGGACAGCTCCACGTCGGTGATACGATCGTGATGGGGAGCATCGGTGAGGGACCAATCGTGACCAAGGTGAAAGCATTGTTAAAGCCACGCGCCTTGCAGGAGATACGAACCGAGCAACAATTCCTGCGTGTAAAATCCGTGAATGCCGCTTCTGGTGTGAAGATCATAGCACCGAATATAGAAACTGCGCTGCCAGGTTCGCAGGTGAGGGTGGTGAAAGAGGGTCAGGAGCTTGAGAGCGTCGTGAACGAGGTGAAGAGTGACCTGGAGGAGATGAAGATGGAGACAAGCCCGGAAGGAATAATCATCAAGGCTGACACCCTCGGATCACTGGAGGCACTTGCTCTTGAGCTGAAGGAAGAAGGGATGGGGGAGATCACCAAAGCGGAGGTCGGGAATATATCCAAACGGGATGTGATTGATGCTACGACGATTGCGAACCGTTATTTCCGGGTTATTTTAGGCTTTAATGTGGCGATTCTGCCGGATGCAAAAGAAGCAGCAGTGCAAGCTGGTATACCCGTTTTTATCAGCGACGTGATTTACCGCTTGATCGAAGAGTATGAGGCGTGGATGAAGAACGAGCGAGAGAAAGAGAAGCAGGAACTCATGGAGAAGGTGACCACGCCGGCTAAGCTAAAAATACTGCCCGGATGTGTCTTCAGGCAAAGCAAGCCCGCGATTGTGGGTATAGAAGTGCTTGCCGGGAAGATAAAATCGGGTGTGGAGCTCATAAAAGCGGATGGGTTGAATATTGGACCGATCAACGAGATACAGGATAAAGGCGAGAGTATAAAACGTGCAGAGCAGGGGATGCAAGTGGCAATCTCACTGAAAAAGCCAACGGTGGGGCGGCATATCCATGAGCACGAGGTGCTCTTCACGGATATTAGTGAAGAGGACGTGAATGAACTGAAAGCGCTGAGCGGCTCGCTCTCACCGGATGAAGAGGAGGTCCTGGAGGAAGTGATGGAGATCAAACGAAAGAGACAGTTCAAGTTGGAATGAATGATAAAAATTTAATTAAGAGAAGATGAGTTATGAGAAGATGTGACGATGAAGTAAGGGGGAAGGCAACAAGATGCAGATTGTGGTAAGCGATTCAAAAACAGGGAAAGCGTATAAGATTGAAGGTAAGGATTCGGAAGCCAGTGCCTTGTTCATCGGCAAACGAATCGGTGACCTTGTGGATGCGGATATCCTCGGCCTGGGCGGCTATGTACTGGAAATCAAGGGTGGTTCGGATAAAGATGGCATGCCGATGCGAAAAGATGTCGCGGGGACTGCCCGGAAGCGGATTTTAATCACGGCTCCACCGGGTTATCGACCAAAAGAGAAGGGTAAAAGGAGACGGAAATCCATTCGAGGTAACGAGATCTCACCGGAGATATCGCAGATCAATGTGGTCGTTAAGGAATACGGGCGGAAGGCACTTGAGGAACTCTTCGCAAAACCGGCGGAAGCCTGAACACGAAGAAAAGTGACTTACTGTGAGTGGTTCCGTTCACTGGCAAGACAAGAGGAGAACAGCAGCGTATTTGAACCCCTCTAATCCTCGTCTTCGCTCACTATGATCGACTGTTTACCCGCATCGAAGTATCCTTCGTGATGATTCGCAAGCAAGTAGATCGCTTCTTCCATTGTTAAAGCGGAGTACGGTATAGATATAACATTCTCCCATTTTATGGTATGCTCTATTGTCCACATAATTCTTCAAACCCCCTCAACTTCGGTTCGGGTCGAGTAATACCCTATACGGTAGGTTGGGTGATTTAAGTTTTTGGGGTCCATTTCGACTGGAGATTGGTGGATCTCAAAGATTAGACGGCTAAACGCCTAAAATCATCATAGAAAACGTCGTCTGTACAGGGTGAGGTTCCTGCTACACGCTCGAAGTCTTTTGGTTCAACGCAGAGGTTAGAATACCAATCCCTCTTTTATGGCGGTACGAATAAGTCGGCCAACGTAAAAAAGAGGGGATTATTTCTGGTAGGATCGTTATGTTCCATGCATACCTAGCCGGTTATATATCCCCGAGTCACCTTCCGTGCGAACTGCTCGACGAGATCCGCGCCGCACGTGGGGCACTTGAGGAGTGGCTTGCCGATCGGAGCCCCACAGACCGGGCATTTCTCAAATTTGTTCTTCGTCTCGAGCGTATCACTCTTAACCTGGGCAAGATGCCGGGTCATTATATGGTTTACAATCTTATCGACTGCGGCGTCTCTGGTCGGAGCAGTATAAGGTCGAGTGCAGACATAACAAATTCCTTCTGCCATCTGTATCACCTCCTTTTCTTTCCCTATTCATTATTATACTCTTATCTAATCAAATCAAATTCAAGTTAAGAAGGAGGTAAGGGAATGGCAAATGTATTTGAACGGATCTTAGTGCCGGTCGATGGATCTGAAGTAGCGAAGAGAGCGGCAGAAAAGGCGCTCGCTCTTGCACAATGCACGGGTATACCTGTGCTTGCACTGCATGTACTCAACGTCCCGGATCTCCCCTCGTTCTATGCGTATCCGGGTGCGATACGGTATCAAGAGATGCATGACTTTATCCAGAAGGAAGGGCAATTGTATCTCGATGAGATCGAGCGCCTGGGGAACCAGATGTGTGTCGCGGTTTCAAAGAAGCTCCTCGAGGGCCACCCGGCCGAGGAGATTATAAAAGAGACACGAGAAGGGGATCTGATTGTCATAGGAAGCAAGGGAAGGACCGGGCTGGATCGATTACTCATGGGTAGTGTTGCGGAAAACGTCGCACGGCATGCTTCTTGTCCGGTGATGATTGTGAAGTAGATTACGATATCAGGACTTTTAAACCGCTGACCGGAGAAGACTATACCTCTTCGATCCTTCTGACTTGCAGCGATTGCCGTAAAAGGAACACTGGCACTTATTCACGTATCGAAGTATATGCACCAGTGGACTGTTCATTTTTAGTTATCCATCGCGGGAACCGAACGGATATGAGTACACCAAGCAAATCACATACTCTGAAGAGCTGGATGAAAGGAAACAGCTCATAACCTGCTTATTGTTCATTGGTTACTAAATATTCAGGAAGGTTCTTATTTGAGCAAATCCAAATAAAAGAATTGGTGGCAACGCTTATACGGTGGCAACGACCGCACCGTTCACCCACGTAACAGTACTGTAAGAAAAATCGGTATAAAGAAGGGGTGAAGAATGGAGAAAATCGAATATTACGGGAAGTTCAAGCCGCGTGAAAGAAAAAAGGCTAAAGGAGAGAAGTTTGATATAGAAGAGAAGAAAGTTGTTGATGTGGGGGAGAAGGAAGTTGAAGCACCTGAGATAGTAGCAGTAGCTCCATCACCCGAAAAGATAGTTGAAGCGCCTGAAATAGCACGTGAAGCACCAACGCCGACTATACCACCGGGAACAATACCAGAAACAAAACCAAACGTTCGTAATGGAAAGTTGTTCGATCCCGGGATGAAGGTTTTAGATAGGAGCTATGACTGCAAAATTTACGATGGGGTTGTCAACAGGATCATACAGGAATTTCCATCACTAGTGGCTTTTGCTGAAGAGGGAATACAAGACCCGATTGCGGATATTATTAGAAAATGGTATCCAAGCGCGACTAAAGGGCGTGAGCTTGGAATTGATACCGCTCGTGCGTATGCAGCACAATACCGGAAATATATCATAATTAATAAGCTTTATGAAAAACGAATAACGACTGGGTCGATAAACTTAGAGCCTAAAGCGCCTGCGAAATTGCCCGTTTCGATGGAAACATTACAGGAAATATGGAACCAGCTGCAACATGAATTTATCTATCAGGATGTCAAAAACGAAGTTCAGAACGTTACAGGCACCTATCATGTCAAAACGTTTATTAACCAGATCATTAACGTGTTCTTGACCAGCCTGGACTTTAAATGTACCGAATATTCACCTGGCTGGTTCAGGAAAGAGAAATAAGTTCAAAGACCGAAATCGAAACGGATACCGGCGGAAGCGGCAGGGATAGATTTAGAACTCGGCAGGATGAGGATAAAGAATTTGATAAAGCAAAGCACCACCCGAAGAGTCACCACATATGCAGATGCAACCAGAAATATATCTCTGAACCAGAAAGACCTTAAAGGTCAAATATATTATTGCATCGCGGTTCACATTCCATAAGACTTTGTTCTTTTATAAAGGGCAAATAATCTTTATATCAACTTAGAAATATAGGCAAATAAAGGTGCTATACATGGCACAATTGGGTGGAACACCAGTCTTGATATTACGAGAAGGGAGCGAGCGAACAAGAGGAAAGGATGCGCAGAGCAGGAACATTCTGGCAGCGAAGACTGTTGCAAATGCTGTGAGGACTACGCTTGGACCGAAGGGAATGGACAAGATGTTGGTGGTTTCTTCTC
>RXIE01000116.1 GCA_004212135.1 Candidatus Methanophagales archaeon ANME-1-THS | reverse complement strand
GCACAGTTAAGGAAGCATTGGATAGAAAACGGTTTAGAATGCGATTTCAGGCGATATAACGATCTGGGCATCTCACCCTACCACGTGCACCGGAGCAAGGAAGAGCACAAGCAGGCTATTTTTGTTCTCGCGTTCGAGATGGCATTTAAGGTTCGTCATAGCACTCTGAAAAAGGAATTTGAGAATCTTTGTGAAGAAAGTACAAAAAATGGGAGAGAATAGCACTTGTTGTGAACCTAGCTGGTGAGATCTTCAGCTCTTTGTTTGATGATCTCATGAATCTGGTCATTCAGCAGATCATACACCCATCCGATTTCTTACCCTCTGAAGTCAACCAAAACCTATATATCCCTTTCTTCACCATGTATGTAGGTTATGGATTACGTACAGGCGATCGTCCTTGGTATCGTGCAAGGTCTAACAGAATGGCTTCCTATATCGAGCTCAGGGCATTTAGTAATAATCCAGGAGTTATGTGGTATACAAGTTCCCCTGCTATTCGATATAATGCTCCATTTTGGTACCTTGCTGGCGGTCTTTGCGATGTTCTGGAAGGACCTCCTGAAGATTGTAGCAAGTATCATTCATCTTGATTTTGGAAGTGAATATGGTACGTTAGCTCTGTTCCTTGTAGTTGGGAGTATACCGGTTGCCCTCGTAGGTGCTCTCTTCCACGATTTTTTTAAATCATTATTTAGAAACTTAACTGCGGTTGGTGTGGCTTTGTTGATAACCAGTGTGGTCCTGTACAGCTCAAAGTTCCACAGCGAGTCGAAGACGCTCAACTACAAAGAATCTTTTTTAGTAGGCATCGCACAAGCGATCGCTATAATGCCCGGCATTTCTCGAAGCGGGTTCACGATCGCCACGGGATTGTTACGAGGCATAGACCGAAGGGAGATTTTCAGGTTCTCATTCCTCCTCTCGATACCCGCGATCATCGGGGCTAATCTGTTTGAGCTTGCAACTGCCCCGTTAGCTGGATTTGATCTAATCGGTATGATTGCAGGAACCTTGACCGCTGCGGTGGTTGGCTATCTGTCACTGAAGCTGCTGTTAAGACTCGTTGTGAATCGAAAATTCTATCTTTTCTCGTTCTATTGTCTCGCGTTAGGATTATTGATTTTGGTAATAAGTTTTCTTGTCGAGTAAGAAAGAATAAAAGTGAATATGCCCCTGATCTTAGAAAACGTCCTCATTCGAAAGAAAGATAACTCCCTTCCCCCGGCATCAAGCGGGTATTATGTTCACCTCCCTTCAGTCTTCCTCTTCATGCTTCCTGATGGCGCTGAAATCAGGGGAATGCTCAAACAGGGCACCAGAGAGCAGGACGTAACGCTGATCCTTGAGAAAGGGTGTTGCGACGACTTCCTCCATATCGCCGCTGCGGATAGGAACGAAGCTGTTAAGGAAGGCCGGGCTGATTTGAGACTGACCGAAGCCTTCCACAATGGAAAAAGGATCCGGCTCTACGAGCAAAAGGAGGTTATTACCTCGCCCGCGCACGCCTGTAAAATCTCTTCTAAACGTTGATTCTCCTCGCCTGATCGACCAGATATTTCACCATGCAGGCGTGTTCAAGCGAACTGAGAATGACAAACGCTTCATCGACCGTTGCGCCGCGTGCAAACGTTCCATGACCCTGAACAACAATTCCTTTGTGGTCTCGGAGCGCATTGGCTGCATTGCGCGCTAATTCTTCCGAGCCCACACCACCACGTACCACCGGTATCTCATGGAGCACATAAATGCTCTCCGAATCTTCAGGCACGATCAGCTCGCCGGGCTGATGCAGCATTGACATCGCCACCGCATAATTAGAATGCCCGTGGAGAATCGCAAGCGCAGAGGTCGCTTTATAAATCGCACGATGGACATTGACCTCGGTCGATGCGATCACATCGAGTTCATCGGGCGTTTCAGGATCCACTGGCACGGTAACAATCTGGCCCTCAAGCTCGTCGAGCATGCTCCCCGTCGTGCTGATGAGCATCTGGTCCCCAACTCGTTTGCTCACATTGCCAAAGTGCGAGTGCGCGAGCCCCGCCCCCACTATCTTCTTCCCGTACTTTATTAATTCCTGCATTTCCCTACGTGACTATTGGTATGGGTATCGAAAAACCTTTTTGTATCTTCTTCTCTGTGAATCAGTCCCTCGCTCGCGGAATAATGCGAGCTCTTTTGTATATAGCATACATAACTGGTAACTATGGATGAGCTGGGAAAGAATAAGAACTCCAGAGGCGGTCTTATTATACTTATCATCGTTCTTGGAGCACTGTTTGCGGGCTGCGTTGAGAACAAAGCACCTCAGCACACATCAACGCCAATCCCTCCTGTCACTACTCCAATTTATACGTACAAAATACTGAACACCTACCCTCATGACCAAAAAGCCTTCACTGAGGGTTTAGTATTTGAGGATGGCTATGTGTATGAAGGAACTGGTATCAAGGGTGAATCAACGGTGCGCAAAGTTGACTTAGAAACCGGACGAGTCTTAAAGGTACATCATTTACCCACCCAATTCTTTGGAGAGGGCGTGACTGTTTGGGAGGATACATTGATTCAACTGACCTATCAATCGAGAATTGGCTTCGTCTACAATAAGGAGAGTTTCATTTTACTCAGGGCATTCACCTACCCCACTGAAGGCTGGGGGATTACTCATGATGGAAAGCACCTGATCATGAGCGATGGAACCTCAACGCTGTATTTTTTGAACCCTGAAACATTCGAAGAAGTCAGACGAATCGAAGTTCGCGATGCGGGCAGGCTGCTTGTTCCCCACCTCAACGAACTTGAGTATGTTCAGGGTGAGATCTATGCGAACGTCTGGCTGACCAACCGCATTGCACGGATCTCGCCAGAAACTGGCCGCGTCGTTGGATGGATAGATCTAGAAGGGCTTTTAAGCGAAGAGGATCGCTTGCAGCCGGTCGATGTTCTCAATGGTATTGCATATGACGCTCCACATGACCGACTCTACGTTACGGGCAAATACTGGCCTAAGCTCTTCGTGATTAAATTAGAGGAAGTCCAGTCACCTGCATGAAACGTGCAAGAATGGGCGACTGCATGAGGGGTGTTATTTTTATCCGTTTCCATTTCACCTCCAAACAGAATGATTCAGTTCGCATCTCCTTTACGTTTACCTCAACGAATCGACCAGATGAGATAGCACCGTCTTCCGAACGTATTAATCTCGGGATAGCTTCAGCACTTCCTGAAAATCAATTTTGCCCTTATACAGGGCACTTCCGATCACCACGCCGCGTGCACCCGCTTCTTTTATCCGCGACACATCCTTGACACTACTCACCCCACCGGCTACAACGACCGGAACGCTCACCGAACTGACGAACTCCTCAATAATCCTCGGCTCTATTCCTCTCATCAAGCCCTCAACATCGATGTTCGTAAACAGTAAACTACCAGCCCCGAGCCGCTCTGCCCGCTTCGCTACCTCGTTCGCATCCATACCGGTAACCTCCCGCCAGCCATCTATCGTCACTTTGCCCGCTCGCACGTCCAGAGCAACCATGACCCGCCTGGACGAATAGTCCCTCGCTACGCGCTCGATGAGATCCGGCGACTTGAGCGCTGCAGTTCCGAATATAATTCGATCGATGCCCGCACCGTCAGCGAGCTCGAGCAACTTAACTGCCGCTTCGTACGTCCTGATCCCGCCACCCACCTCGATCGTTGCTTTATCCGTCACTGCGTTTAATTCCGCTATAGCTCGAATCACCTCAAAATTGTTCTTCTCTTCCTGGAACGCACCATCCAGATCGATAATATGTAAGCGGCTCGCGCCCTGCATCACCCACTGCTTCGCGATCTCAACCGGACTCTCTGCCGTCGAGAATATCACCGCCTCTTTCTTGCCCTGCCTCAGTTGAACACATCGACCACCCTGTAAGTCGATCGCAGGTATAACTTCAAATATGCTACTCACCATGCGGAGCTCCATAAACAGGTATATGTGGCTATGACAAAAAGTTCCTTTCCTGATGAAACCCCGGTCAACAGGTCTAGCTGCTACTCCACTTTTATTCCCAATTCGCGTGCTAATTCCTTATATCGTACCCGTAAGGTCACCTCGGTGACTCCGGTAGCCTCCGCGACATCTTTCTGGGTCTTCCGATCGTCACATAAGATCGCCGCGATGTAAATCGCCGACGCCGCTATGCCCGTAGGACCTCGCCCGCTTGTTATATCTCTCCGTAAAGCCTCATTGATGATCGCGCGCGCTTTGTCCTCAACAGCCCGTTCCAGCTTCAGTTTCGCACAAAATCGACTCACATATTCCAACGGAGATGCGGGAACAAGCCTCATATCGAGCCGCTTCGCCAATAACTTGCAGGTCTTGATGATATCCTTCCGTCCCACCATGGTCACATTTTCTATCTCGTCAAGTGTCCGCGGCACATTGTCTTTTCGACACGCCATGTACATCGAGGCAGCCAGTATCTTCTCGATCGAGCGCCCGTGAATCAAATCCTTCTCCCACGCTTCACGGTATATCTCCGTGCTACTCTCTCTCGTCTCCTCCGGTATGGAAAGCATCGAGGCCAATCGATCGATCTCCGCTTGCGCGACTAACCGCTGCTTCCCGAGCCCGGTACTTATTCGTTTCCGGCGTTGACGTTCACTGAGCTTCTGTAACCGTTCTCGATCTGCCTCTTTAACGCGTTCCTTTCGATCCTTCTCACGCATCTCCTTCTCCACTTTGTACACCTCAGAGAACGTACAATTTGGTATGCACCAGCTTCTTCAGCTCCTCTTCTTTGAGATTACCCAGCGGCCTTACACTCACATACGGATGGTCAACGGGTCCAAAGATATCGTAAATTTTACCGATCTTCCGTTTATCCGCGGTCATGACCATCGCATTGATCATCCGCTCCACGGATAGTCGACCAGCTCGCACGATCAACTGGTTATCCACGAGATGAAGTACGGTACCCAGTCCTTTCTTTCCCGGCCTCTTTCTCATCCCTGATCGTAAGGTTCACGCCAAGAATATATAAATTTTACGGAAATTTTTTATCTACCTTCGACCCGGGTGTGCATATATACCCTGTGGAGCACGGTTCGGTTTGAAATGGGGTTCAGCGGGATAATTCAGCAGCTCGAATGCTCGTAGGAATGCAGAGAACCTTCATGAACTCATGCAATCATGTACGCCACAGCCTCACCAACCGTGGCAACCTCCTCGACGTCCATCTTCCCTTCCATATACTCGCCGAGATCAATCTCCTTGGGGATATAATAAACCCGCGTAAAGGTGAATCCAAAGAGCTCTCGTTCTTCTATCTTCTGCTCGTAATAAATCAGTTTTTTCTGACCGCTCGGCACCAGAAAAAGCTTGATACCGTTCTTCTCCGCTGCCACTGCCTTTTCAAATACGCCCCCGACCTGGCCGATATATCCACCCTCCTCGATCGTCCCGCTAATAGCCGCGTCCTGTTTCACCTGCTTACCCTCGATCACTGCGATCGTAGCGACCGTGGTCGCAGCCCCCGCGGACGGCCCGCCAATCAACGTGCCATTGATCTCAAACGAGATGATGACATCGCTCTTTGAGAGATCCGCACCCGTGAAGTTCGCCGCAACGCTTACCGCTTCTCGTATCGAATGTTGTGTTGCGGGCTCGACAAATGGATTCGTATTGACCAGGACATCCCCATCTCCTTCTTTGAGCTCGACATGAACCTTTCCAATCACACCTGCGTAGGTATCACTCCTTACCGCCACGATATTCGCACTACTCGCACCACTGGAGCGATTGATAAGAGCTGGTTCTTCATGTAGACCCGAACTTCCCGCCTTACCAGCAGTGATAAGTTGCTCGATAAGCTCACCCTGCTGTTCTATCACCTGTTGCTGCTGGAGATACACGAGGTACGAAGCAGAAGTCGAGCATATCAGGAGGAGTGCGAGTACCGTTATTATCACCGTTCTGCGGTCCATACCTATCCCTCACCCTTCGAGATATCCCATCAGCCGCTTCAGGTCTACAAACCGTTTCACAAGTTCTTTCATCTTTCTTATCTTCACCTCTCCCCGGATCCGTGCCTTCCCAAAGACCTCATCCACTTTCTCCAGGGTCGTGCGTGTATCATCCGGGACCAGAATAACCGGAACACCCTTCTCTTCTGCTTTGCCGAGCATCGTCCCGGTCGGTTCCAAATTGCCCGTCAGAAGCAGGCATTTTATCGTGCCCGTTTCCAACGCGAGATTCTGCAAATCTGCCCGATCGCCACCGGTTATCAATGCGGCCTTTCGCACACGCCGGAAATATTTCAGGGCCGAAGGAGGAGACATCGCACCGATCAATAATTCCTCAATAATCACCTCTTCGCCCGGCTTGCCTTTTATCAGCCATTCGCCATGTAATGCATCCACCAGTTCATGGATCGATAACCCGGCAAGCAGAGGGCTAAATGGGAGCGTACCAAGCAGCTCAATTCCCTTAACCTTCAAAAATCGCTCGTTTATTACGTGCACATACTCCTCCTTGTAACCTGAGAGCTGATTGAAGATGATGAACCGAAGCCGATCGCCAAGAAGTTCGCGTGCAGCAAGGATCTTGTCCAGCACGTAATCGTTGGTGTATTTCGCCACCATGAGGATATCCAGATCAAGCATTGATGAGACCGCCAGGTCGCAGAGCCCCAGCGCTTTCCCGACCTTGTACTCCACCGCGCTTTCCACAAAGACCACATCCTTAGCCGCTGCGATTCGTTTATACGATTCGATAACCTTTTCCTTTAATTCGAGCGGGTCTGCAGTACGAATAAAGTCCAGGTACGGCTTGTCAAGCTTGATGGGACATATATCGTCGATCGTATCTCCGGTACCCAGCACCTTCGCGGTCGTATAGGCATTCTCATCAACGAGCTGGTTCTCGATCCGGGTGATGCCCACGCCAAACGGTTTGAAGTACCCTATTCTCAAGCCTTTCTCTCGAAGTATCAGCCCGAGCGCTATGATCAATGCGCTCTTTCCTGAATACTCCTCCAATGATGATACCAGCAGGCTCTTCATGCTCTCGGGGTAGGCACACTTTTTCCGTTTATTTAGTGACTATTCACTCTCTTTCCATCCTCTTGCAACTGATATTACTATACATATACATACAGATGGCACATATAACCTTTACCCTGTTCATTCCCTTAGCACCATTTTAAAATCAAGTACACAGCACCCCTTGCCATGCTCAAAGGCCTTGATGGGATTTAAATCAGCTTCCAGTATCACGGGAAATTCCGTGCTGAGCTGTGAGAACCTGAGGATCACGTCAACCAACGAGTTGATATCAGACATCCGTTCACCTCGCACACCTCGTAATAATCGGTATGCCCTGACATTCCGGATCATGTCCAGGGCATCATCCTTACTCAGTGGTGCAATGCCAAACGAAACATCTTTGAAGACCTCAACATAAATCCCGCCCAGTCCAAACATCATCAGAGGTCCAAAATGCGGATCGCGTTTCATACCCACAATCACTTCCTTGCCACCTTCAATCATCTCCTGAATAAGAACCCCCTCGATTCTCCGTGCACTCGTGTAGCGTTCAGCCCGGTGAATGATCTCAAAGAAGGTTTCGGCTACCTGTTCCCGCCCCACGCCCAGTTTGACACACCCGATATCCGTTTTGTGCACGATATCGGGCGAGAGGATCTTCATAGCCACGGGATAGCCGATTCGATCTGCGATCTCGAGCGCTTCCTCAGCCGTCTTTGCCGCACCATAGTTCGGTACGGAGATCCCATATGCGTCCAGAATTTTAAACCCCTGTAATCCCATCCCCATTCGGGCCACCTCGCCCTCCACAGGCTTCAGCAACCGCTCGACAGTGGCCCTATCCACCGTGAAGTGGGGTGGCGGCGCTCGGACTCTCTCTTTACTTGCAGTGTACTGCTTTACTGCGGAGAGTGCTTTTACTGCCCTTCCCGGATCGAAGTAATTTCGTATGCCATATGCACGGAAGCGCTCGATGGTCTCGCTAACCCGCTCACCACCCATGAAGACGGGTATAATCGGCTTTCGGTCACTGAATTCCAGAACGTAATCACCCGCCCGTACAAAGTCGATGAACGCTGTCGGCGAAAGAATCGCGAGTATCGCGCCTACCTGTGCATCACCGGCGACGATACCGAGTGCAGCCCCGAATAGTTCTGAGTCTGCATCGCCCCTCACATCCACCGGGTTATAAAAATTCGCGATCTGTAAGGCACGGAGTTGCTCAAGCGTTCCTCGCTCAAACGAAGCGAGTTCAAGCCCGAGCTCATCAAGTGCATCGGCAGCCATGACACCCGGTCCACCCGAATTGGTAACGATTGCCACCCCGCCTTTTATACCCCGCATTCGCGAGAGGGTGAGCGAGAAATCGAACAGGTCCTCGATCGAGTTCGCTTCTATAACACCAGCCTGGTGAAATGCTGTTCTGAAGGCTTCTACACTGCCTGCTATGCTCCCGGTGTGGCTCGATGCTGCTCGTGCGCCCGCATCGGTCTTCCCGCTTTTCAGCACGACCACCGGCTTGGTGCTCGTGACCTGGCTTACCACCTCCATAAATCGCCGTCCGTCCCGCACATCCTCGAGATACAGCGTTATCACCTCCGTTTCGTCGTCCATAACCAGGTACTCGAGAAAGTCACATTCATCAAGTACCGCTTTGTTACCAAGGGAAACCACCTTGCTGAACCCCACATGTGCCGTCCGTGCCCAGTCAATCACCGCCAATACGAAGGCACCCGATTGGCTCAGAAATGCAATCGCTCCTTTTGCCGGAGCAGCTCGCCCAAACGTCGCATTTAAGTCCGCGTGCGTATTGAGTATCCCCATGCTATTAGGTCCTATGAGCTGTATCCGGGAGGTCTCGCATATACGTACGAGTTCCGATTCGAGGATCGCACCTGCTCGTCCTACCTCTTTAAAGCCCGCAGAGATGACCACCACGTTTGTTATCCCCTTCTTTCCACACTGCTCAAGGACCTCAGGCACACTCATCGCAGGCACCGCTACGACCGCGAGGTCCACTCGATCGGCAATCTGAAGAACTGATGGATAACACCGGATGCCCAGAATCTCCTCATAATGAGGATTGACCGGGTAAATACTCACGTCCTTCGCGCTCGCCCTGAATACCATGAGGTTATTGAGCAGGATATTGCCAACTTTACCTTCTTTTGGGGTCGCGCCGACCACTGCTATACGCTCGGGATTGAAAAACCGAGCGAGCATTGGGTTAGTACGCTCCATCTCTTCTTCACCAGTTGCCAGATGGTAAGAATAGCTCCTCTGTCATCATTTTACTTCTCTTGTTCTTAAAGATCGCGCACTAATAAACGGCTTCCGGTGTCATTCCGCTAGAAAAGACCGTAAAGTGGAAAAGATGCAGAATGAAAAGAGTAATAATAAGTCTAAAGCTTCTTTTTAAGCCCCGCGATGACGTCCTCCACCTTCCCGTTTACCCAGTATTTCCGTATCGCTTTTCCCTTTGACTTCGGATGTTCCGATATCTCGTACTTACTGCTCACAAAGCCATACTGCTCCAGGGTAAGCAGGTGATAAGAAACGAGTCGTCTTTCTTCTTCCATCGCTTTGGCTATCTCATTGATGTGCATCGGCTTCTCAGCCAGCAGTTCCACTATCCTGTACCGAATTGGATGCAGGAGAATATGCGCATCGGTTACTAAACCTTCGTCGAGTCTCATGGTTTATCACTTTTGGGATATCATATATAAAGTTTTCTTTTTTTTGAAAAAAAATGCGTACGCTAATTTTTTGGCACCCGTGCCTGAGCTCGGGGTTGTTCCTGCGTTCCTCAGACTGGAGATATGATACCGCGTACAGAGTCCGCACCGGAGATACATGGATTCAGGTGACATCCAGGACAAGGCAAAGGTGACGCAAAGAGTGCTCCTTAACTGACCGCTTGAACCGAGAAGGCGCCTTTATCAGGCAGAGGAGAGAGCGCGTTTAGAGACACTGTTAATCTCTTCTCCAATTCCTTAAATCGGGTTTTGAGCGTAATCGGGGTAATACCCGCAACTCTGGCAACGTCTCTATCCAGCACCGACTCACCGCTCAGATTCGCCGCGAGGTATATTGCGGCGGCCGCCGTTCCCGTCGGTCCCCACCCTTTCGCTGCTGCCATGTTCCTGGTCTCTCTCATCAGTGCAATGGCTCGTTCCCTCGTCGCATCACTCAACCCCAGTTCGGAACAGAACCGCGGTATGTAGTGCGTGGGGTCAGGTGGCGTGAGCCTGAGTTCCAAATTCTTTAACAGGAATATGTACGCCCTTCTGATTTTCTTCAACGGCATTCTTGAGACCGCTGCGACCTCTTTCAGTGTTCGCGGAACTCCGTACTGCCTGCAGGTAATATAGAGCACTGCAGACCCTAATTCTTCGATACTTCGGCCTTTAATCAAATTCTGCTTCACCGCTTTGCGGTATAAGAGTGATGCGGCCTCTTTAATATTCGTGGGCAGCCCGAGCGCGGATGCCATTCGATCAATCTCACCGAGAGCGAAAGAAAGTGTCTTTTCACTGCTATCCATACTTATTAGTCCGTGCATTCGTTTCGTGCTCTCAAGTGACTTCGGCGTCGGGGTACCCAACCCCTTATTATGGATTCGATAACTCATGGGTGGACCTGTTCGTATCCGTTGCGCAGCTTGTTCTTCGTCAAACGCGCGCCATTCGGGTCCAAGGTCAATGAGCTTCTCCGCTATCACCAATCCACATGCAGCGCAGTACAGTTCTGCGTGCTTCGGATCGGTTATTATAGTTTTGGACCCGCATTCCGGACACGTTCGTATTCGCTCTTCCATACCAGATAGTATAATTTTGGAAGATAAAATCTTTTTGAAAAAGGAAGCTTGGCAGCCAAGGTGCTTAGCGGGAACGTGGTGCTGCTGAATGTGAAATATTTTTTTTATAACGATACCTTTAGAACAAGGGAAGAGTCGAGAAATTTTGCCTCACTCGGGTGCGAGCATTCGGATATTCCACGATTAGGTGAAATCGCCGTTGAGGAGGTTCCCAGGATGAAAGGCGAAGATAAGACCGGAGAGCAACCTATCCGCGAGTTGGAAGAATTGCGCCAGAAAGTTGCATACCTGGAGACCTGTCTGGATCTGCGCAAGCGTGCCGAAGAAGCGCTGCGAACCTCTGAGATGCAACTGGAAGAGACCCGAGACTACCTGGATAACATCATCATGAGTTCTGCGGATGCGATCGTCGTGGTGGACATGGATGGACGAGTGCGTTCCTGGAACAAAGCGGCAGAAGACTACATGGGTTATGCGGCAGCCGAGGTGCTCGGAAAAAGCAACAGAACATTTTTTGCTGACCCTGACGAAGCGGACAGGATAATGGAGCGTATACTGCATGAGGGGGCACTGAAGAATTACCGGACAACGGTGATCAGCAAGGATAAAAGACCGGTACACATCAGCATGTCGGCAGCGTTATTACGGGATAAAAAGGGCGTACCAATCGGATCCGTGCGCGTGAGCCGTGATATTACCAGAGAGGTGGAACTGGAGCAAAAGATAAAAGAGGAACGGGATAACCTGAATCTCATCTTTGATACTATGGTGGACGGCGTCTATATCGTCTCTAAAGAGTATAGAGTGGAGTTTATGAACAAGGTTTTGATTGATGATTTTGGCAACCAGGTCGGTGGTATTTGCTATAAGGTGTTTCATAACCGTGATGAGCCCTGTCCGCAGTGCAAGAATCCGGAGGTACTGAAGGGCAGGACGGTACGATGGGAATGGCATTCCCAGCGGCATAACAAGACCTATGACTTCATTGAGACGCCGTTAAAGAACAGTGATGGATCACTGTCAAAATTAACGATATTTAGAGACATCACCGCGCGCAGGCAGGCCGAGGAGGAGATAAACAAACTTCTTGCAACCATTGAAACCGCAAAAGAGGCGATAAATATCACCTCAGCGGACGGACGGATCACGTATACCAACGATGCGATGGAAAAACTCTTCGGGTACGAGAAGGGGGAGTTGCTTGGAAAACATCCCTCAATCTTGAATGCGGGGCCGGCGTCCGAAGAGATGACAAAAGAGATTATAGAGACGATACAAAGAGAGGGGTATTGGGAGGGTGAGATCCATAACAAGAGAAAAGACGGCTCAGAATTCATAAGCTACGCTCGAATCAGTGCTCTCAAGGATAAAGCTGGCCGCATCATCCATTATCTTTCCACCCAGCATGACATCACCGAACGCAAAAAGATGCAAGAGGCACTGAGGAAGTCAGAAACTGAATACCGAGCTCTTTTTGAGACGACTGGCCATGCTAAAGCTATTGTAGAGGAAGACATGACGATATCCAGGATAAACAAGGAATTTGAGCTCATTTCAGGTTATTCCAAAGCGGAGATAGAAGGTAAAAAGAAGTGGACCGATTTCGTAGCGATCGAGGATAGAGAACGAATAACAGAGTATCATCAGTTGCGCCGAGTCAATCAAAAATCGGTGCCCAGGAGCTATGAATTCTGCTACGCGACCAAAAAAGGTGATTTGAGGAACGGTTTGGTCACCATCGACCTGATTCCAGGAACAAGGAAGAGTATTGCATCCATTGTAGACATCACCGATCGGAAGCGTGCGGAAGAGGCGCTCCGGGAGACGCGTGACTACCTCGAGAATCTCTTTAATTATGCGAATGCGCCCATCATCGTCTGGGATCCTTACTTCACCATCACCCGGTTCAATCATGCCTTCGAGCACCTCACCGGTCGCCGTGCCACCGAGGTCGTGGGTAAATCACTTGATATCCTCTTCCCCGAGGATAAACGCGAAGAGGCGATGAACCTTATCCGCCGTGCGTTGGCCGGCGAACGATGGGAGACCGTCGAGATTCCCATACTCCACACCGACGGAACGGTGAAGATCGTGCTCTGGAACTCCGCGACCCTTTATGCCGGAGATGGCACAACGCCCATCGCCACCATCGCCCAGGGTCAGGATATCACCGACCGTAAGTACGCTGAGGAGCAGATCAAAGCCTCACTCAGAGAAAAAGAGATCCTTCTGCGGGAGATACACCATCGAGTCAAGAATAATCTGCAGATCATTTCCACGCTGCTCTATCTCCAGTCGAGCTATATCAAGGATGAAAAGGCGTTCGAGATGTTCAAAGATAGCCAGAATCGTATCAAATCCATGGCGCTCATCCACGACAAACTGTACCAATTCAAAGACCTGGGAAAGATTGATATCGCCGGATATATCCGCGATCTGGCAACCGATTTGTTCCACTCCTATGGCGTCAGGCCGGATGGCATTAAACTGAGGATAAACGTCTACGAGGTTTTACTGGGCGTGAATACCGCTATTCCCTGCGGATTGATAATCAACGAACTCGTTTCAAACGCACTGAAACATGCCTTTCCCGATGGCAAGGAAGGCGAGATACGTATTGAACTCATTCGTTCGGGAGGTGAGGAGACGTTTACACTGATCGTCGCGGATAATGGCATTGGCTTCCCGGCCGATCTGGACTTCCGAAACACCAAAACATTAGGTCTCCAGTTAGTCATCACGTTAGTGGATCAACTGAAGGGTACCATCGAGCTTGATAGAAGGAGCGGCACGGAATTTAAGATTACCTTTGCAGAGCAATAATATACCGAAGGAGTAGAAGGATGGTAGATCCACAGATACTGGTGGTAGAAGATGAACGGATCGTTGCCACGGGCATACGGAACATGTTAGGGACGTTGGGTTACCGTGTGCCTGCGGTTGCAGCGTCCGGAGAGGAGGCGATTAAAAAAGCTGCGGAGATACAGCCTGATTTAGTGCTGATGGATATCGTGTTACAGGGGGATATGGACGGCATACAGGCTGCCGAACACATCCGCGCCCGGTTCAATATCCCGGTGGTCTATCTCACGGCCTATGCTGACGAGGCCACGGTGCGGCGAGCAAAGATGACCGCGCCTTATGGCTATTTACTCAAACCGTTCAACGAGCGAGAATTACACGCTGCTATCGAGATGGCGCTGTACAAGCACATGATGGAACGAGAAGCGACGCCCTCCGCCGAAAACCCTGAACTTGAGCACGCGCTCAGGGAATTGGTGAAGACCAAAGGAGTGAATGCGGCCGCGGTGATCTCAAAGGATGGCGTTATGGTGCATTTTTTGAACACCGTTACGCCTGAAGAGATCTCACCGCTCTCATCTATGGCCGCCATGATGACAAGAATGGCGGAGAAATGCACGAGACTGCTGAAACGGGGTGAGATGACTGAGATACTGACGAAGGATAACCGCGGCACGGTCGTAACAGAGAAGTGCGGTGAGTTTATACTGCTCGTGGCGATGGATGAAAGCGTGGATATGAACGCCATAAAATCCCAGAAGAAGCGATTAAAGGAGATTATTCTGGGTATCTTGTGAACGTACCTGCTCACCGATGGTGCCTGAGATCCAGAAGGACTGGCTTGCCACTTATTAAGTCTTATCGATAAATCCTCGGATATTTATAGCGCTGTATATCACCCCACTCGCAGGTGCTCGAGATCACCTCATTCCAGAATCGTGGCCGGTGTAGTATATCCTGCATCATGACATGCCGTTCGCCGAAGTGCTGTAACAAACTATCCCGGACCGCTTTATAAGCGCCTTCGCTCCCCAATTCACCGCGCCGCCTCAGGTTCACGGTGATCGCCGTAGCCAGTCGAGCAACCTCCTCGATCGCCAGCCCTTTCTGTTCCGCGAGGAAACAAGCGGCAAGTTTCGCGACAAACTCCGCTTGCATTCGCTCACCAGAAACCTGAAGCGTGACGTCCGTGGGATTTCGGTCATCATCTGCATCCACGTGAATATCCACGGCCAATCCGATATCCGCAATACTCTTGAGATGCGATACGGATTCGATCGCCCGAATCTCCTCTATAGATCTCATTGCACCCTCATCTGGAAGACAGGATTCGGTATACGTAAGAAACCAGTGGAGCATCATATTTGGGATGGATATGCCTCGTATTCTCCGTTCTATCTTCCGCGCTTCTTCAAGACTGCCGAATTTCCTCAGCATGAAATCAACAAAATCGATGATATCACGCATCGCTGCACTGAGATTGCCTTCATGCTTCTCCACAAGTCCCTCTATTTTCTTCAGATCATGCTCATACAAAGAGACATTCTTTCGAATTATCTTGTCCATGGCGTTGTTATAATGGTAAACGATCGAAATCTTTTTAAAGGTTATGGTTTTAGTTCCGCGGGCGTGCACGACTGCCGTAACAAGCGAGCGAGGTGGGTCATCCTCATGACCTCTTCCTGATCTCCCACATTCTGCTTCGTGCTCTCTTTGCCTCCGGAAGGAATAGAGGAGATGGGCAACGATGGGTATCATGCGCATAAAAAGTGTGAACCCTTCACATTTCTTCTCAAAGCCCTTTTTCTGCGTGCCACACCATCTCTTTTGAGGGAGGATAAAGATGAACGCGGTAAGCGAACGGTTAACGCCGCGATGGAAAGAGCGGAGGGGCAGACTTGAGATAATAGAAGAGGTACTCTTCGCAGCGAGAGAAGGTGCACGAAAAACCGAGATTGTATACAAAACGAATCTTAATTTCACGCAGTTAGCGAGTTACATTCGATATCTGGAAGAGAAAGGCTTGTTAGAGCTCTCTGGCCCGCTCTTTAGGACGACATCAAAAGGGAACGAATTTCTGCAGGACTATCAGAAGATGAAGGAGGTATTACGCACTGAGGAGGCATGAAGGCAATCTCAGTGCAGCGAT
>RXIE01000091.1 GCA_004212135.1 Candidatus Methanophagales archaeon ANME-1-THS | reverse complement strand
CTGCTCTCGCTGGTTGAAGCGGCGTATGTGACCAAGAAGGGAGGGCTCGCGCTGGATCTCGAGCGGTTCCTTGAGTATGCTACCGCTGTGGAGGACGATTTCATGGCTAAATACGCGGTTTACGAGGATCTGAGGGAAAAGGGACTGATATTAAAGACCGGGTTTAAATTCGGCTCGCACTTCAGAGTATACCAGGCCATAAAAAAGAAACATTCCACGGATTTGATTCAGGTACTCCCCGGAGCGCATGTCTTTTCGATGCCGGAATTGGCACGGGCAGTGAGGCTGGCGCACGGCGTGAAGAAGCGGATGATCTTCGTCTATCAAACTCCGGAAAAGGCGGTGAAAAAACCAGCTCCACCTGCTTCACATCCACCCTCAGGAAAGCATGCGCCGCGGCTCAGCTATGTGGATATCGGACGAATGAAGCTGTAAGTGTTCGCGATGATCTCATTGCTCTATGGAAAAGTTTTTATGCCATGGAGTTATTTCTTATTCTGGTGATGTACAATGGTCTTAAGTATCGTGGAACGAATAAAGGGGTTCTTGTTCAATCCTTCAGCGACCTTCGATGCCTCTAAAGAAGACAGGCTTGGCGATGCGTTCACCTACTTCGTGGTCATTCTGGCGATATATGCAGTACTCATAGCAATCATAGCTGCCGGAGCATTTTCCGTGATCGGAGGAATGTACGGAATGATGGGTGTTCCTGTAATGCCCTGGGGTGCAGCGATGGGGCCGTTAGTCGGAGTGCTCTTTTTCGTCTATGCACTCGTGGGTGGAATAATTGGTGTTTTTATTCTTGGACTCTGGCTTCACCTCTGGGTCTATCTCTTTGGTGGGAGGAATGGCGTCGTGCAGACGATAAAAGCAGTAATCTACGGCGAGACACCGGGGCTTGTCCTGGGATGGATTCCAGTCATCAACATCATCGCAGGGATATGGGCGCTCATCGTGTGGATTATTGGTGTACGGCAACTTCAGGAGCTCTCAACTGGAAAGGCGGTTATCGCGGTGATTTTCGCACTGATCATACCGACGATTATCATCGGAGCACTAATTGCAGCGTTTATTATTGGTCAGATGATGCCAGGTACACCTATGGGCCCACGATTTGGGGGATATTAATCCATCCTCCATCTTTTATTTTTTTACGCCCGGAAGCTGAGATTAACAATCGCCTTCTTGCCTTTTGGGAAGCTGCTGCTACTATTGGGCTCTAGCTCTATCAAACTTTTATCATCGGTGAGATTATAGCTCGGAACTACCTAGTTTCAGACGTACTGAGCATGGAGGAAAATATTTATACACCGATCATAAAAGGATGAAATAAGGCTCTGATAATTCAAAAGAGGTATAAGACAGCAGTTGAATCCGGAAGTCCCTACGAATATTTCACGAGGAGGGATGCGGAAGATGCAATCGTTTGTAGTAGAAGAATCATTGAATTCTGTAAAGGTATTCTGGCTTGAACAAGACAAATTGATCGAGGAGATTTATAGAACCGCACAGCGAATAGGTAAAGAAGATGAGAACATAGTAAAGATCATTTTATTTGGTTCTCTTGCAGAGAAGAGAGGGATTCCTGGAAGCGATGCGGATATTTTAATTCTACTTAAAAAAGATGATAACCCTTTTATGCAGAGGATTGCTGAGTGGTCTAAGAAGTTCACCCTGAATTTTCCTCTTGAGATCTTCCCGTACACAGAAAAAGAATTAACTAATCCTATTATCCGGGAGGCTCTTAAGAAGGGAATTACACTATTTGAGCGATAAAAGAACGTATCTTTGGTCCTCTGGCCTCAGCTCTGGGTATATCTCATCAAAACTTCGCGACGAGCCCGGTTTTCACCTCCTGCGCCTTCTGCTTCCCGACCAGGAGTTCAACCAGGGTAAGTGCGAATTCGAGTGCGGTACCCGGGCCTTGACTGGTAACCAGATTGCCATCCATGACCACGCGCTCACTAAGGGGCTTAGCCCCAGTTAAAGCGGATTCCATACCGGGGAAGATGGTCGCTCTCTTTCCCTTCAAAATCCCGGCTTGTGCTAAGACCGACGGTGCTGCGCAAATGGCCGCAACGATCTTCCCCAGCTCAAAGGCGGTCTTGACCGCATCCAAGACCCGTTTGTCTCTCCCAAGGTTCACATAACCCGGATTGCCACCGGGCAAGATGACCGCATCGAATTTCTTTGGCTCGATCTCTCCGAGTGTGGTATCCGGAAGAACCTTGATGCCATGTGCCCCTTGAATAGCTCCCGCTTGAAGACCCGCAATGGTAACCTCCACTCCCGCCCGTCTCAGCACATCCACAACACTGGTGGCTTCAATCTCTTCAAATCCCGTTGCCAGCAATAATACGGCGTGTTTTGCCATAGTGCTCATTCACCTCCACCCTCATATTTTATTTAGTTACAGGAAGATTTATAAAAGAACCCACCCTTCAGGTACTCACCATCGGGCTACAACAGGGTGTGAGCGGCAAAAGAGGATATAGGTGACATGAGAGCCTTATACATTGGACGGTTTCAGCCCTACCATCTCGGGCATCATGAGGTGATCAAGGAGATGGGTTCTGAAGCCGATGAGGTGATTATCTGCATTGGATCAGCACAAAAGAGCCACGAGCTGGATAATCCATTCACCGCTGGCGAACGCTATCTGATGATCTCAAAATCCCTGAGAAGTGAGGGCATCTTCAACTTTTACATCGTACCGATCCTCGATGTGAACTGGAATGCCGTCTGGGTATCGCATGTCGAGTCCTTAATACCCCCGGTGGACGTTGTATTTGCCCATAACCCCCTCATAGAACGGTTATTTAAAGAACGGGGCTATAAAGTCCGTGTTCCATTGCTCTTTAACCGGACGGAATATTCAGGGCGTGAAATAAGACGGCGAATCCTGAATGATGAAACCTGGGAGCATCTGGTGCCCAACGCAGTTGTAGAGGTCATCAAGGAGATAAACGGGATAAAAAGATTGAAGGACCTGGCAAAGAGCGTCCCGGAT
>RXIE01000115.1 GCA_004212135.1 Candidatus Methanophagales archaeon ANME-1-THS | reverse complement strand
ATGTCTTTTCTTTGATCAACCTTTCTTTTTAAGAAAGCTAGTGATGTCTTTTCTTTGATCAACCTTTCTTTTTAAGAAAGCTAGTGATGTCTTTTCTTTGATCAACCTTTCTTTTTAAGAAAGCTAGTGATGTCTTTTCTTTGATCAACCTTTCTTTTTAAGAAAGGTTGTATGTGGGCCGAGACCTATAGACCGAGGAGGTTGGATGAGATTGTTGGGCATGAGGTGGTCGTGAGACGGTTACACGGCTTTATCAACAGCAGAACAATACCCAATCTCGTGCTCTGGGGTCCAAAAGGGACCGGTAAGACCTCGCTGGTTTATGCCCTGGCGCGCGAGTTCTACGGTGAGCACGACGAGGAGAACCTCACGCATATCGAAGTTCTCGATTTCATCGAACAGGGCAAAAAATGGCTGAAAGAGCAGAAAACGTTCAGATTCTTTTATGATGAGCAAAAATCAGCGCTCGACATCTTCAAGGAGATGGTACGCGAATACGCAGCGCTCTCACCCATAACTGCCCCGTTTAAACTACTCTTCTTCACTAACGCGGACCTGCTTCATCGGGATGCACAGCAGGCGCTGCGAAGAGTGATGGAACGGAGCAACCGAACCTGTCGATTCATCTTCGCCACTACGAAACCCGCTCGCATTATTCCCGCGATACGGTCACGATGCGTGAATATCCACCTCAGGCCCCTGGATAAAAGCGGCGCATTCGAGCTCTTGATACGGTCAATAGCAGTGAAAGAAGGACTAAAAATTGCCGATGGCGCGCTCAACACACTCAGGGATTACGCACGGGGCGATGCGGGCGTCGCCCTAACCCTGCTCGAAGCAGCAGCAACCGCACCTCTGAAGAGATCTACCTCACCTCGGGCTCCACATGTGCCCCTGCAAGCCCGGGAGATAGATGCGAAGCGCATAGATGAAGCGGCCCAATGGGTATTTCTGCAGCGAACGAAAGCAGAAGAGTTGATCGATCTGGTATTTGAGGGGCGGTATACCGATATGAGAGCGCGATTGGAAGTGTTGGTCGGTGAAGAGCGACGGGGAGGAAAGGAGATCATCGCGGGGATACATGAGGTTTTACGAAGGAGGCTGCGGAATGCGCAGCGGAAAAACGAAACGAACCTCTTTGCTCGCCTCTTTGTGGCTGAAGGCGAGACGGATCTCAAACTATGCAATGCTTTAAATAGCATGATACACTTAGAAGAGATGTTGATCCGGATGTCAACTGTGGTGGAGTCCGGATTTTTATGATCCTGGGATGAGGGGGTGTAAACCAACAGAATGGCGTCGACGGCAAAATTCTGGCGCGATCAGGAATCGCGGTACAATTTAGAAGGTACACACTGCTCCAATTGTGGGGGTTTCTTCTTCCCGCCACGTCTCGTCTGTCCAAACTGCAGGCGAAAAGGGTCCGTTACGCCGTACCAATTCAAGGGAAGGGGAACGGTGGTTACCTATACGACCGTGTATCAGGCACCCAGGCATAATAACCGACAGGTACCCTATACCCTGGCGATCATCGAACTCGATGAGGGCACGCGCATGCTCTCTGAAGTGATTTGCGAGCCGGGGAAGATAAGCACCGGAATGCGCGTTCGCGCCGTCTTCAGGAAGTTAGGGGAAGAGGGTGAACGGGGAATAATCTACTACGGAACGAAGTTTGTACCAGCGTAGAGAAAATTAGAATCGGTCTGATATCTGGTCTGCAGAGCTCCAACGATGAAGTTAGAGGACGAGTTCGAATAGTAACCCGCCCTCAGGTTTGAGTGCAGTTAAAAAATGCTTTTCAAACCAGTCCATAGACCGTATATATCCACACCCAATACGTGACCGACGACATAGAGCCCGATAAAGGTACCTGCCATACTCCCCAGATTTGCCAGTGCCGCGACGAGGATGACCTTAAAAAGCCGGTTTTTCAGTAAATCCCGTAACGAGTCCACATTCAACATGTTCTTGGCGTCCTCAATCGAGGGCCGTCGGAGGTGCGCCTCCATCAAGCCCGCGAACCACCCTGCGGCTAAAAAGGGGTTCAAGGACGTGAGCCACGCCACGGCAAACGCGGTAAACGCAGATAGCGGATGCCCTCTCGCCATCACGACACCTGCCGCAGACAGAACGCCGTTGATTATAAACCACCAGAACAACGCTCTCAGGAGGAGCTGGACTGAGATGTCCGTGAGCATGATCGCCAAAAGGATCAGTAAGAACGCCACGCCCAATCCAACACCGAGCAAATTCTTGAGCGTTAGACCAAATCGTTTCCGGGGGAGTGCGCATAACTCATCCTTCGAGGGTATCAGCTCCGGATGGCTGAGATACTGTTTTATTCCCGCTACATGACCCGCACCGACCACCGCAACGATTTTCTTTGCTCCGGCCGAAGCGTACGCGGCGTTAAAAGGCTGTTGATCAAACTGTTCTAAGCGTCGAGTTTGCAGATCCAGCAAACTGCGCGCGATATACGCGTCCCGTTCATCGAGCAGGGCGGTCGCGGCACCGGGCGAAAACTCGCGTAATTCGCGCATCAATTGCGTCACCACATCGTCATCAGTGATTCGATCGAGCTCTATCATGTGCGGCTCTGCCCCGTCATGTGCTCTGCCCGTGCCCCCAATCTTCAGTGTCTTCTTCTTCCCCGTGCCCTCTTTCGCCTCCTCTTCTCCGCCCTTCTCCTCCTCCTCCTCCGTTCCATTCGCGCCTATACTGGCGATCGAGAAGATGATTGAGAAGATCATCTTGAGCTTCTCCACAAATCGCATCTTCTTCCAGAATCGCTGCATCGTTATGTGGATCGGGCGGTCAATCAGAGCAACCTCGCAGCCCAACTCCTCTGCTTTCTTGATCGCTGCCATCATATCCGCACCGGGCTCAATACCCAACTCCTTGCCCATTTTCCTCTGGACATACGCAAGCAGCCAGTGCGTGAGGAGCAAGAAGGGATTTCCAGCACTTAACAGTTCCTTCGGAGAAAAAGCCTCCAGCTCACCTTTCAGTGCCCTGTACCTCACGTCACATAACTCAACCGCAACGACATCCGGCTTCTCGTGCGCAATTACCTCTTCGACTTCCCGCACACTCTTCTCCAAAACGTGTCCTGTCCCAATGATTCGTATCGTATCGATCGAACGCTCGTCCCTGTCTGTTTTTACCATAGCCCGGTCTATAATTACTCAATATCGCGCAGCGTTATAAATCCACAAGCCGAAGCTTCGAACGGGGTGATGATCCGTTGCTCGGAATTTAGCTGCTCGAATTCGCCGCCTCCTGGGCATAATCCACTGTTTTATACCTCAGCATGGCAGCAACACCACCAAATGCGCGTTTCAACTGGGCACCTTCCTCAAAGTCCGTTGAGATGAATTCGACGTCGGTACCGGTCAGCTCAGCCCTCGACACGAAATCCCGGACCAGCTCGGGTTCGAGCTCCTCGGAGACCAGAAGCGTCTCCACCGCACCGAGTTCCAATTTCCTTCTTACTGCTTTCTCTCCATATGCCACCAGCGTCTCGGTATTCGCTACCAGTTTCATGAATCGTGCCATGAGCTTCTTCTCTCGAACCAGATCCAACCCTTCTAAGACCGCTTCCGCAGCGTCCACGAGCTCATAAAGGCCCGATTCATCGGTATACGCAACATCAAACTCACCGAGGATCTTATTTTGCAGCTCGTAATGCAGGTACTCGCCCTTTACAAACTCCTCCTTCGTTGGACTCGGACCACCGATTAAAATGCCCTTGAGGTCCGCGATAGGAAGTAGGATCTGCGAGGCATGTCTGCCGATTCGCTTATAAAAATCATCGATGGCGATCTCCCGCAGTCGTTGAAATCGCTGTGCGGACTGCCCCCCTTTTCGCATCTTACCCGGTACTGACGAGGTCAGATGCTTCAGTGGTTCTACCGTCTTTCCATTCAAGAGCCCTATCGTTGCTTCCCTCCGGTCAAGCACGAGCAGACCATATCGCTCCTTCTCCTCGATCATCGCTTCGAGCGGCTCGAGGAAGAAGCTCGAGTCACAATGGTAGATATAGGAGAAGAGCTTCGATGGCGGCTCCACAATGATCGTCTCAATATCCGTCTTGTCGCCACCCTTATCGATCGCACCGCAGAAGATCGCCAGACCATGCTCGCCCACCGGCACATACCTCAGCTTGGATAAAATGGATTCGAGCGCGCTCTGAACATTCGTTCGCGTTATTTTACTTTTGATGTTCATCGCCTGCCCGTGTTCACTTCGGAGGTAAGAGGTGACATCTGAGAGCTGCTTATCAGGCGGAATATAGACTGAGACAAGCTCGGTACCTCGACCACTCTTCTTTCTCAGGTCTTCCAGTACTTTCCGGAACTCATATCTCTTGATCTGTTCCATTTTTCTTTTCTTCCCGAATGCGCTCTCCCCGAATCAGCAAAGCATTTTTGATCAAACTTTTTCTAAAAGTTTGATGCGGCAACCGGGGTTCGAACCCGGGTTACAGGCTGTTTCCCAACCTCTTGATCGACCTTTTTCAAAAAAAGGGTTGTTGGGAAGCCCATGTCCTGCCGCTAGACTATTGCCGCTTTGTACTGCCTCTCAAACTCCTCAAATTCTGATACAAGCGCGGAGGCAGCCGCGATGACCGCCTCTATGGGGTCACCTTCTCTCATCTTGACATACAATACAGGGTGGCTTCTCAGCGTTTGTTTCATCTCGTAGGTTGCGATTGCCACTCGCTCGTTCTCGAGCAGTTTTGAGGTGAGCGGTACTAAGAGCGTATGATCCTCATCTGCAAGCTCTATCCTCACCATGTTCTCCGACCACTCCAGGATCTTTATCTTCCTACCCTGCCCTTGCACGCGTCTATCACCGCCTTTTTTACCCGGGAAGAGTTACACCAGCCCTTTCCCATAATCTTCTGAGATCTTCCGCACTTCCACCCGTTTGCATCGTTCGCAGGTCAGCACATGTCCCTTCCTTTTCAGGTCCCCTTTGCAGCGTGAGCAGATCGCTTTTATCACGCCTAAATCCTTCCCTTCCGTACTGAGTCGCAGGGTCTTTGCATCTATCACCTTCGCCTTCACCAGATCGAGATAACCGAACTCGTGCTGCAGGTCAGTCACATATCCGCTCTTGATGTTTGAGATATGGATAATCCCCTGCGTGGATGCTGCAACTTCCCGTCTCTCCTTCCCTTTTATGCATGCGATGCTCACAACGGCAAGTGTATCTCGTAGATCCTCTATTCTGCCAACCACTATATCACCTTCGTCGGGCGTTGGTGGTGTCTCTACTCTGGGAACGACCTGTACGACCCTTTTATCATTTATGTTCACGGCACCGGTCAACGAGGCATAGATATTCCCTTTCTCATCGTACACGCCCTTACCAGGTGTAAATTCCTCAGATGTGCCCAGGAAATCCCCTGGAACCACAATTCTCTTCTCTTTTGCCACTCGCTTCTCTCCCTTTCTTTTGCTCAACCCTTATTAATTGTACCTCTTCTCTATTTATTATTTATGCGTGTGATTGGCATAGACCCGGGAACTGCGATAACCGGGTGGGGCGTTGTTGAGCTCACGAACGGGGTATTGAAACCCATCGAGTTCGGCTGTATAAAGACGACCACGGTGGGCTCAAAAGCTGAGCGATTAAAGAAGATATACGACGATTTGCTTGCCCTCCTGGGAGCCCTGAAGCCCGATGCAATGGCGATCGAGAAGATCTTCTTCAATATCAACGTGAAGACAGCGCTGAGTGTGGGGCAAGCGCGGGGAGTTTGTCTCCTGGCTGCAGCGGTCGCCGGCGTGCCGACCTATGAGTACAATACCTCCGAGGTGAAGAATGTGATAACGGGCTATGGTCGGTCAGCGAAGGGTGAAGTCGCCACCCGAGTCAAGGAACTGCTCCAGTTGGAGGTGATCCCGAAGCCTGATGATGTCACCGATGCACTCGCGATCGCAGCCACTCACCTCGCAGGTCTCAATGAAGGTTCAATAACAATGAGAAAGCGATAAACCAGCATAGACTGGTTATAGCCGAGATATAAATCCAATCCTTCGCCCCCTTTATGCTCGTGTGCATGAACGGGTAGACGAACTTCTGCACAAGGATCATGAGGATCGCGATGAGCAACCCATCTTCAGATGCGGGATTAGGGACCACAAAGAAGGAGATAACGCCGGCAAGTACACCGAAGAGCGAAGGTGTCAGCGTCTTTTTCAAGCCCTCCTCGTATTCTTCCCGCTTTTTATCCCGCTCTTTATTCTCGGTCGCCATCTCCCGCTCCTGACTTCTCTTATCTCACACTATACGCTTCCTCTATTACCTTTGAATCTTCGAGTCTTAAACTCACCACACGCGTATCCTCCAGGGAGATATGTGCACGTATCGCAGCCTCCTCTATCGCATCGTCCAGGTTCCCGAGCTTGTCAACGAGCCCCATCCGCAACCCTTCCTCGCCGGTATACCACCCTCCTTTCGCCAGGATCGTCATATTCTCCTCGCTGATATTCCGCTGCTCGGTCACACACTGCAAAAAGACTTCAAGAACGATCGCTAACCGCTCACCCAGGTACCTCCGCTCACTCTCGTTGAGTCGATAATCGGTAAACACATCCTTGAATTCGCCGGACGTCAGGGCTGAGAACTCTTCCGCTTCCTTCGATTCATTGACCGGGATGTCAAACGGGAACTCCAATGCAGCCCCTATACTGCCGATCATCGACATCGGTGTCGCTACGATCTCATCCGCGGCAACCGCGACCAGATACGCGCCAGAGGCGCCGATATCGCCTATGGATACCACAACCGGCTTCTCCACCCGTTTCACCGCTTGATAGATCTCCCATGACGCTCCTGCGGTCCCCCCTCCGCTGTTTATCCTGAGCACGACCGCTTGTACCCCCCGGTCCTCCTCTGCCCTGATCAACAGTTTCCGAACGGTCTCCGGATGTGTGCCGCCTTCTGTATCCCCTGTTATCTCCCCTTCAAGCTCTATTATAGCTATTTTGTTCCCGGGAATGCGCCATCGTTCATTATATACAAAGAAGTATCCGTACCCCGCTCCCCCGAGTAGCACGGCGATGAGGATCGCAGCGATGAGTATCTTCGTTCTCTTTTCCATTCGCGTGCCCTATCCCGACCACATGCGCTCGAACAAGGTGACCGCATCTTCGAGCTCGAGTTTACGCGGGTTACGTGCCAGATATCCCTTCTCCTTCGCCATCGCGTCAGCCAGGTCCGGCAATGCTTCCTTCGGTACACCCAAATCGGCAAGCCGGGTGGGCAATTTTAACGTTTCAAGCAACCCTTTAACACGTGCTATCGCTTTAGATGCCGCTACGTCGTCCGTCAACCGGGATATATCCTCGCCCAATTCCCGTGCGATCTTTGCCAGTTTCTCTTGAGCTGCGGGCGCGTTATATTCCATAATATATGGCAACGTGAGCGCGGACGATTTCGCATGTGAGATCTTATACCGCGCTCCAATGGTATGCGCGGCGGCATGGCCTGCAATAACACCTGCATTGCCAAATGCCATACCTCCCAGCATTGCCGCAATTGACAGCTTCAACCGCGCATCAAGATTATCGCCATGCATAACTGCCTCCTCGATATTATCCGCGACCTTCCGTATCGCTTCCAATGCAAACGAATCGGTGAGCGGGTTCGCGCCCAGTGAGAGAACCGCCTCTATCGCATGACTCATGGCGTCCATGCCGGTTGCAGCCGTTACCTCCGGTGGCATCGTGGCGGTGAACGACGGAGAGATCAGAATAACATCGGCGAGATTATAAGGGCTTGCAATCGCCTTCTTCTTCCCTTCACTAATGACCAATGCGTAGGGCGTAGCTTCCGCACCCGTCCCGGCGGTTGTCGGGATTAAGAGCTTCGGCACGCTCGGGTTCGCGATCTTGTTTGCGCCCAAAAATTCGGTCACCGGTTGCCGCGGGTTCGCGATCACCGCAGCGGCGATCTTTGCCATATCCAGCACACTCCCTCCACCCACACCGACCACGAGGTTATAGTTCGCAGCTCGTGCAGCGCTCGCAATCATTTCCGCAGCTTGTAAGGTTGGCTCGGACTCCACTCGATCGAAGATCTCCACGTCGACGACCGCCTTCAACGGCGTCACGACCTTCTCGAGCACACCGATTTTTCTTATACTTTCGTCGGTAACAATGAACGCTTTCGTTGCACCCAGTCGTTGCGCTTCTGCACCAATTTTTTCCGCCCCCACATCACCAAAAACCACTCGTTTTGGTAACAGAACTTCATAAACCCCCATTTCTATCACCTCACTTCATTCTTTTATTCTTTTATTACATTACTGGGAAGGTATATAAGTTATCTTCGCTTTAGGAGATTTTTTCAGGTGAACAGTGGCACTCAGCTAGGAATAGAAAGGGACGATTGCGGGCTCAGAAGCGCGAAAAATTTTTAACCCATGACCGCATAGTAAACGAATAGCGAGGCACCGAATTTGAGAAAAAGTGGTGATAACGGCGGGGAACGCAAGAACGATGAGGCGCGGCAGGTCAAGGTTACGGGCGCGGACCTGGAGGAGTTGGAGAAGAAACTGGACGAGAAGACCCGGCTGGCGGATGAGTATTTAACCCGACTGAAATATCTCCAGGCGGACTTTGAGAATTACAAAAAGATAGCTGCTCGTGAACGGAAGATGTATGAGACGTGCGCAACTGAGCAGCTCATCAAGAATTTATTACCCATCCTCGATAATTTTGAGGCTGCACTTGCCGCGGCGAAGCAGGGTGATGATTTACCATCCTTTGTGCGAGGAATTGAGTTGATCTATAAAGATCTGAATGCGGTGCTCGAGAAAGAGGGGTTGAAGCCGATCAAAGCAGTTGGGGAGAAGTTCGATCCCTATAAGCACGAAGTTACCATGACTGCGATCGATGAGGATCTTCCTGAGGATACCGTTTTGGAAGAGTTCGAGAAAGGGTATACGTTGAGCTCGAAAGTGATTCGAACGGCGAAGGTCGCGGTCTCAAAGAAGGAGGCTCCCCAGCTCGCCGGGCAGAACAGCCCGGACGAAGAAGCTTAGAAGAACGACAAGAGGCTCGCCTTTATCGCTTTTATACGCGCTACCGCTTCGCCACCGACGTCTAACGGCGCGTTTCCCTCTATATCCGCGGCTATCAATGCGGGCTCGTAGGGAATAATATCCAGCAGGGGAATGTTCATCTCCCGTAATTTAGGTTCTATCCGCTCGACGACCGCCTCATCCGTTACTTTGTTGAGCACCGCGACGATCTTCTCGATCCCGATATCCGCACCGAGCTTCTTTATCCGGCCAACGGTCTCCACTGACCGCATACCGGGCTCTACCACGGTGAGCATGATATCCACACCCCGTGCTGTTCCTCTCCCCAAATGCTCGATCCCGGCTTCCATGTCCATGATGACGGTATGTTCCTTGAATAAGACATGTTGCAGCAAGGAGCGAAGGAATGCATTTTCCGGGCAGGTACATCCGGTCCCCCCTTTTTCGATCGTTCCCATTACCACGAGTGTGACGCCATCCGGCCCTCTCACGCCGAATCGCGCAATGATATCATCCACCCGGGGATTCAATTTGTAGATCCCCGTCCCGGTCGAAGCACCGGTTCGTTCCAGAATGAGCTCCTTCAATTCGGCTATCGGTGGCGGGGTTTCCGCGATGCCCAGTGCGACGTTCAAGTTCATGGCAGGGTCTGCATCCACCGCGATGACGCGATGCCCGTCCCGCGCAAAGAGGCGAGCAAGCGTGCCTGCAATCGTGGTCTTACCCACACCCCCCTTTCCTGCGACTGCTACTCTTATGCTTCCGTGTCTCACCTTTCTCAGCAACGCCTAACTCGTATTCGATTGCTATCTTGTATCTCGATGGTGATGAACTTTTGCTTGAAAGAGAAGGTGCTACAGGTATCGCATGCACCCAGGAGCTTGGCAGATAAGGAGTTGGCACACCTGGAGTACCCGAAGCGGGTGCATGAGGCAGTGGTTTTATACTATATATTCTTTATGCTTTATGATAAACAAAGAAATAGAAGAAGTTGATACCTTCTACCGGAGATACGTATGGTTCACTCACAGTGTCAGAGGAAATGTGGAGCGATGGGTGGCATGGATCTCGATGAGTGCAGCAAACGAGAATGCAAAAAGGCTATAGCGGCTCGTGAGGTAACCATGGCATGCCATTTTATAAAAGGAAGCGTGAGATAGAGTAGGATGGTAAAAGAGCGGACGAAGAAATTTGGAAGGGGCGCAAACGCGTGCAGACGATGTGGCAGGAGGAGCGGGTTGGTGCGGCGACATGGTATTTATCTGTGCAGGCAGTGCTTCAGGGAGATCGCAGCCGAAATCGGATTCAAGAAGTATAACTGAGTTGGAGAAAGAGGGGCGAAAAGGAGCGAAGTTGATCATGGTTTATTTTTATGCACGGATAAGGGATAATAATAAGAGGATAAGAGAGGGGAAGCATGTCGCTCAATGATCCGCTTGCAGATGCTCTTTCGCATATTAAGAATACCGAACGAGTCGGGAAGATGGACTGTACGCTGAAGCCCGCCTCGAAGCTGATGGGGAACGTGCTGAGTGTCCTGAAAGAAGGTGGCTACATTGCGGAATTCGAATTTGTGGAGGACGGAAAGGCCGGATTCTTCAAGGTGCGGCTCGCGGGTAAAATAAACGATTGCAATGCGATAAAGCCGAGGTTTTACGTCCGTGCGAAGGACTATGAGAGCTGGGAAAAGAGACTGCTCCCCGCACAGGGTTTTGGGATGCTCATCGTAACGACCTCAAAGGGTGTGATGTCGCACAAGAGAGCGATTGAGCAGGGCGTCGGCGGTCAGTTGCTCGCGTTCGTGTATTAAAACTTGTGGGCTCCGCCCACGTCCGCAAGCCCTGAATGGGCTTATTAGAAAAAAGTTTTATCAAAGATAATTGGAATAACTCCCCTCTTTTATCTCCTTCAGCCTAATAAGCGGTCCCTTTCAAACGGTCTTTCCATACCACCCTCGAATAAACGCGACGACCTTCCTCGCGGACGCTTCAACCTGCATCGTTTCGCTATCCACCACCACCTCAGGATTCACGGGCGCTTCATACGGCACATTCACACCTGGTACCGTTGCGCCTTGCTCCGTTGTCTTTGCATAGATGCCAGACGGAGCATGTTCCGCGCTCCTACCCCGCTCTCGTTCCATGCAGAGGTCTAACGGGCACTTCACGTACACCTCAGCGAACTTCGAGATGCGTGCGCGCGCGCGCTCCCGGTATCGCCTTCGATTGCCCGTTGCATCGATGATCACCGGTATCCCACTCTCGACGAGCAGTTTCGCCATGTAGACCAGGGCTGCGTACACAATCTCCCGTTCTTCTTCCGAATAGGTGGGTGTGGGCGTGATAAATTTGCGTATCTCATCGAGTTCGAGCACCTTCACCGGAGCGATGCCCTCATCTGCAAGCATTGTTCTCACGTGCTGTGCCAGTACCGTCTTGCCACTGCCCGGTAAGCCGGTTATCCATACTGCCCAGGTCATAGTCCCTCTTCACGAACCGGATTTCGGTGGCCAATTCGTCGTCATCCAGTCTGGAATCCGTCCACTGTCCCTTGGACCAACGAGGACCGTCCAGCCCGTGGCATCTTCAGTCTCGCCCGAGAGTCGCGCGGCAAGACCAGGAATCACTAACGTCTTGTGGTTCACCTTCTCGGCCACCTTATAGGATTCCAGTGCCTCTTTGATCAATCCTACATTGAGCTGCCCGCCTGCCACTGCTGCTTCTACGCCGATACCCTCGGTATCAACAACCAGCAAATACGAATCAATCTTGTTCGAGCTGATGTCGCTCTCCACGGTATAATACGTGAGTGCGAAATTGGTGGTGAGAAAAAGAGGTGCGTGCTCCGTTGGAGCCCCTATCTCCCTCAGTCCCGGCTCCACACTGACCGGTCGTCTCGGGTCCGTGTAGATATTCGCGACGAGTGTACGCTCTGCGATCATCGAATGCGGTTCTATCGAGTGCAGAATCATGATATCCGCGTATTTTATGATGAACACGCTTGCGATCGCGGCTTCCCAGTATGAAGCCTCTAACGCATTTTCAGCGCCGTACCTCATCCATGCGGTTAGAGGCACGGCCATCAACGGATAGGTCACCACTTTTTTCTCTTCCAAAATCGCCGCACGTCGTATCCTGAGAAACCGTGAGAATGATTCAGCAAGTCCCTCTCCCGTTGGATAGGTCCCCGGATCCAGGACGAGATTCGTTACACCGGCCGAGGAGAAGGTCAGAGCGAGGCTGCTGAGCGTATCGAGGTCAGGCGAAAACAAGGTAACCGGAACCTTATAACGCTTTACGAGCCCCAGAACCTCCTTCCAGTTGGCTTTGTCCGCGGCATAGACCAGCGGATTTCGATCCGCGGCCTCCTTTAAACCGGCTTCTAGTACGTTTGCATCGAATGAACAGAGCACGATCGGTAAATCAGTCTGAGCAGCAACAGCCCGCACGCATTCGGCAAACCGTCCCGCATCGCCTGATATCGATCGAATTGCAATCGCATCGACGGTCAAAAAATCACCAATATAAAATTTACGCCACTCGGTTATCCTCCGTACCCGCTCGTTCAGTTCTTCCGCATCCATAGTATCCCACACATCGTATGCAAGCGCGGTTCGGTTAAAGAACGTGAGTTCGTGCCGGTGCAGGACATCTTCCCCCCCTATCTTCTTCGCACGTGCACCCACCCCGATCTCTATCTCCCGGATCTCAGGAGCGAGCAATTCCGCTAACCGCTTCCTCTTCTCGGCGTACCGGGCTTCAAAAAGAGGTGTACAGAGCTCTAATTTCCTCTTCCTTTCCTTCAGGAGCGATGCGAAAGCCAGGCAGGTCTTCTCACCGCATTCGCCACAATTCGTCCCGGGTAGATATCCCCAGATCTCCATCGGACTCCGCAGCTTCATTTCTTAACCACCTCGCCAGCCCAGGTGACCCAATCCGCAATCTCCACTTTTTGAGCTTTATCATCCCCTCTCTCCGCTCCGAAGAGCATCTGTGTCACTCTCTTGACCGTTCGCGCCGCCTGTGGATGCATCATCATGAACATATCACCACCCGCGAGCCCGAGCGTCAACCCCGTCACAATCTCATACAGCGGCCCTCGATATCTCGCGGGTCCCCAATCTGAATCTTCCTTGATGGGCGAATTCTTCATCCATGCCTCCCGCGCTCCCCATGCATTGGTAATCCCGCAGGAGATGGGGAACGCCAGGTCTTTATCGCCCTTCAAGGCCGCCAGTCTCATCCGCTCTATGTTCGTGAAGGCGTAATCAAGACCATAACCCAGTGCAGCCGTGGTGGGATCTATGACGATGTCCTCCCGCGGCACACCCAGTTTGAAGAGATACCGGTTCAGGGTCTTCTGCGCATTGATATCGAGCTGTGTCCACGAAATGATTACATGTCCATGCTTTAGTGCTGCTTTCGCTATACGTTCATAATCCATGTTCAAGTTCGCCGAGGCAATCAGACATCGTTCACCCGCGGCAGCCTCAGCCGCAGCCTCGAGCACCTCAGGATCTTTGTCCGGATTCCCTGAGCCGCCTATCACAATAGGGACCTTTACCGCCTGGAGCACGTCCTCAACGGTCTTTGCTGCATCCCTCGCTGAGGTATTCTTGATCGTCGGATCGGTGCTGATCAGGTGGATGGTTACCATCTCGGCACCGAATTCACGCACGTTCTTCTTTGCCCACTCACCCGGGTCTTCCATCACGTCTTCATAATGTTCACGAACCGCTTTGGCTAACGAGATCGGCATATCAAAGCAATCTAATGAAATTACCGGCTTATGCGGCATCTCGAAGTCGAAATTGTAGAATGGCAGGGATCTCTCGCCCCCGATCGTCACGGTCCGCTCCCTCGTGCCGCCTTCAGCCCGGGTAGCACCGATGGTCACCTCCTCTATCTTCCCGGCCCATTCTGCCCTCGCCGCCTCAAAGCGCGCGGGCAGTAACTCGCCTAGCTCCTTCCCCTCAGGAGCTTGTGGTCGCTGAACCCCCATCAGGGACTGCAGTGCCTGAATGAGCGCGGGAGGAAGTGCCACGCCGGGTGAGCCCCCTAATTCTAGTTCCACATCGCCCTTTATCGTAACGTCCTCCAGCTCAAGGACATCATACTTCTCCAAAAACCTCGCGATATCCGCGAGGGTTAGCTTCTTCTCCTCCTTTCGCATTTTTTATCTCGTTTGGTTGTGAGCACGAATAATAGTCCCCAATCCCCGCTCTCCAGCCAGTGCTCGGGTTATATAACCCGCTGCTCCGCTCAGGATCTCACATTCAATACCCAGCTTCGCAATCTCCAGCAGCTCCTTTACTTTGCCCACCATACCACCGGTGACATCGACCGAATATGAATCGCCCAGATACGCTTCAATATCCTTCACGTGCTCGAGCTGAATCTCAGGGATAAATCGCGCATCGGCATCTTTCTGCGGATCACGGGTATACACCCCGCTGACCAAGCCAAAAATAAGTACCCGTGAGGGGCGCAGAGCGCGACTCAGGTACACAAAAAGTTGTTCGGTAGAGAGTATTGTGCACCCTCTCACCCTATCGAGCACGCAGTCACCGAAGATAACGGGGATGAGCCGATGATCCAAGCACTGCATGAGTGGCTCGACAAAAAAATCGGCGATCTCTCCATCCTCTGCGATACAGCATGCTGACGGTTGGATTGAGACTGCATTGAGCGCGTAGTCCACCAGCATATCAACAAGAATCCGGTTCAAGGTCGATGCCGCATGTTGACATAACGCAAAGCCCCTTACACTGGTATCCTGAGTGAAGCCCTCTGACGTTCTATACGCTTGTGCAATGGGGTGAGGAAAGGACCCCCCGCCATGCCCAACGACCAGGCTCAAATCGCGATCGCGCTCAAGTGCTTCTTTGAGCTCTTTTGCAATTCTCCTCAGTGCAGCGTAGTTTATCGTATGGGCCGCACGCTTTTCCGTAATGAGCGAGCCCCCCAACTTGACAAAGATTAAATTCCTTCCCTTTTCACTCATAGGCGATACCTTCGGGTTTCTTCCAGCGCTCGATCAGGGTATGCGGTATATTAAATTGATCAAGGATCTTTGCTATAATAAAATCCACTAAATCAAGTATAGCTGTCGGTTTGTGATAAAACGTGGTTACCGGCGGGAGTATCGTAACGCCGAGTCGTCTGAGTCTCAGTAAATTTTCAAGGTGGATCTCATGTAACGGCGTCTCCCGGGGAACGATGACGATCTTCCTATTCTCCTTCAGCATCACATTGAAGCAGCGTAACAGGAGATTATCAGAGATGCCATGCGCCATCTTCGCCACCATATCCATCGTGCAGGGCAGTATCACCATCCCGTCTCTGAGCTGTGAGCCGCTTGCAACATCCGCGGCCATGTCCGAGACATCCCAGGAGGTGGTTGCGAGCTTCTCCAATTCCTCGCTCTTGAGCCCCAGTTCATGCTGGATCGTGTATTTCCCCGGTGCGGTAATGATCACATCAACCTCCACCTTCTGCTCGCGGAGGATATCCAGTAATCGTTTCGCATAAATGGCTCCGCTTGCACCGGTTATCCCCACGACCAGCCGCATCGCTCGTTAAACCTCCGGTTACTATAATGGTTATTTTATCTAAGAAGCTTCTTCGCGCTCCAGAGGCATCGTAGTGTCTAACGGACCTCCGCACCAAGCAATCATCATCAATACTCTCTCATGCCGATAAACTCCGCGATTTTGACAAGAAAATCCTTCGCCTCTGGTCTGAACGGGGCGTCGTTAATCGCCTGAACTGCTTGGGCGATCAGCTCGTCAACCAATCTCCGTGAATATTCCAGCGATCCGGTCTCTTGCACTCTCTCTCTTATTCGCTCGATCTCCTTTTTGGTAACCTGCGGGTTGCCCAACGCCGTCCTGAAGACCTTTTTTTCCTCGTCCGTGCATCGCTCTAACGCACGGAGGATTAAGAGCGTCTTCTTGCCTTCCCGGATATCCGAGCCAACCGGCTTGCCCGTTCTCTC
>RXIE01000014.1 GCA_004212135.1 Candidatus Methanophagales archaeon ANME-1-THS | reverse complement strand
CAGGAAAAGAAGATCGACTGGAAGTTTACGCGGGAGAAGGCTGACAAGAAACTGTCCAAATATTATGTTCCATAATTAAATTGCCATGACACTAGTTGTGCAATGAACAATAACAGTATCGCTTCAGATGCCGGCGACTTGGTACTGATGAAAGACGCATCCATAGGGAAGATTGTTTCTGACTGGCGATATGACGTGGACAGCAACGGCGTATACGCCGACATCGGCGATTCCGCAATGATGAAGGACACGTCCGTGGGGAAGATTGTATTACTCTAGGCATGAAGTTCGAGCAGCCATCTGTCTGTGGTTTGATGATAATAATTCAGTTATCCGCCGATCTGTTAGTAGTTATCTTTGTGCTGCAGATAGCTCAAAATGGCTTCCCTCAGATCGGCCCGTTCTAACGCGAAATCCAAAATTGCTTCTATATACCCAACTTTATTCCCGGCATCGTATCGTTTACCTTTGAAGGCATACGCATAAACCTCCTCCCTCTCCATCAGCATTCTTATCGCATCGGTAAGTTGTACTTCATTACCCTTACCTGGAGGTGTTTCCTTAATGCAATTGAATATCTCTGGCGTGAAAATATACCGCCCCACAGTTCCTATCGTCGAGGGTGCCTCCTCCAAAGAGGGTTTCTCAATTATCTCTTCTAAGCGATAAACCGAGTGCTCGGTTTCTCTCCCTTTTATTATGCCATAGTCGCTGATCTTCTCGTTCGGAACCTCCTCAACCGCAATTATTGAGTGCCCATACCGCTCAAACAGATCCATGAGCTGCTTCGTGCACGGGGTCGCTGACGACATTATGATATCATCGCCTAACAAAACGGCAAAAGGCTCGTCACCGATATGTTTCTCCGCTTTTAAAACCGCATCGCCGAGTCCCTTCGGCTCTTTCTGCCGTATGTAATGGATGTCGGCTAACGAAGCGATATCTTGTACTGCTCTCAAGAGCTCGTATTTCTTGGTTCGGATCAAATGGTTTTCAAGCTCCGGTGAGGTATCAAAATAATCCTCTATCGCCCTTTTGCCCTTACCGGTGATGATGATGATATCGCCAATGCCCGAATTGATTGCTTCTTCAATCACAAATTGGATGAGTGGCTTATCAATAATTGGAAGCATCTCCTTCGGCATTGACTTCGTTGCCGGGAGAAATCTCGTCCCCAATCCGGCTGCTGGGATCACACCTTTTCTGATCATTGTCATCTTATAGTAGGTTTAGACCTCAATCAACATATCTCTTATTCCATTCCTAAAAATCCTGATGAAGGACGCGTCCATAGGGAAGATTGTGCCTGAGTGGGGGTAGGACCTGAACGGCAACGGCGTATACGCCGACGCAGGCGATTACGCACTGCTGCAGGACGCACACAGGGGGAAGATCGTGCTGGGGTCGCTATGAGAAGCCAATTCATCACCTCATAGATACTTTTCGGCAAACCCCTTCAAATCTAAAACCTCAAAATCCACGACCTTCTGAATATCCTTCGCCTCGGTCAGCATGACATCCGCGTAAAGCATCGCCGTAGCGACAATTGGACCATCTGGTAAATCCTTGAGCCGCTCATGAACCGCTCGTACAACCGGTAACGTATCAAGCGTGAAAACAGGCTTAATATCTATTCTTGATGAGAGAATGCTCTTCATCCCGGTATAAAACCGATCTTTTGCCTCCTCCTTGTCAGAAATAAGCCTGCTCGCTTTGCCAAATAGCTCGAAGAGAGACAATTCGTTGATCATAAACGAATGGTCCGATGAAAACAATTTCTCAAGCATCTCCTCTGATAAATCAACCTCAATTCCGACCGCCGGAAGCAGGTAGGTGGTATCTAAAAGTACTTTCATCTCCTCATTACTTCCTCTGCGAGTTCCTTTCTTTCCTTCTCAAACTCTTTTACCGTTGTCTTACCAAATTTCGGCATCTTGATCGCGGTAACTAAGTCCGGGACAGGTTCAACAATCAGTTTTGAGTTTTCTACTCGATAGATCACCTTTCCCCCTCGTTTCAAACCAAGCATATCCCTGATCTCCTTTGGTGGAAAGAGCTCTCCTTTCTTACCCACAATACCTGTTACGTTCATATTTTAATCACCGTAAAAATAGATTATATTCGTATAATATAAATTTTTCGGATTAATGAGCTGTTGGTAGATTAACGTAATGGATCAACCCTCGCGGTGAGACTGTAGATGCGTCTTTCCGCAGATTCGCGCTACGACCTGAACGGCAACGGCGTATACGCAGACGCAAGCGATTACGCACTGCTGGAGGACGCACACAGGGGGAAGATCATGCTGGGGTAGGTTTTTAGTTTTCTGGAGAGCAAGTTCACACGCATCTTCAGAGGCAACTGCGGCAATCGGTGAGAACGTCTTAAGAGACAGAGCAGAGCGGCTAGTGATTTACTTCTTCCTTCACCCCGATCTCACACACCAATCTCATCAATAATAGAAAAAAATACGTCCTGTGGCCTCTTTATTTCATGAGCCACATTGACGGTGATTACCACTGCATGCTCGTGGTGATCTCCTTTTAACCTCCCATACTCTGTTAACTCTGGTAAAGTTTGTATTTTTGCCTCGCCAAACGAGCAGAAGCCATGATCTGAAATCAGAATCAACCTGTTATTTCCCCCTAAAAACCCGGTATCAAAGATGAGTTCTCCGATCTTATCATCCATGCGCCTGTACCACTCCACCACATACTCTTCCCCCCAGTGGAAGTGCTGAATTCTATCCAGGAGCGTGTAAACTGAAATGAGCACATCAGGCTCCCCGCTTAATAGTTCTTTTGTTGTAGCCGTGACTCGTTCTAACTCCTCAGTCCATTCTTTCTCATCAGTCGGCAATCCAAAACCAACCGGTTTGAAATCGACATTGAATGAGTACGGAGGCACAACAAACGGTATATTCAATGCCCTTACCTCTTTCCCCGCTTTATATAACCTGTCCCATATAAACTCTACCTTTATGTCTTCCCGCCTGACAAGCTCGCCGTTGACCACGTAATTCACATGCCCATGCTCTTCCGGCA
>RXIE01000114.1 GCA_004212135.1 Candidatus Methanophagales archaeon ANME-1-THS | reverse complement strand
CAGCACTGCCAACAAATAATTTTCGGTTCCTGGTCATTGAATCTCAGCAGCACCTCGACATATAAAATAGAGCGCCACGTGCTCCGGCACCGAGGCAGACTCACCTGCTTTCAGCTCATATCGTTCACTCTTAAGCGTTATCGTTGCGTCTCGCACGACCTGTACCTTGACCGGCGAATCCCCGAATGCGACCGCATCCGCTAATGGATCGAACTCCTGAAAACTTTCGATTTGTACCGGTTTCACTTCTAACGAGGATTTCCCGTGGAGCGAGGTGGGAAGCCGTATGAGTCGCTTTATGTCCGCAGTGACCGGTTCATCCGGCCTATCCGCGGACTTCACCCGGGCAATATTCGTCGCCATTCTCGTTATTCCTGTCCGTATAGGCTTGGCAAACCGGGGTATCTGACCGTCTTCTATCCGCCTCATAACACTCTCGTCCCTTGCAATTCGTATGATCTCCAGTGCTTTCTTCCGCTCCAGCTCTCCAACTTTTCTTACCACCTCGATGGCACGTTCTTCCTCCATCTCCGCTATCTCATGAAGGAACTCGATCAATCCGTTCAGAAGCCGCTTGCCCCAGCCATCAGGCAGTAACCGCAGATCCCCCCTGCCCAGCTTTTCACCGCCAGAGCCCTTCTCCTTCCCATCGTCAACTAAGAATCGGTCCATCTCGAGCCCTGTTGCCATGAGGTAATCCACGATCTCCCGCCGCTCTCGGCTTCCCAGCCCACGGACCTCGGGAGTTCGTATGTGGACGTGATACCCTCGAGAGCCTGAAAATACCAGCTCGATCTGCTCCTCGCCAAATCCAAAATCGGTGATCAGGAAATCAAGCAGTTTCACCGTCTCCTGTTTCACCCGCTCTAAGAGCTCCGCATAAGAAGAACGCTTGAACTCCGCTTCACTCAGAATGTGATCGGCATCAAGGTCAAAGATCAAGTCAGAGCCGATCCAGCCCTTGTTGGGCATAGCTGCTGCGGGATACTGGTAAAGCGCAGAGGAGTAATACGCATGGGCAGGAGCATCTTCTCGGAGATAGCGCAGGACATCGTCCCTCGTTGGAAACGATTTATGCCTCCGCATCACGAGTTTTGTGGGGTAATACTGGTCAAAATGCACAAAGCCCCACTCCCGCTGCCAGAAATCCCCGGGAAGTTCTATCCCCGCACGGCGATAATACTCCTCAAATCGCCGCTTCACAAAGAGTCTCGTCTTCTCGTCCATTCTTCAATGTATAACGCCAAGGATAAAATTTTAGAGAGCGGGACTTCTCGCTTCTCATTTATCAACAAATAAAAATAAGGAGGAATAAAAAAATCCTCCAAAAACTTTTTAACCTCTTTTTGCGTTGCTTTTCGCTCCTACTTCTTCCTCCTCAGTATCAAGTATGCGAGTGCGAGTAAGCCTGCTATAGCGAATACTGCCTCAAAACCCGGTGCCTTTCCCGGAACTCCCGGCGTTTCTTCAGCAGGTGGTTTTTCCTCCGCAGGTGCACCGGCTTTTTCCACTGCTACTTCAAGCGTGTAGGGTCCTGTACCCCGACCTCCTACCATGATATAGTGATCTCCCGTGGCAAGCACTTGCTAGCTTGTTTTTACGATTGCACCTGGATTTGGTCCTTCTTGCTCATTCACTATTGTTCTGTCCGGGTCAAATATTCTAACTGCTCGCGTTACGTCAGATGGTGGCGTTATTTTGACACTGAGCACATCTCCTCTTTTGAGGCTTATCTTGTAGCTATCTAATCTATCTGCACCTACCTCTTCGGGCAGGTCTCGTGCGATGTACCCCTCATATTGCCCGGGTGAAATGCTCAGTGCATTCTCTATAGTATCACCTGCATCTGTCTGGCTTCCGGCATCATAATGATCCTCGAAGAGTATGTCAAACTTCGAACCTGCTGTACTACCATAAATCTTGATATAAAGAGGATTTTCACCATATTCAAAATTGGGTGCCCAATAGACACTTCCTCTCTGTCGAAAATGATACCATGCTTCCTCGTGTCCAACTTTTACTCTATCTTTGTTAAATATTATAACTTCAGAGGTCGCGTCCTCAACTGGTGCGAAATCGATTTTAAGAACTCTTCCTGGTTTGACTGCAATTTTGAAGTATTCATGAACCCACCCTTCCTCATAACTATACATGTCATGGCCGAGCACATAGTTCCCGGATTGTATCGCAACTGCGGTCTCAAAACTGTTCCCACCATCCGGTAGTGTCTGCTGTGCGCTTACCATTCCGACTTCACCCACCATGAGCATTCCTATCAGGACTAAAATGCTTATCTTGTTCACTTTTTTCATATTATCACCTCCTAATTTTTTATTTTGTGCGGGCTTCTGCGAAATCCCCCACAATAGGCAACTTGTACATCTCTCCCTGATATGCCTTGAACATCAGTATCAACCACAGTATAAGCACTATTATCCATATCAACCAACTGATAGCCGAAAAGATAAATCCGCCGAGCCACCAAAGAGCTACACCTATTGCACCCAATATCCATGCCAGTATCGAGAGCGGTAGAAACGTTGCGATCGATTGCCATGCGTGAAACCGAACGAATTTGTTCTCCTTCTCAAGCACCAGGAAGACAATGCCAGTTATCCAGCCCAAGACATAGCACAGAAGCCCTGCTATATTCTCTTCCAACCCCATAGATGTTTTGCCCATTTTTTATTACCTCCTTTTTGTTTTGTAGCTGTTTAGCTTTTGAGGTAGGTGCACTTATAAATTTTTCGCTAATCATTAGATAGAATTCACCATCAGCTACCGCCTTTATTACGCGCCTGCAATCGGGAGAATAAGGTTCGTTCCCTTTAGTTGAGGCGATGAAAACAGTTGCATCAATGCAAATTGGTTTCATTCATTATCTCTCCGGTCCTTTTTTATCATCTCAAGGACAGAAGGAGCTGTTTTTGGCCAGTTTTTTCGATTTTTTTGGCTTCAGCAAGCCATGCTTTGGCTGCCGCTCTTGTCTCCTCTTCCTTTATGCGGCTGCCGCTTTCGAGAACCAGCTTCTTGAGATCATGTATCTGCTCATCTATCGATGCTATCTTCTCGATTATTTCTCCATCTCTCATGTTTCTTATTTTTCTTTTTTAGGTTTATATAGTTGCTTGAGATGCCGTTTGTCTCGTTCAAACCCTATTGTTATTTGAAGAGCTGTAACAATTTTAACCACCGGGGTTCACCTCCACTTCCCAAATGCTGGAGGTGTTTCCCCACAGGTATTTTAACCGATCTTGAAACACGACTAAAATTTTAGAGAGCGGGACTTCCTCGCTTCTCATGTACGACAAATAAAAATGAGGGAATAAAAACTTCCCCCCAAAACTTCTTAACCTCTTTTTGCTGCTCTTCTCGCTCTTCCCGTTATGTTATTCCACCGAAATCTCCAGCGTGTATGTGCCTTTTGTGTCGCCGACTTCTAAGACACTACAATCTCCAAGGTGTAAGAGCCCATTGTGTCGCCAACTTTTCTAACCCCAAATTTGTAAATACCACTCTCCTCGTAAACCCCGTAAATACTATTCTGATCGTCAAGAGCATCCTCCTGAGGCATCCTTTCCGCTGTTTCCGTCATTCTGGGAGGTCTTGGTTATTTTTAGAGTGTAATCGCCAATTCCACCAATGGGCAGTATACCCACGTGAAATTTTTTGACCCCCGATATGATGTCTGTAGTCAGCTTGATAGTTTCGGACTCGCCTTTAAGACCATCATTTTTACTTATGAACCCGCCATCAGCTCCCTGCAGAGCAACATCCAACCCTTTGCCCGGAGTGACTATGATCTCAACGGTATCCCCTGGATTATACTTTACACCATACGCATCTCCTCCATCGTCATCTTCTGCCAAAGTGCCTTTCATTTCCCCATAATCTATTGCATAAGGGCTTTCCATATCGTTAGAGACATCGCAACCACTATTCGCATCGCTTTGTTTGAGAGCTGCCGGTTTTTCAGTGAGGTTAAATATTAGGTTACTATGAGATTTGCGCTGGTCATCTCTTCTGGCTGAGGTATGCCGAGCAGAAATAAAACCGTTGGGGCGATATCCGAGAGAATGCCCCGTGGTCTGAGTGTAATCTCCCTATAAGCATTCGCCACGTAGATGAACTCCACCGGGTTGGTTGTATGGCTCGTCTTCGGCAGTCCTGTCTGGCAATCCCTCATCTCCTCAACATTTCCATGGTCTGCGGTGACGAGGGCTATGCCATCCTGTTCAAGAATTCTTTCAACGACTGCACCGACACACTCATCGACCACTTCGACCGCGATCTTTGCCGCCTCGTAATCGCCCGTGTGACCAACCATATCACAGTTTGCATAGTTCAACACGATCACGTGATATCGCCCGGACTCTATCCTCCGGATCACCTCCTCCGTAACATCAAAGGCGTTCATTTCAGGATGCTCGGCAAAGAGCGCGGGGTCATACATACTCTTAATCTCAATTTGATCTTCGTGTGGATAGGGCTCGATTCGTTTACCATTAAAGAACGAGGTCACGTGCCGGAATTTCTGCGTCTCCGCGATTCGGAGCTGTCTTAATCCTTCTTCACTGAGTACCTCACCCAGGATCTTATGCATGCCCACGCCTTCTGAGATCGGTTCCATCATATAGAAGGGAAAGGTATCATAGTACCGCGTGAGACCACAGTACACCACATCTAACTTCTTCCACCGCTCGCCCGGGTAGTCGTCCTCAACAAACGCCATGGTGAGTTGGATGGCTCTATCCTGTCGGTAATTAAAATGTATGACCGAATCACCGTCTCTGATCCCGGAAAACGTGCTGATAATCGAGGGTGGAATGTACTCATCGGTCATCTGTCCGCCATCAGGTGTTCGGTCTTCAGTATACGCTCGTTTCACCGCTTCTTCTGCACTGCTCACCCTGATACCAACTCCCCGTGTCAGCGCATTGTAGGCCTGTGAGGTCAGATGCCAGTTCTTGCCCCGATCCATCGCGTAGTAGCGACCCATCAGGGTGGCGATCTCACCTACCTGATATTCCACGATCTTCGCACGTAAGGCACGGAGGAATTCCAATGCACTCCGTGGTGCGGTATCCCGGCCGTCAGAGAAGAAATGAATATAGATCTTCTGGATGCCCCGCTCCTTTGCATAGCTCATTATGGCAAAGAGATGGTCTTGGTGCGCGTGAACACCCGCATCCTGGACGAGGCCCATGAGATGCAGCGCGGAGCCCTTCGACCTGCAGTTAGAAAGAGCCCGCTGCAGGCATGCGCTGGCAAAGAGCGATTTGTCCTCGATTGACTCGTTCACCCTTGTAATCTCTTGCTTCACGATCCGCCCCGCACCCATATTGAGGTGCCCGACTTCAGAGGACCCTTGATACCCCGGTGGCAATCCGACGGCGGTTCCCGCTGCCTCCAAGACGGTGTGCGGATACCTGTTTAAAAACGAATCGATGTGAGGGGTGTGTGCATGTGCCACCGCGTTGTATCGAGCATCAGGATTAATACCCCATCCGTCTCGTATGATAAGAACAATAGGTTTCTTCATGTCCCGGAAACGAGGTTATCTGCTTCGCTCCTTTAAACGTATAACATTACATACAAATGACGCTCTGCTATCTATAATAGCTATAATAAAATAATCAATCAATCGTCCGCGAAGCAATTTGACCCAGCGGTGCTCAAAAATAGTAAAAGATCGTAACGACAACGAAAAGATACGCAATGGTGGACCTGAGATCGAAATTTACGGGTGCGCTCATCGGCAGTGCGGTCGGTGATGCATTGGGCGCCCCGGTGGAGGGCTGGAGCATGGAGATGGTACGCTCGAGGTACCGCGAAGGAACAGGATGGACGATGATCAACGGTCGCTACACGGACGATACCGAGCTCATGATCGGGGTTGCGGAGTCTTTAATCGAGCATAAGGGCTTTAATGGCGCAGATATGGCACGCAGGTTCATTCAGAATTACGATGCAACGCGAGGATACAGTCCCTGGACTCAAGAGACTTTACAAAGAATACGCGAGGGAGTGCGTTGGGACAAGGCGTCGGAGAACCTGTTTGGCGGCAAAGGCTCGTATGGAAATGGTGCTGCGATGCGTGTTGCACCCATAGGACTCCTGTATTATGATGATGCTGATACGTTGAGGGATGTAGCGTATAAATCAAGCTCTATCACCCATGCTCACGAGCTCGGCAAGGAAGGAGCAGCGTTACAGGCCTTCTCCATCGCTTTGGCGGTACGCGGAGAGAAAGAAGGTATGGTGCCCGAACTCCAGGAATTTGCGAGAAGTGAGGTGTATAAGAAGAAGCTGGGGAAGATCGCGGTCCTATTGCAGAAGGAGAGAACAGAAAGGGAGATAATCGCTGAATTGGGCAACGGAGAAGCGGCTTTTAACTCGGTACCGACCGCGCTCTATTCCTTTCTTCGCTTCGATACCTTTGAGGCGAGTGTGGTCTATGCGGTGGGTTTGGGTGGCGATACGGACACCATTGGTGCGATGACCGGTGCGATCGGTGGTGCGTATTATGGCGAAGGCGGGATCCCCAACCAATGGGTGGAGAGGTTAGAAGAGGGAGCCCGAGGGATGAGTTATATAAAACGGTTGGCTGAGGAGTTGTATCATCTCAAGAAGTCGGATTGTAACTTCATGAGCGCGCAGCGATACACCTTTTAAGTGATCCGGTACCGGTCCATGACCTCAAGGCCTTAAAATAAAAAAGATATAAATACGTAGAATATAAGTCTGTAAATAATAGAGCACCATAAAGGGTGGAGATGAGAAGGGAAAGAGGAGTATAAAAAATGGCAGAGAAAGAGCATATGAATATGGCGATCATAGGGCATATCGACCACGGCAAGTCAACGCTGTTGGGCAGGTTGCTGATGGATACCGGGGTGATCGATCCACACGTCATAGAGGAGTACCGGAAAAAGGCAGAGGCGATAGGGAAAGCGACGTTCGAGTTTGCTTGGGTGTTAGATACGCTAAAAGACGAAAGAGAGCGGGGCATTACCATTGATGTTTCTCATCAGAGGTTTGATACGAATAAGTATTATTATACGATCGTGGATTGCCCCGGTCACCGGGATTTCGTGAAAAATATGATCACCGGGACGTCACAGGCGGATGCCGCAGTATTAGTCGTGGATGCCAAGGATGGAATAATGGCCCAGACGAAGGAGCATGTGTTCTTAGCGAGAACCCTGGGAGTGACCCAGCTCATTGTCGCGATAAACAAGATGGATCGGGTGAACTACGAACAGAAGCGATTCGAGGAGTTGAAGAAGGAGCTGTTAGACCTCCTCAAAATCGTGGGTTATAAGGAAGAGAGCATCATCTTTATTCCTGTTTCTGCGTACGAGGGGCAGAATATAACAAAGCCAAGCGACAGAATGAAGTGGTTTAGCGGCCCCACCTTATTAGCGGCGCTGGACCTCATGAAGGTACCGGAGAAGCCGATTGATCTGCCACTTCGGATACCGGTGCAGGATGTGTATTCGATCACCGGTGCAGGGACGGTTCCGGTGGGGAGAGTGGAGACGGGAAAGATAAAGAAAGGCGATAAGGTGATTTTCAACCCGCCGGGTAAGCAAGGAGAAGTAAAATCGATCGAGATGCACCATGAAGAGATCCCCGAGGCGATTCCCGGAGATAATATCGGCTGGAATGTTCGGGGTATCAGCAGGACAGAGATACGGAGAGGGGATGTCTGTGGACATTTAGAAAAACCACCAACGGTTGCAGACGAGTTTACGGCACAGCTCATTGTCCTCCAGCATCCGACCGCAATTACGGTTGGCTATACACCAGTCTTCCATTGCCATACCGCGCAGGTCGCGTGCACGGTCATGGAGATTTTGAAGAAGTTGGATCCGAGGACCGGTGCGACGGTCGAAGAACATCCTGACTTTATAAAAACCGGCGATGCCGCAGTCGTTAAGGTGAAACCCACGAGACCTTTGGTTATCGAACGCGTGAAGGAGATACCACACCTGGGCCGGTTCGCAGTCCGTGATATGGGACAGACAGTTGCCGCGGGTATGGTCATTGACATCAAGGAGAAGTAACGCGAGCGAAGATACGCGAGCATAAGAAAGGCTCAGCAAAGAGGAAGAGGAAGTTGAATGAACCAAAAAGCACGGATAAAACTCTCGAGCACGGACCATCACAAACTGGATGATATCTGCCAACAGGTGAAGAAGATAGTGGAGACCACCGGCGTGCGAATGTCAGGCCCTATACCTCTTCCGACCAAGAAGCTCGTCGTACCCTGCAGGAAGAGCCCGGATGGTGAAGGGTCGGCGACCTGGGACCATTGGGAGATGCGGATACACAAGCGGTTGATTGACCTAGAAGCGGATGAACGTGCACTGCGCCAGCTGATGCGCATACCCATTCCCAAAGATGTGCACATCGAAATTGTCTTGAAGGGATAGGGAAACCCGAGATAAATATAGAAAGATATAAATAGCCGATGGTATCCTACTCTGTATAGCTAATATAGAGGTGATAAGAATGGGAGTCGTACCGGATGAGGTAATAAAAGAGAAGGATGCTGAAATTGCGAAACTGATAAAAGAGATAGGTGATTTAGCGAACGAATATAAGACCGCAACCGACGCGGCGAAGAAAACGGAGATCATTAATCAAATCACAGCGAAGGAGAAGGATTTACGTGCAGTGAGGCAAAAGAAGATGCAATTACGTGCAATCTTAGCCAGACCAACGAAACTCTGGTAAATTATTCTCCAGCACAACGCACCACAACAAAAAGAAAGAAAAAAAGAAAAAATATTTTTTCTCTTTTATTTGACCAGTTTATCGGGCATTTTGGTTATTTGATCGTTTAACCCCACTTCGTCCGGCTTGAAGCCCATTGCGAGCGCAGTGAATTGCATGACGTGGAGAACGGGAAGACCAAACGAGGTGCCAAACGCCTCGTTCAGCTCGAATTGTCCGCGATCAAGCTGCAAATGGCAGAACGCACAGGGATGGATCACACAATCAGCGCCTGCTTCGATCATGTTCACCAACTTCTGACGTGTCCATTCTAACGCCGTTGGGGTATCAGCAGTACGCACTCCACCACCAGCGCCGCAGCACATCAGTCGATCCTTATAGTCTACGGGCTTCGCACCGGTCGCCTCCACGATGTCCTCTAAGATCGTGGGTGTTTCAGAAGATCCAAGCCCTCTCACTTCACGAGGCTTGAGGAAGTGACAGCCGTAATGCACGGCAACATTCACACCTTTCAAAGGCTTCTTTACCTTCCCTTTGAGCTGCTCTAACCCGATTACATCGTGAAGAAGCGTAACCGCATGGTTGACCTTTGTGGTCCCTTTGTACTCTTTTCCAATTTTGGCTAATATCTCATTAATCCGTTCCCTCAACTTCGGATGCTCTTTGAGCAGATGATCCGCTTCCTGAAGAGACCCAAAACAACCATTGCAGGTTACATAGATCTCGAGCCCCATCTCCTCAGCGATGGCAAGGTTCCGTGCTGCAATTGGGAGCCAGGTGTACATGTCGAACGAGCCGAAGACACCCGGTGCCGGGCAACAGGCTGCACCTACCATCTCCTTCGACTCTATTCCAAACTCCTTGAAGATCTTCTTCGTCGCCGCCTCGATCCCCGGATACCGGTTCGGAGTGATACAGCCGAGGAAATACGCATACGCCTTTGGCGCTTCAGTCATTTCTTCTCGCCTCCTTCCTTCGCTTTTAAGTCCATAGTATTCCAATCAAAATCAATGAGGGCATCAAATCCCGTTTCCCTGCATATCTTCTGCACTTGCTCCAGTTGCTCTTTGTATTTCTGCGTGGTTGGTGGCTGTGCTTCAAGACCTAATTTCTCCCGTATCTTCATCTGGTCAGGCCCGATCGGCACACCATGACCCGTTTTAAGCGCATACACCCCAATCTTCCGGTGGGGCACGGACATATGTCCCTCCTTTGCCGCGAGGTTCCTTATGACCCGAATGATATCAGTGCATTTCACTTCTTTCGGACATCGCTCATAACAAGTATAACAGGTCGTGCAATACCACAGTTCAGGAGCGTTAAAAATCTCTTCACGCAGATTCTCCTGAGCCATTCGGAATAACCTTCTTGTCCTGAACGCTGTAATTCGTCCTGATGGACAGCCACCGGTGCATTTACCGCATTGAACGCAGTGTAGCAGTGACTCCATGTGCTCCTCGCCGAAAACGCCGCCTCCCCACTCAATTATTTCTTCCAGCAATGTTCCCATTTGAATATACCTCCTTATCCACTATTGCTTATCTCTTCGTTTAGAAGACTTTAAATTCTCATTATAAATAACTTGCGATTTTTTCATGAAGTGGAGTGCGAACGAGGTGTTAAAATTCCTCGATTCTCGCTTCATCCTTTTCTAAATCGAGTAGTGCGACCGTTTTTCTGCCCGTGAGATAACCACAGCACTCACCGGGATTAATGATCCATATCTGTTTGCTCTGCGTTCCGCTCATGCTGCTCGTCTGCTCGATATCCGCTTGATGCGTATGGCCATAGACGATCACCGCATACAGACCAGAAGCAGCCAGTGCGCGCACAAGTTTTGGTCGGTGAGTCACGATGAGCCTCTTCGTAGCGAGTTCCAGTTCATGCGGGTCTTCATAAAGCTCTCCCACACCCTTCTCACGGTATTTCTGCTTTAAAAGGAGCTTATCACCGTCATTATTGCCGAATATGCCGATAAGGGGCGCTTTGAGCATGCGAAAGGGCTGCTCGGTAAACGGTGCGACAAAATCACCCGCATGGATGAGGAGGTCAATGCCTTCATCGTTAAAGAGCTCGACCGCTTTGCGTATCGCATCGAGATTATCATGGGTATCCGCTATTATGCCAAGCTTCATTTCGATTCCCCGCCTCTTCGTCGGTATGTTTTTATGCCTGCGGAGGATAAAAACAAATAGATGGCATATTCACCCCCACCGCGAAGCTACACCATCGTTGGCATTGATCCTGGTACGACGGTAGGAGTGGCCATAATTGACCTTAACGGAAACCCGATCGAGATATTCAGCTCCAAGAACCTGTCGGTCGCCGATACGATAACCCGGATCATAGCACGGGGTAAACCCCTGATCGTCGCTTCTGACGTGACGCCCACACCCTCAATGGTAAAAAAGATCGGTGGGTTGCTTTCGTCCTTCATTCACGAATTGGAAGGCTCGTTATCAACCGAAGAGAAGATTGCAGTGACGAAAGGCGATGGCTATGCATATAAAAATGTCCATGAGCGGGATGCATTGGCCGCCTGCATTACGGCATTCAAACACTACAAGAAGAAATTCGAGCAGGTGCAGAGGAAGACCCCGCCGGGCGTGAACGTGGAAGAGGTAAAAGCATTGGTGGTCAAGGGCATGTCCATAAGCGCAGCGATAAACCGCTTGATCAGTGCACGCGAGGAGAGGATGAAGGTGATGGAAGCGAAGCGGCAGGAGGAGAAGAAGGAAGATGAAGGAAGTGAAAGCAAAGACCTGCTCAGATTGCGGGAGCTCATGAAAGAGAAAGAAGAGAGAATAGCAATGCTCGAGGAACTCAGCACGATTCTCAAGGCGAGCTTAGCGGAAAAAGAGGATGAGATACGGAGTTTGAGTCAAAAACTCGATTCGATGCGGACAGAGCGCATGAAGGAGCTCAAAAAAGCAGAGGAGATCAGAAAGAGGGACGCAGAGATCGAACGACTGACCGAGGAGGTACGTGCGAGGGAACGTGAAAATGCAGAGCTCCTGGGGATTATAGAAGGACTGAAAGGCAAAAGGGAAGTGAGCGGCGGAAGACGGATAAAAAGGATACCTTCGTTCAGTCAGGATGCGATCGTGAGAATGGAGAGGAGATATGGAGTGGAGAAGGGAGATATCGTCTTGCTCGAAGACGGGAGTGGCGGAGGAGCAAGCACTGCAGAACTACTGGCGAGCAAAGGTGTGGCGGTGGTGCTTTATGGTAAAGAGCTCTCGCATTTCGCGGCTGCGAAGTTCCTTGCATGTGGTATTCCCACGTTCTCCATCGCTGAAATACCAATACTCTCCAAAGATCCTGATGGCGATTTCGCGTTTGTGGATCAGGATGCGCTGAATGAAAAGATGGCGCAATGGGAGCGGGAAAGGAGAAGACCGAAGGTGCTGCTCGTCAGATAACCGGAGCATGAAGATCAGAAAACTGGGCTACACACTCGCACTCATCCTGTTGAGCTCCGATTCGATTTCCAGCATCATGGCTTCTGCGTTCTATGACGAGTTTGCGGAGCTCAACCCGCTTTACAAGTTCTTGGGTGACCTGAATCCACTGTACCTGTATCTGGTCGTAGGATTGGTCATGGTGATCGTTCTCATCTCGTTTCTAACTGCGCTCTCGTGGACCGACCGTTCTGACGTAGCAAGAAGAGGGGTCGTGATACTGAGCGACTTCTGTGCGGTCTATTTACTAACTGTTGGCTTACTTACGATTCCGCATAATACCCTGGTGCTCATTGGCTCACCGGGCATAATTGTAAGTACAAAGATGCTTCAACGCCTGAAAGCTGCATCGGTCATACTCGCAGGCATTATCGTGGTGATCCTGGATAGAAGAAGATTAGTGGGGTGAACGGCGGGATGGATCGCTGTGATCATTCTCTGGAAGATCGGTCAAGCTTCAATCCCCACCTGGAGATCGCTGAACTCAGGCTTCGTGATCGAGCGAACTTCACTTGAAATGGCGCTCATCCCACTAAGAACGATACGAGGGGAATAAGTCCAAAGAGAAGCATTTGTATGATCAATATGAGTCCAGCACCGCCGAGCGCATAGACGCCTCCATCAAATTGCTGATAGGTCGCGTATGCCGCGGCAGCACCTGCACTGTAAGCAATAAAGGCCAGGGTATACAACGGAAGCCGTGTGAGTCTAAACAACGCGATAACTTTCTCCTTTAATTGCATCGTATCTACCTAAAGCCGGCCAGCCAGTGAACCGTTTCGTCTGCGGCACAGACCTCCCGTAGAGCACAACGTGCGGCTATAAATAAACCCATCGATTTTGCATGTGATCCTCCGGCGGTTTTCAAGTCCCATGTATCCTCTGGCCGCTGAGTTAGCTCCGGGTATACCGTCCTAGTAATTCCGCTGCATCGAGGATGTGCCCTTGCATTGCGTCTTCTAACGCGTTCTTGTCAACCCCTCCTGCCAGTGCTAACTCCACATCCAACGCGTATAGTTTAAATACATACCGGTGAGTACCGGATGGCGGACAGGGACCTCCATAATCCATCTTGCGGAAATCATTGAGCCCCTGTGTACCGGGAATGCTGTTCTCGTCTATTCGAGAGACCACAGGGATGTTATACACGACCCAATGGACAAAGGTTCCCCGCGGTGCATCGGGATCCTCGATGATCAAGGCCAGGCTCTTCGTCTCCGCCGGAATGCCCTCGATAATAAGGGTCGGGTTGATATTATTCCCATCGCAGGTAAATCTCTTTGGAATCACTGCGCCCGGTTCAAAATCCGGACTCGTCAAGCGCATACCAATACTCGGCGGTGATGGCGTCGTCGTTGAGGGTGGCGTTGGTGTCAGAACAGGCGTTGGCGTTGTGGGTGCGCCCTCTTCTTCAATGCATCCGGTGAACAGCACCAGACAGAGGAGAGCTGCCAGGGATAAGAATCTCAGCGCAGTTCTTCGGCTCATCTTCTTTTCACCTCCCCAGACACTTGTAAACTTCCTTCATCCTTTTATTTCGAATCGAGCTATAAAAACATCAGCTCGAGGGAGAAGAAAGAAGAACCAAAATCACCCCTGAATACCTCCAGGCGGCTTACTTATATATCTGTTAAAATCTTCTTGATCGCGTCTTTAAACTCGTCCAGAGAGCCTTCATTCTTCACGACCTTATCGGCCTTTTCCATCGCCTCTCTCATCCCCCAGCGGTTCTCTCGTTCCTCGCGTTCCTTGAAGCCCTCGAGACTCAAGAGGTCATCGCCCCGACGACGTCTTGTTATTCGCTCGTACCTGAGGCCAAGCGGTGCATCGATCCGAATAAGGACAAAATCAGTGCCGAATTCTGTTTTGAACCTCTCGACTTCCGCAATCCCGCGTATCCCATCGATCACAATGACCTTTTTCTTCGCCCTCTGCGCTCCGGTCGCCTCGACACGCCTTATCCGCGGAATGCAGCGTTTGGCGATCGCATCCATTCCTTCGTGCGCACGGAGCTCATGTGCTATTCGACCTGCATTCTCGTCGTTCAATGAAAGCCCGCGCCGTCTGAGTTCATCCCGTATCACGTCACCCATCGTTATGACCGGGACGCCCATCTCCCGTGCTACTGATGCCGCTTCGGTCTTCCCCGCCGCTGGTGCCCCGACAAAGGCTAAAACCTGAGTCGCTCCATCAGCCACTTTTCCGCAGCTCCTCTCGCAAGTCTCCGCTCGATCGCTGCATAAAAGACGTTGACCACACCGAGTAATTCCCCTTTATGCACCACGCCATCGCTTATCGGCAGAAAAATGACCTCATCAAAGACCCTCCGCTCCTCAACAATCTTCGGCTTCCCGACCAGTGCAAGCGCAGCAATGATACCAAGCGCATGCCGCATGACGATGCAGGGCAGGGCGATCGCCTTCGGCGGCACCTCTATTTCATGTATCTTGATGCTCACGGGTTCGCTCTTCTTCACCTCTTTATCCTCTTTTGCAATCGCCATCTCCCATTCACCATGCGGACCGAAGGTAAAGCCATAGCTAAACGCCTCTGTCTCCAATATAGCTGTTTCACCACCGATTTTATCCTTCCAGTACACGCATTCGAGTTTTACCATGTTGTGTGATTATACACCTCCATTTTTTAAGTTTCCCTTTTGAGTCGTACGCTCTAGCTTCTCGTCCCAAAACCTATCCATAACTTTTGATTCGTCCGAATCCTCAAATACCGCTACGTCTGGAGCAAAGGTAGCAACGGTACCGATGTAAAGCCAGGTCACACTCGCCCATTCGTCTTCCGTCAACCCGCGACCAATCGCTGCTTCGATGAGCGCCCGCTTCAGAACCAGTCGGTTGTCACCCCGTATCCGAATCATCATTCCAAAACAGGTGTATGTTGCATGGTTATCCTGGTTATCGCTGCACACAGCTCGTGCAACAAGGAGGTTCGCGGGTACATACTCGAGGAAGACGCTTACCATTTATCGTAACCCCCCCGCTCAATCACCTCTTCACCATGCTCCTTAGTTCTGATCCGCACGTCTTTGAGATCCGCGGCGAGGTATGCATCCGCTGCAAGTTCTCTCAGTTCCTCACGGGTGAAGAGGTCATCCCGTTTTATCAGATTACCCGGAACGTGTTCCGGTCTCCCCTGCTGGAGTACATACGGATAGCATGCCACACCTGCCGCTTCAATATCCCGTGCTATCCGTTTCACTTCTTCTGCACCGACGAGATGCTTGAAGACTGTTGTTACCAGTTCGAGGTCGATCTTCGCCTGCGTGCACGCCTCGAGCGTATTTCTTACCTGTTCCGCAACCCCGGAGACACGGGTAAGGCGCTCGTATAATCGTGCATCTGAGAGTGGTGCCTTGATATCGAGGAAGATTTTATCAATGAGGCCCCGGTCCTCATTTACCATCGATTTGATGATCTCGGTATAAAACCCGTTGGTCTGCACGCCCACTGAAAGCGCATGCCGTTTCGCAATCTGCGCGATTGCTTCGAGTGCCTCTGGTTGCATGAAAGGTTCACCGCCCGTGAGGACGACTGCATCGATGAATACGTTGGTCTTTTCGATCTCCGACTCTATCTCCTCCAGCTCAACGTGGCTTTGGCCTTCTAAAAGGTTATAATTCTGGCAATAAAGGCAGCGGAGCGGACATCCACGCAGAAATAGCACCATCGCTGTCTTTCCTCGCCAGTCTATGGTAGAAACAGGAACAATACCACCGAGGTTTATCGTTGCCATCATCACCCTTATGGTCGACTGCAAATAGGTTTAGAAATAGTCGCCCACACACTCGACCGCCCGTGCGACGAGTTCAGCACATTTATCAAGATCCTTCACGCTCACCAACTCGACCGGTGTATGAATATATCGTGCGGGAACGCC
>RXIE01000013.1 GCA_004212135.1 Candidatus Methanophagales archaeon ANME-1-THS | reverse complement strand
CGCGTCAAAGCTAAGTGCGGGTAATTTCTTCCCGATATCCACGGCCGTACTGATGTATTCTCTCCCATGAATTCCATCCCGCGTTGGTCTGACGATCTCAGACATATCAGTCCACATGGAATCGAACCCTTTGCCAGAGAACGGTCCGGAATAGCCAGCGCCCGAGACCGGGATCATGCCTGTCTCCGCCTGATACCAGTTCTTGCAGATGATCTCTGGTGTCCAGTACGAATCACCGAGCTGGAGATAATCGCTACTGGTTCTGATACGCAGTGCCTCCCTCGGGCATTCCTGAACGCAGAGGAAGCACCCTTTGCAGCGATGATTAACGGGCTCCGCCATACGCCGTGGATCATCTTCCAGCCTTTTGTGAACGCCGTAGAGGCAGGTGAGCGCGCCATCGTCCACAATTAATGCAATTTCCGTCCCGTACGAGTTCGAATTTCCCCACCGGTGGAAATCGCGAGGGCACTGGTGAGACCGTGATATTATATTTTCTGGGCATACGCGAACCTCCAGTAGTCCTCATCTGCTTCTATTGCCGAGACGAAATTCCGTATCGCTTCTTCCGGCTTGCCATATTTATCCTCGAGCATTCGCTCTAGCGCTGACCATGCCGTGACAAGGTCTAAATCATTCTGGCATACCTCCCGGCACAGCCCGCAGTGCATGCATAAAAAAGCCTTATCAGAATCGCTCTTTGCTATCATCTCCCCCGCAAGAAGCTTTTTAGCAAGATACAGTTTGTTCTTCGGGATGAGCGACTCGTCGCCGGTGACCATATAGGCCGGGCACAGAGCAGCGCAACTTCCGCACTTCATACAGGAATAAACCGTCTCTTCGAGGCATGATTCAGCCTCTCCTGGTTCTTTCAGGCCCATAAGCCTTACGAGAACCGGTGTGAGCACGACTGCAGATCGAATGAGGGCGCGGAAGATGAACGGCTTAAACAGTATCCCGGGTATATCTGCCCATTTTGTCCGAACGGCGAAGAATTTGTTCGGGTTTAAGAGGTGGTGCGGATCAACCTTCTTCTTATATGTCTGGTAGATTGTGAGCGTTCGCTCATCAAATCTATCGGTTATAAACGGTGTATTCCAGATGCCGACACCATACGGGACTCCGCCACCTGCTATCCCGAGTTTCATGAGGGCAGGGATGAGGGTCATATGGAGAAGGTATGGGAATAGCTTTCGCTCGTCGCAGTGGTGTGTCACCATCACCAGTGCTTTATCCTTTGCTACAAGGTGTGCTTCCACCTGTATCTCAGCCCGGTATCCTTTTGCGAGCCTTTTTACCTGAGTAAGGTACAAAACGGCGCGTTTCAGGGGGACGAGAAGCTCACAAACCAGCGGAGTTGGTCTCCCGCTTCGTTGCTTCATCGGAAAAAGTCGTTCGTGCCAGAGATAGTGAGCAAGATACTCCTCTTCAAGGATACCCCGATGTTCTGCGAATTCGATACAATTCCTTCGTTCTTCCTCCTCTTCAAACTCCACTAAGGCCGCATCATTCACCCTGAACAAATCCTCTCCCAGGCGCTTGTTTACCGTTTCGAGATGTGCAGCATCGAGATACATGATGTGGTAGGGCCTGATATCCGCTTGTACCATCTCGGTCATGAACCGAAAAGCATCTCCAGGACCTTCGAAGTAGATCAGCAGTGGTAGTGATTTGGTGGGCTTCCTTCTCAGTTTCAAGGTTGCGGTTACCAGTATGCCGAACTGGCCTTCGGTACCGAAAAAGCGTACGAACTCCTCTTCGTCTGAATCAATGGACTTCAGTTCGCCAGAGGGGAATAGAACCTCGATGGCTTCAACCTGGTCTTTAAGATGCCCGAAGCGGAGGCTTCCGATACCGTAGCCGCCTGTATTGATCCAGCCTCCAACCGTCGAGAAGAAACTCGACGGATATGCTCGAACTGATAAATTGTGGAGTTTGAGAAACTCCAGGATCTCCGACCACCTCACGCCTGTTTGGACTTGCAGCGTCCCCTTTTCAGGATCCAACTCGAGCATCTTATTCAAACATGATAGATCGAGCACAACGCCTCGCACGGTGGGGATGATACCGCCAAGTCCTGAGGACGCCGAACCTCGTGGGAATACCGCGATTCTCTCTTCGTTGGCAAATTGAACGATTTGTGTGAGTGCTTCAATGCTCAGGGGCTGGATTACCAGTTCGGGTGTGGTATTGAAGAGCCGCTTTGCAAATGGCACCGCACTGATATCCGAGCTGCAGAGCTCACGCTCGAAAATCCGTTCTCTTATCGTTGCATCGTTCCCAACGAGTTCTTTTAACCTCGTTTTTAACGCCAATTCCATACCGCTCGTCTATTCTCTCCTGTATCGAGGAGGCTGTCGCCAATGCCCGGTGCACCAAAAATATCGCCTGAAGGGCTCCTAATCGCCAGCAGGCGCTTCTTTACAGCCTCATAGTATCCCGAGATACTCCTTCCATTCCCATTCGGTCACGTGCACGCGATACCGGTCCCACTCGACCTTCTTTGAGGTGATGAAGTTGCGGAAGATGTGGTCTCCCAATGCTTCTCTCACCAGTTCACTTTTCTCGGTCAATGCGAGGGCTTCAATCAAACTCCCGGGGAGCGATTTTATCCCTTCGTTCGCCCGTTCCTCATCACCCATCAGATACACATCCTTTTCCGTCGGTAGTGGCAATTCGTACCTGTTTCTAACCCCGGCCATCCCCGCAGCAAGCATGACCGAAAAAGCCAGGTAGGGGTTACAGGCAGGGTCTGGACTGCGGAATTCCACCCTCGTTGCTTTCTCTTTCCCCGGCTTGTACATCGGCACCCGGACAAGTGTTGATCGATTCCGCCGTGCCCAGGTGATATATACCGGTGCTTCGTATCCCGGGACGAGCCGTTTATATGAGTTGACCCATTGGCTCGTCACCGCGGTGATCTCCGGTGCGTGTCTGAGCAATCCAGCGATATATCCCTTACCCACCTCGGAGAGATGATAGTCGCTCTTCCCATCGAAGAATGCGTTTCGATCGCCGAGGAATAACGACTGGTGAGTGTGCATCCCGGACCCATTCACCCCG
>RXIE01000127.1 GCA_004212135.1 Candidatus Methanophagales archaeon ANME-1-THS | reverse complement strand
ACGCTCCTTTCCGGTTGAATTAGTATTTGAAATGGATGAAAAGAAACTGGATCGATTGGTGGAACGGCTCAAGGAACGAGGTGTGAAGGTCGTACGAATCGGAAAGGAGCGTCTGAAGGAGTCAATGGTCGTTTTACTCATTGGTCATATCGTGCATTCTGATGTGGGGGACACGATCGATAGCATAGACCGTACCGGATTTGCCGAAGTTGTCGGGCTCTCGCTCTCCATGCCCGGCGTGGCTCAGAAATCCTCTGCTTCGCTTACGCTCAGTGCAATTGGTAAAAAGGAGCTGAATGAAGCTTTGCATATCCTGGAACGCACGGTGAACAAAAAGGGCATTCTGGTTATCGCACCGATCTAACCGGGAGAAGAGAATGCGAGGGGGAGATATGAGCATGAAGAGAAGCACACAAACCGTAAGAATCTCGATAGTCGGGTTCGGGAATGTCGGACGCGGCGTGGCTGAGGTGATAAGGAGGAAACGAGAGGAGTTAGCGCGAAGATATGGGTTGGATATAACGATTGTTGGCATAGCTGATTTGAGAGGAGTCATTGTGGACGAGAATGGTGTCTCCGAGGAGGCTATAAAGGCACTCAAGACCGGGCATAAAAGCATGGGCACGATGGCAGATATGACGAGCGTAGAGGTTATACGAGATGTGGAGCACGAGGTTATGGTGGAGGCGACACCCACGAATGTCGAGACAGGAGAGCCGGGATTAACACATATAATTACCGCATTAGAGTCAGGCCGGCATGTGGTGACCTCGAATAAAGGCCCTCTCGCAGTCGAGTATAAGCGGTTGATGGAGCTCGCGGCGAAGAAGGAGAAGGAACTGCGATTCGAAGCCACGGTTGGTGGTGCTATGCCAATATTCTCATTGGTGAAGGGTGATCTCGCGGGGAATGAGATACTCTCAATCAAGGGTATTTTGAATGGCACGTGCAACTACATACTCACGAGAATGGCAGAAGAGGGGCTGCCCTACGAGCACGTGCTAAAGGAGGCGCAGGAGATAGGAATCGCTGAGGCTAATCCTTCACAGGATGTTGAAGGGGTGGACACCGCGGTGAAACTCGTGATCCTGGCGAACTCCATCTTTGGCAGGAATGCAACCTGCAAGGATGTCGAGGTAACCGGCATCACGGAGATCACACCTGATGCCCTAACGCTCGCGGACGAAGCAGGCTACGTGATCAAGTTAATCGGCGAGGTGGACCGTGAGGGCAACCTGAAAGTAGCGCCGCGGCTGGTCCCGAAAGACGACCCCCTCAATGTCGGGGGCATTTTGAACGTGGCAACCATAAAAACCGATCTGGCAGGGGATATCACAGTCATCGGCAAAGGTGCGGGTCCGATAGAAGCCGCGAGTGCAATGCTCTCTGATCTTATAGGCATTTACAGCCAAAAGGTGCAGTGAGGAGTATGGCAATCGAAAAGAGGAAGATATTGATCGCACTGACGCCTTCTGAATCGAAGCGGCTCATTGCAAAGGGGGTAACCCGGTTGAAAGCAGTACAGCGAGCATTGAAGCAAGGGACCATCATCATAACGCTCGGGACTACCAATGGGTATATCAGCGAGGAGATTTTGAAGCTCCTGCCCGGCTCGCAGCGGAAAATAGATAAGCAGCGATATGCCGCAGGTGTCCTCACTGACCGTGGTACCTGCGTGGTCCCCAAGGAGGAGCGTGAGAAAGAAGTAATACTGAAGAACGGCACGTTGAGCGACGAGGGCATTGATCAAGCAATAGAGAAGTTAGCTGCTGGCGATGTCTTCATAAAGGGCGCAAATGCGCTGGACGCAACCGGAACAGCCGGCATATACATGGCCCATCGGTCCGGTGGCACGATCGGGTCTGCTCTCGGGACCGTGATGGCACGGGGCGTGCACTTCATCATACCCGTTGGGATTGAAAAGACGATCCCCTATTCGATCACCGAAGCCGCGAAACGCGTGGGGATCGAAGCATTCTACCAGTCGGTCGGGATGCCCGTGGGACTGATGCCCGTGCATGGCACGATAATCACGGAAGTCGAGGCATTAAAGATCTTGGGAGCTGATGATGCGTTCCCCATAGGGGCAGGCGGCGTGGATGGTGGTGAGGGCTCGGTCGTTCTCTGCGTTGAAGGGCGCACCGAGAAGCTGGACGAGTTGATGAAACTGATCACCGGGCTAAAGGGTGAAGCACCGGTCAAAGTCGTGAGCACGAGCTGTGATTAACGCTCGAACCTTTTTAAGAATGCATTGTAAAGCATAAATTATGGAGAAGAGAAAGCGCCCCTCGATCTTTGATCTGCTCGAGTGGTACATGGAGCGGATCTTCGAGGATTTGAGCAACCAGCCGGCGGTATCCCGGGAGAATTTCTCGCGGATGGCGAAGAAGGACCAGGAAGACAGAGGAGGATGGGTTGGAGACCCGTTTGAGGAGATGGCGAGGAAGTTAGAAGAGGGAATGCCGGAGGAACTCAGGGGTTTTATGACCGAGGAGAAGACGCCGGAAGGTAAGGTTAAACGATATGGCCCGTTTATTTACGGGTTCTCCTACACCAAAGAGCCGGGTAAAGAGCCGGAGATAAAGGAATTTGGGAATATAAAAGCGTCGCATAGACGAATCGAGCCCTTTCCGAACGGTGAGCGCGAACCGCTCGTCGATGTGATTGATCATGGTGATTCGTACGAAGTTGTCGCTGAACTGCCTGGTGTCGAGAAGAAGGATATAAAGTTGCATGCTGCTGATGACACGTTAGAGATAAGGACGGAAAATGGGCGACGATATTTTAAGGAAGTCGCGTTCAAGACGCTGGTAAAGCCCGAGACGGCAAAAGCAACCTATAAAAACGGGGTACTCAGTGTGCGGATAAAGAAGAAAGCACGAGAGATTGAGAAGGAGAAGACCGCTATACCACTGGAGTGAGTGGCGCGAGGCGTGGAGAGAGTAACTTTTTAACTTCGATTGGAAAAATCACGACTGGAAATCGCGTAGATTTAGAGATGGGATTGAAGGAGATGAAGAGTAATAATCAGCTAAAGGGAGGTATATACGAAGTAAGTTTCGGATGTCATTCCAATTTGGGAAAATATACGATTGATGTCGTATATACCGAAGTTGTCCGAAATCACCCGAAGCCAATTGATAATGAAGTGATTTGAATATGAGAAAGAATAGTCTGCTGGATAAACACCTCTATGAGGATTAATCATTCATGAATATTCCCATAAAATCCATAAAGAAGCACATCAGGAATCTGAGAAAATTAAGAAACTAATAACTGAGGCGAATTATTCAAAGATGCGACACCCATTATACCCTGGTTTAATTCTTCTGTACTTCGGATTTGCATTTATGTGGGGAATCGTGTGGATTTTAATTCCAGTCATTATTTTTGTTATACTTACCATATTAACGGCAATTAGAGAGGAGGAGGAGGTAATGAAAGAGAGATTTGGAAAAGAATATGAAGAACATATGAGGCGAGTACCATGGAGATTTAGATTTATACCAACGGTATTTTAAAGCATAAGCCATTGATACCTCAGCCTATTCGTGGGTACTGTGAAACCAGGAGGGTAAGGAGCTTCTCTCGAATCACATTTGTCTCTACGCTCGTTCGCTTTCGGGGTCGTGGTATGTCAATCTTCATGCACTGGATGATTCGACCGGGTCGTGCGGACATCACCGCAACTCGATCCGCGAGGTATACCGCTTCATCAACGCTATGGGTCACGAACATAATGGTCTTCTCGGTTCTCTCCCAGATTCTCAGCAGCTCTTCTTGCAGCACATTCCTCGTCTGCGCATCCACCGAGCCAAATGGTTCATCCATTAATAACACAGAAGGGTTGGTGGCAAGCGCTCGTGCGATCGCTACTCGCTGCTTCATGCCGCCTGAAAGTTCCTGCGGGTAACAATTTTTAAAGTCCAGGAGACCGACAAGCTCCAGGTACTGCTCTGCGATTCTTCGTCTCTCCTGCACCCCGCGGATCTCCAGTCCAAATTCCACATTCTTCAAGACGGTTCTCCACGGGAATAACGAGAATTCCTGGAAGACCATCCCTCTGTCCGGAGAAGGACCGCTCACGTGCGCGCCATCTAAGATAATCTCGCCACTGGTTGGATAGTCTAACCCCGCTACCATTCTGAGCAAGGTCGTTTTGCCACAGCCCGAGGGACCGACGATGCATAAAAATTCGGTCGGCTTGACTTCGAGATTGATATGCTCCACTGCCTTTATCTCGCCTTCCTCCGAATTATACGTCTTCGAGACATTGCGAAGCGTGAGCTTGTGGTTCATGCTATTTGACTATCCCCTTCCTCCATCTAAATAGGTTCTCCTCTATATAATGCCTGAACATGCGGTCCAGAAGCAGAGAGATCAATCCTAAAATAAGCATGTAGGCAATGACATAATCCATCTGCTTCCAGTAGTAAAACTCGTTGAAGAGCCGGTAACCCAGCCCATTTCTACTCACCCCGAACATCTCCGCCGCGACCACACACATCCACCCAACTCCCATGCCCACACGAGTGCCCGTCGCAATCGAGGGAAGCGCAAAGGGAAACGCAACGTATCGTATCAGCTTTTTATCGCCAATGCAGCCCAATACCTTGCCTGTTTCGACTAACACCCGCGGCACGTTCCTGAACCCGGTATAACTGTCAATCAGAATCGGAAAGAATGCACCGAGGAAGATAATAAAGCCAGCCGCATAGTGGGTCAGGTGAAACCAGACAATGGCGAGCGGTATCCATGCAAGCGGAGGTATCGGTCTCAGGATCTCGATAAGCGGATCCAGAGCTCTGAATATCGTCTTGAACCAGCCCATAGCAATTGCGAGCGGAAGTGCGAGGGAAAATGCTAGCAGCAGGCCAATACCAAAATGGAGGAGACTGACCAGTATATCAGGGATTATACGCTCTCGAAGCAGATAAAATGCAAAAATAACCTCTGAGAATCTTGGCAAGAAGGCGGGGTTCTTGACCACATATCTCGCCAGGACCTCCCAGAGAATAATGGTGGTGAGCAGAGGCACTAAGACGATTCCTTTATCTCGTACCGCAGCCGGTAGCTTCATTTGTAGCCCGTTATCTTATCGTAGAAACTGGTATCAAAGATATCATCTTCGGTGAGCGGTTTTATGCCTTTTGCCTCGTATCGCTCTCTGTTAAGCTTGTAGATATCAAGCGCATACGTGAGCGAACTCTCGATTTGCAGATGCGGATCGTGAATCCAGCGGGAATCCGATATCTTAATGGACTGCTTTATTGTTGCGACATCTCCTCCCTGCCACTTGGCGAAGATCTCCGCCGCTTCGTCCGGATGTTCGTTTATATACGTGGTCGCATTGATGTGTGTTTTTATGAGCTGTGTAACAATATCCGGATGTTCCCGAATCATCTTCTCACTCGCAACCAGGCAACAGCAGGCGTGGTTTGGCCAGATCTCGCCTGACCATTTAACGATTTTTCCAGTGCCCTCAGCTTCGATTATTTCAGGATGGGGGCTGGGGAGAAAGACCGCATCGACGGACTTCGCTCCTAGAGCGGAAACAGCATCGCTCGGCGCCATTGCTTTTATATCTACATCCTTCGCAGGATCAATGGTATTATCCAGGAGCCATTGAGAAAGGATGGTATACTGAATAGAACCCGGTGGATAGGTGGCAATGGTTTTTCCCTTCAATGAACCTACCCCGTCACGTTCATAGGCCTCGACGAGTTCGGGGCGGACAGCGATTGCAGATCCCGCTACATTGACGCCCGCCACGATCTTGGCATCCAGGCCCTCATACATCGCAGCGATAGGTGGTGCTGCCCCGACGTAGGCAATGTCAAGATCTCCGGCAATCATTGCAGTCATCTCAGGCGGTCCTGAAGGGAATAAACGGAGTTCAACATCTTCGATGCCGTAAGTGCGCAACGGTCTTTCTCCCCAGCCCTTCTCAGCCGCAACCATCGCTGCCAGTTGGTGCGTGCTCGGTTGATATCCCATATTTATCTTGGTAATCTTTGGCTCTTCTTCTATACAGCCTAAGAAGATCACGACCACCACAATGAATCCCCCAAGAGCTACTAAACTGGCTCTGCTTCTTCGTTCCATATCAACTCCTCCTCATACTTTGTATCACCCACTCGTTGTATCCGTGTCATTCTATTAACTTGCGGTATTTAAATATTTCTATTTTTTGTGCACTAAATTACCCAAATGTATAAATATACCCGAAGAATTCCTGGTTTCAGTGTACAACTAGGTATCATTATGGAAGCAGCGCAGCCATGAATCGTCGCTTTATCTGCGATGCGCTCAAAGGTATGTTCCGTATGGGTGCATTGCCTGGTTTAATCACGACCTGGAGAAATCTCGGACCCGCCTTCTCGTATAACCCTTCTAAGGCGTGCCGCAGCTCTTCTTCCCTGTATATCTTCATCGTATTCTCCATGCCTGCACCGATCGCCATCAGCGCGATATCTCCTGCAAAAGCTACCGGCTGATCTCCGGTGCTCCCCCATGTGCCATTATCCAGGCAAATGATAGAAAGATTCTTCGGCTTCTGCTCCCCTACCACCGGCAAGATATCGCTCATCAGCAGGCTTCCATCCCCATCGAGTACTACCGTCTCTCTCAACAAGGCTCCGCCCCGTTGACCCCGAAAACCCTGTAAGGGTTTATTTGTCTTCAATGCGACGCCCAATCCAATAGAGGACGCTTGACCCAGACTCCCGAGCATGTAAAAATTTAAAGCGCGGTCTTGGGCGGCATACAGTTCCTTGCTTGGGACACCGATGTTCGCAATCACGGCTTCTTCATCCAGATATTCGGTGATTATCCGTATCGCATCGTATCTTCGCATCTCCGGCTCCTGATATTCTCCTTCATACGTCACGGTGAAAGATCTCTTCCGGTGCGGACCGGTGTTTTCTTTACTCACCTCATCGCTTCCCCATGTTCTCGGCGAGATGAGTGCTATATGCGGTCTTTCATGAGCAAAGGCGTCCTGGATAGCATCGTCTACTAACCCGATTTGTGAGGAGTCCTCGATGAGCGTGTAGTTCAGCCCCAATGCATCTAAAACGCCGGGCAGCGCCTTTCCAAACGGGACCTGCGCCTCTATCTGCTCCTTGTAAACGCCACGCCAGCTCGCGATGATGGGTAACGGCAGCCCATACGTAACGGTGAGCGACATCAGAGCAGTGAGTGAATTCCCTAAACCCGTGCTCTGGATGATCATGAGCGGTCTTCCCCCCGCGAGCGAAACACCTGCGGAGATACCAACGCCATTCTCCTCACGGTTCAAACCCACATGACAAAATGCTCGTTCGTCCGCGACAAGCCGCAACAGAGCACTTAGTTTCTCGCACGGGAGCGTTGAGACAACCTCTATGTTATTTCTCTTTATGAGTTCTAACACGTCCCGCTCGGTTTGATACATGGTATCCTCAGCTCATGTTTACCCTACGTATAAACCCGTAACGAACTCCTTTAGCTCTCTTTCAAGTTCATCGACCGGTAATTGACCCACCGCATGTGAGTGCAGTTCCATTCGCGCTTCTACGTGGTACAGTGCACACTCCTCCTTCAATCGCTTATAGCCGCCGCCCGTGATATTCAACAGAATTCTATCCTTTTTTTCCACAAAGCCTTCGTCAACCGCGTGCATCAAAGAAGCGACTGCTACTGATGCCGCGGGATCTAAATCTATCCCCTCCTCACTCTCGAAGAGCTTCTCAGCTTCCCTCGCCTCGTCGTTCGTTATTCCGTATATCGTCCCTTGAGAACTCCTCAGCATCTCATAGACGCCCCCTTTGATGCTATAAGGCGGGTTTCGGGTAGAAAGAATATTGGCATACATCGCCTTTATTGCCGCTTCGGCATTGCTCAGGTCTTTAGCCGCGATGAGCTCCGCTCGACCATCCTGCCATGCACTGAACATGGGAGCAAACGGGAGGTTCTGTGCAATCACAATCTTCGGCATCCTTTCACCGAATCGTCCATCACCAATCAGCCGGATAAACGCTTCCCATGCCGCAATCGCACCCGTGCCACTGCCCACCGCTTGCACATAATAATCAGGCAACGCCTTCATACACCATGCAGCTTCAAGTTCCACAACGCCCATTCCATCCCTTCGAGCCACATTTCTTACCCCTCCTTCTTCTATTAACCCCGCCATTAACGGGGCTCCGCCCCGTTGACCCCGAAAACCCTGTAAGGGTTTATTCACTATCTCCTTGCTCGCCGCACTTGCATCTGAATAATCGCCATCCACCGCGATGAGGAAGATGCTCTCGTGATCTTCCGTCGTGGTCCACATCCGGTGGGTATACCTGTGTGGCACGATGGTCACCACCGGCATACCGGTCATGGCGGAGAACTCTGCGAATGCGCGTGAGGTATTTCCTGCAGATGCCACGACCAGGATCTTCTCACCTGCCCGCTCGTGTGCACGCAGGAGGGTAGGGAGCGCTTCTAACTCCTTGAAGGTACAGGTCTTCATAAACACACCCTTCTCGGGCCAGTAACCACTGAAACTGACATACAAATTTTCCAATCCTAATTCTTTTCCCAATTCCTCGCTTTTGTAGGTAATCGGATTCGTGTTTACGGGCACTGTTGCTTCTACCGGGAGCCAATCGATATAGTTGAACATCCCTTGCCCCGAACGTTTCCTTATCCTCTTGCTCTTATAAACCGTTCTTAATAACGAATCATGACCTTCAGGGCAGGTATTGGTATAGCTGTCGGCGATTACGTGCCTGCATTCCAAACATTCCAGGTGATACTTTGCCTCGTTCATCGTGCTTCTTCCATCACCTTCAAGGATTAAAGCCTGCTTACAGGCTCTGCGAGTACAAACTCACCATCCAGAATCTTGCTCTTCAGCATTTCTGCCAGCTTTACTGCCTTTTTCCTGTCTGATTGACGCAGTGTTACAGGGATCTCTCGTCCCGAAAGATGGACAACACCGAGATTACAACTGAATGCACCACCCTTGCAGACCTGCACACAGGTGCCACAGTTGCAACAGAAATCCTCATGCACCTCCTTAGCCTCTCCATCAAACGCATCGGCAGGGCACGAGCTGGCAACCTGACACTCATCACATTCGAGACACGCAGAGCGATCAAACCGTACGGAAAAGTCATGCCAGACATCCGCATAGGTTATTTCACCGACCGGGAGCCTATTATGGATATCAAGGACTCCAAGCCTTATCTCTTCATCCCGCTTCCCTGCGTTCTCAAGCACGTGCTCGTTCACTATTGGAATAGGGACTGCCCAGGAATAAAAGACCTCGGGGCCAGCAGCGGTCCGAAAGCCGCCGAGAAACTCAGGAAACATCCCGTGCATATCCGCAATACCCATCAAATTTGGCTTTTCTGGTGAACTTCGGGTGCCTTCTCCGATCACAAAACCCACCGCCCCGTTCATCAAGATCTTCGTACCAATGCCAATTGTCTCCCTGAAGGGGTCTTTTTCTAATGGATTCAACTCACCACAGCCCGAGAACGTCAGTTCCTTGAAGGGTCCTTTAAACCTGTCCACTCCGAATATCGAACTCACCGCATTCTCATGGGCATTCACAAATGCATAGTAATTCTTAAATGCGTTCCTCGTACTGCACAATCTCGCAACAGGGATCTCCTCAAGAGACGTTGTGGTTTTAATACTCCGTCCTTCAACAGTTCCAACTGCCACTTCTATCTCTTTCTGCGCGACCAAATCCCTGAAGAGGTGCCCGCCCCCATAGCGCTCATTCGCGTGAGACGTGCCATACACAAGTAGATCAACAACCCCGAGCCGCTCGTTCGGGCACGGACCCACGAATCCGGGCACACCGTTCAGTAAAATCGTTGTTGCTCGCTCGAACGCTTCTCGTTCAGCAACTTGGAACGAAAGAATGGCATACGTTCCACTCATCACGCCGCAAGTCGCCGAGGTGACGACATCCACATCCTCAAATCTGATATCCTCACCACTCCGCAGACGATTACAAAGCTCCTCGGCGGTCATAATCACCCCTTCGCCGTTTTCTAGTTTCGCATTTATCTCCGCGATCGTCCTTCTCTTCTCCATCTTTCTCGTTTATTAAAGAATGTCGAACTCTTCTAAGATGCGTTCGAGAGAGTTTGAATGCGTTTGTATTCCTACAACTTTGTAGGGGTCTGCACCCAGTGCTAAGGCGATAAACTGGGCATGGTTAATGATAGGCAGACCGAGTTCCACATCACTTTCCTTTTCAATACGTTCTTGATTTCTATCGAGTGTTATTTGGCACCCGGGACAGGCAACAAGAACGAGATCAGCACCCGCCTCTTTAGCGGATAGAAGCTTTCTTCGGGCAATTATCCGGGTAAGGTATCTTCTTTCGGGTTCTACCGTATGATCAAAACCCATACGCAGACGATTACAAAGCTCCACATAATCCAAAGGTTCCGCACCGGTAACGGATACGAGTTCGTCCAATAAATTAAGCATAGCGGATTTTCTGAACATCTTCGCATAGTGGCACCCGTTGTGTGTGGCAACTCTTAGGCCGTTAAAGCTGTGCTTTACTTTCTCTTTTATTCTCTCTCTGTGAGCCCATAGTACTTCTGAAATATGGGCTATATTGACCTCACCTTCGTATCTCCTGTTCACTTTGCTCAAGACCTCTTCATTTATCCGCCTTCTTATGCCGCTCCTCAAAATCCTCGCCGACTCCGTAAGCACCCCGTAACTTGTTTGACAAATCGGTGCTATATTTAGATAGCCCGTCTCTTCTGCCAGAGCGAAATTCCTTGCATTTATCGCAAGCGTTGTGGAAAGCGGTATTTCATTCACATAATACCCAAAGCCGGTGCACGACGAGTGCCGGGGATCATCGAGGTAGTCAATGCCGAGCCTGTCAAATAGGTATTTTATACTCTCGGTAATACCTGGATAGTGTGCGTCCGCGAAACAACTATGGAACAGATAAATTTTATTATCAGGAATTCTTTTCGTCACTTCCTCGACCATACCTTCTTTTCTGAATTTTGTATTCGCTGTTCTATCCACAATCTCTCGTATCTCATCAAGCGATTGTTGAGGTATCTTTCGACAATGCACTTCAAGACCAAGCTCCAATCTGAATTTTTGCATATTTGAGTAGATCCTCTTCCATGAAGAGCCCCATTCCGGAATCTTATCGGGAGAAAGAGCATCAAAGGTGACACATAAACCTCGCTCGTAAAGGGATTTGCAGTATAACTCCTCCCTGCATCTTTCCCGATTTACGTTTAACCCCTTCCATTCGTTCTCCTTCAAGATCTTAATTATATCAGCCACACAATTTCCTTCTCTGCATGCGTATTTACAGGTATAGCACGAAAAGCACTTTTCTAAAGGATAATCTTCTATATCCCATCCCGAGATAAGGCACTCGACCAATCTTCTCGGATTGTATCTCTTGTCCACTGATGCCGCGGGGCAAATGCCCGTGCACGCACCGCATTGAATGCAGGAATACAAATCAGGGGCACGAGGATCGGTAAGTAACCAATCTAACCTCAATCTCTTCAGGTCTTCTTCCCCCAACCCATTTTCCGTATCGGGCATTTCTGCAATTTGGTGCGTGCGTGCGGGGTAATCTCTGAGAACCGGTGTTATTTCCCGTGATTTTATAGCCACCAGTTCCTCATCCTCAACGATCTTACTATCCACCATTCTCTTCAAGTCATCCCTCTTCTAAATTCTCGATATTTAAATTTTTCTATTTTGCGCACTAAATTTCCTAATTGTATAATACGAGCGGCGATATTTATATATATGGAATAGCAATTTATACTATGAGCTATGACCGTCGCCGATGAGATCGTAACTGAGATCTTTGTGCAGGATCACGAGCTGCCCGAGATACTGGCCGCAGCGATCAAACAGAAATTGGGGATGAGCATCGGCGAGTTCAGTGAGAAATCGGGCATACCTGCCAGCACGCTTTACAAGATCCTCTCGGGCGAGCGTGATCCGAATATGCGCACCTTCAGGCGGATACTCACCACGGTGCGGGAGATCAAACGAGGATCTTCGCGGCAGAAGAAATTCATTGCGGTCATCGGTGCACGGGGCGTTTTGGACGGCATAGAAAAGGATGAGATAAACTTCAACAACGAGACGATTGAGATCAAAGAATATGCGGTCACCACGATCGAGGAAGCGATAATAGCCGCGATTCACGCGGAACGAGATGGTGCATCCGCGCTCGTGTGCGCGCCCATCGTCAGTCCAACCGTTGAGCGGATCGTTACGATACCCGTTGCAACTATACGACCAACCGCAAGTGTGACGAGGGCTATTGAACTGGCAGCGAAGAAGATAAGCTGAATCCTGTAGGCATGTTCATTATCACTGAGCTCGCTTAGACCACGGTCCTCATCCCAGCTTCCTCCGCTCTCCCGTTACCATGTAGATGATCCGGCCGGCGATGTTACAGGCATGATCCGCTATTCGTTCCTGATGGAGTCCGATGAAGATAAGGTGACTCGCGCTGGTAATAGCGCGCGGATTTTCGATCATGATAGCCACCAGTTCCCGCCGTATCTGGCCAAATAACGCATCAACAATATCATCGCGCGCAGAAAAATCCTCTAATTTCTCGATTCGGTGCGTTGCGAATGCCTCAAGGCAATCCGCGAGCATACCCTGCGAGATCTCTGAGATTCTCGGGATATCAATGAGCGGTTTCGCGTACGGTTGATCCGCGATCTGAATAACAATCTCTGCAATATCACCTGCGAGGTCGCTTATACGGTCGAAATCGGTTATGATCTTCAAGGACGTTTCGATTGTTCTGAGATCAATCGCCATCGGCTGCTGTAACGCGAGGAGTCTCATACACTGGTTCTCGATCTCAAATTCCATCCGATCGATCACGCTATTCTCTTCGAGAAGTCGCACGGCCAACTCCTTGTCATGATTAACGAGCGCGTCGATGGCGTTCTTTGCAGCAGCTTTGGCAAGCTCACCCATCCGTAATACATCCGATTTGAGCTTCTCTAAAGCCTCCAGATAGTCTTTTCTGACCTTCATCTAGCCGAACCTCCCGGTAATATAATCCTCCGTCCGCTTATCCTTTGGTCGCTCAAAGATCTGCGACGTCTTTCCATATTCGATCAGTTCGCCCATGAGGAAGAACGCGGTACAATCCGAGACACGGGCGGCCTGCTGCATGTTATGCGTGACGATCACGATGGTATACTCCTGCTTCAATTCGGTCAACAGCTCCTCGATTCGCGCTGTGGATACCGGATCTAATGCTGAACAGGGCTCATCAAAGAGGATGATTTCTGGATTGACCGCAAGTGCGCGCGCAATGCACAACCGCTGCTGCTGCCCTCCCGAGAATCCCAACGCATTCTCGTCCAACCGGTCTTTTACCTCATCCCACAATGCCGCTTTCTTCAAACTCTCCTCCACAATCGTACCCAGGTTCTCGTTCCGCTGGCCATGGATCCGAGGGCCATACGCAACGTTATCGTAAATACTCATGGGAAAGGGATTAGGCTGCTGGAAGACCATGCCTATTCTCTTCCTCAACTGAATGACATCCACTTTGCCATTGTAAATATCAATCCCATCGATAAGAACCTTTCCCTTTGTCTGCGCTCCCTTGAGTTCGTTCATCCGGTTCAACGCTCTGAGAAATGTCGTCTTACCGCAGCCCGAGGGTCCGATCAACGCCGTGATTTTGTTCGCTTCGATCGTTATATTCACCGCTTTTAACCCACAGACCGTGCCATCTCCATAATACACACTCAGCCCTATAGTCTCTATCTTACTCATTGCTCCTAGCCTCCTCCTCTTCCTCTCATACGTTTGAAATAGCGATCCCGAAGGACTAACGCGAAGATGCTCATCAGCAGAAAGAGCGTGATGAGCACGAGCGATGCGCCAAACGCACGTTCGAGCTGCTCTGACGTGTTCCCCGTTGTTGCAAGCAGATACACATAGACGGGTAGCGACGCAACAGGGTCGAATATAGACCGGGGTAAGAAGCTCTCAAGACCAGAACCCGCGGTTAAAAGCACAACTGCAGTCTCTCCTATCGCCTTGCCCGTGCCCAGGAGTACACCCGTGATGATGCCCGGATAAGCGCTTTTAAGCACGATCCTCCGAATGGTTTGGAGCTTGGTGACGCCTAATGCGAGCGACGCCTCGCGGTAAGACTGGGGAACCGCTTTGATCGCTTCTTCACTCGCCCGAACGGTCCACGGGAGGATCATAAACCCGAGCGCTAAACCGCCGGAGAGCAGGGAGACGCCCAGATGGAGGTAATAAACGAGAAATACCAATCCAAACAGTCCTATCACAATTGAGGGTATACCCGCCAGGCATGCCACAAAGAACCGCACGCTTTCCGTGACCAGGTTATTCGGGGCATATTCCGCGAGATAGATCGCAGACGCAACGCCCAGCGGAACAGCGAAGAGCAGACAGACCCCGACCAAACCTAACGAGCCGATGATCTGCGGAAAGATACCACCACCCCGTCCAAATCGATATTGAGCCTGGGTCAGGAACTCGAGATTTATCGTGCCCACACCTTTAAGAACGATGTACGCAACGACGATGAGGAGGACCGCGACGGATATAAGCGCCGCTCCGAGCAAGCCTGCTTTTACCAGCTTTTCAGCTACTTCGCCTCTGTTCATCTACACCCCGTCCTTATCCCCTTTCTGATCAGTGCCGTGGTGATTGCATTGAGCACCGCAACAATGCTGAAGAGAATCACACCGAGCGCAAACAACGCATGCTGGTGCGTCGAACCCCAGACGACGTACGAAATCTCAATGACAATCGTGGAGGTGAGCACTCGTACCGGTTCCAGCACGCTGCTGGGAATCCAGGGTATGTTCGGATTTCCGATGACCATCAGGACCGCCATGGTCTCGCCAATCGCATTGCCCATACCCAAAATCAAAGAGGCCAGGATCCCGGATCGTGCATTTGGCACTAGTATCTTTCGTATTGTCTGTAATGGTGTGGCACCGAGCCCGAGTGATGCCTCTTTATAGGTTCTCGGTACCGCGCGAAGCGCATCTTCGGATATACTGATGACGTGCGGCAGGGTCATGACCGCGAGGATTACCCACCCTGCCAGGATACATTCACCCCAGCCGCCGATATTGTCTCGGATGAAGACCACGAGCACCATCAAGCCGAAGAAGCCGAGCACGATCGATGGAATACCCACCAACATCTCCACGCTCGGCTTGATAAGAGCTCGCAGCCATTCGGGTGCGAATTCAGCTAAATAGATCGCAGCAGGTATACCAATCACTGCCGCGATCCCCAGTGCACCGATGCCCACGATGAAGGTGCTCAGTACCGTCGGCACCACGCCAAACTGGCCCTGACCGGGCTTCCAGGTCATCCCGAAGAAGAAATCAGGACCAAGCGCAAGGACAGGAATGCCTTCTTTCAAGATGAAGGCGATGATAAAAAAGACAATGAGAATAGAGGAAAGCGCGCAGATAAAGAGGAGCTTCTCTACCAGTCGTTCAGCCAAACCGCCCCTGAAAGATCCAAAGGCACCGGCGCACCGCTGCGCTGAGTCGCTCATAACGCGTTATCCCCTCTTCTGCTCGAAGACCAACTCCTCTCCGCCACATGAATACATACGGTGGATCTTGATCGCGCCCATTGCCGATTCGTCCACTTCGATGAGATTGAACGATTGTGGTATATTCCATTTTACGCGGTTCGTGCACGCAGTACCTGCATTGAGAATGATCATCCCATTCACGTCCCAGACCCACGGCACATGCTTATGACCACAGAGTACCAGGTCAACCTTGCATCTCACCAGCAGTTCGAGTAGATCGCCCGCATCTCTGAGGATACTGCTTTCTCGCCCGGTTTTGGGAACCGGAATCAGATGATGGTGGAGCGCCACGATCTTAAAGTCCTTTGTATTCAGGCTCTGCTCGATCCATGTGTATTTGTCCCTGCCCACATGACCGTCATCAATATCAGGCTGTGTGGAATCAATGCCCAGAATAGTTACGCCGTTGTAACGCTCCTTCTTTGATCGGGGTCCGAAGAACTCCTCAAAGCCGAGATCACCAACGTTCCGCACATCGTGATTTCCTGGAACCACCACTCGTATCGCACACGCGATTCGATCGACATAGTGCTTCGCCCGTTCATACTCGATTGGATAGCCGTTATCAGTTAAATCGCCCGTCACCACAAGAATTTCAGGCCTCAATTCATTTATCCTCTTTATGACATTCTCTGCTAAGTCAGGCAGTAAATGAGCATCGGCTGCATGAATGTCTGATATCTGCGCGATTTTCATTGTACCTTCTCGTTCTCGCACGCCACGTTCCTACTAACAGTAAAAGGAAAGGGGGAAAAAATAAACCCTGGTATTTGATCCATTTTTTAGCTTCTCTTTGTGCTCGTGCTTTTACTTCGTCCTGCTTCTCCGAGCGAGAAACAGCACGGCAAGCAGTCCTGCGATAGCACCTATAACCCCGAAGCCCGGCTCTTTGGGCGCGGACGTTGGAGTTGGCAGTGGTGTGGTTATCGGTCTCGCGGTTGGTGCTGGCGTTGACATCTCGAGGGGGGCCAACGCGATATAGCCCATATCTTCGACGATCCGTTGTCCTTCAGTGCTCAACACGAACTCGATGAATCCCTTTTCAAGTTCACTAGGCTCCCCTTTCGTGATGAGATACAGGTTCCTCGTAATGGGATAGGCGCCTGAACGCACATTCTCGACGGTTGCCACCACGCCACCTATGCGAACCGCTTTGACGGTCTCATCGACGTAGCCGAGCGAGAGATACCCGATGCTCGAGGCATCACTGCTGAGCGTTGCCCGTACCTCGCCATTGGATTGCTTTACTGATGCTTGTCCTGCTAGTTCTCGCTTAAATGGCTTCAGCACATAGGTCTCGAATACCTCTCGAGTGCCTGATCCTTCTTCCCGCGTGATGACCCGAATCGCTGCATCGGCGCCGCCCACCTCCTTCCAGTTCGTGATCTCGCCGCTGAAGATCTTCGAGGCCTCTTCCATGGTTAAATCACTGATCGTATTGCGGGGGTGCACCACAATCGCCACACTATCCTTTCCAATTGCCACCGGCTTCAGATCGGGATACAATGCCATCTCCTCGGATTTCACATCGCGCGATGCCGCGCCAATATCGATCTCGCCGGATCCGACCGCTTTGACGCCATGACCCGATCCGCCACCTGAAACAGATATGCGGAGGTCAGGGTTCGCCACGCGAAGCAGTCGCGCGCACTCCTCATTGATCGGAAGTACGGTTGTGGAGCCCCGCAATGGTCAGGGTACCGAGAGACCCGCTGGAGTCACAGCCGTTGTGGTCGCTGGTATGAGGATCGCTGTGCCGAGCGCTGCAATCGCTATGAGTGCCGCTGCACTCGCTATCGCTTTCATCTTCTTCATCTTTTTTCTCACCTCACATATATACCACATCTTAAAAATATATAAGGATATTAAAAATAATATATATTTTTCAATCTATAAATATCTTTTGGTCGCGATACGGTGATCAACGGGCCGGAGCTCCGTCCCTTTAGTCGCCAGTCCGCAGGCTTACCTCATACCGTGAGCCGCAGGAGCCAATAGGATGCACCACCAAAGAGAGCGGAGAGGGGAATGGTGATGATCCAGGCGGTGACCATTCGTCCCACCTCGGACCATCTGATTCTGCGCAGGCTCTGAAAGAATGTACCCCCTATCACGGCTGACCCGATGATGTGCGTGGTGCTCACCGGCATACCAACGAGGCTAACCGCTACCACAGCGAGCCCTGTACCAGTCTCAGCCGCGAACCCATGCTTGGGCTCCAGCTTCGTTAACCGCCAGCCCATTGTTCGGATGACTTTCCAGCCCATCAGAAGTGTGCCCAGCGCCATCATCGAACCACAGAGGAGCTTCACCCACCAGGGAACAGGAAATTGGTCCGAAGGATACGTCGCGATAAAACCGCCGGTGATCAACGCCGCAGTAATCACACCCATCGCATTTTGCGTATCATTCATGCCGTGACTGAATGCCATGAAGGATGCGGAAATGAGCTGTAATTTCTTAAAGAGCACCTCCGTCTTGGTGGGGGGCACCTTTTGATAAAAGAGGTAGAGCACCCAACTGATGAGCGAGAAGAGCAGAGCCCCGGCTACAAAGCCGGCAAACGGGCCGAGCGCAATAGCGAGAAAAACTTTTTGCTTCAGGATACCCCACTGGATGATGCCCGCGCCGCCTGCAACGAATCCCGCACCCATAATCGCTCCCACTAACGAATGCGTCACACTTATCGGGATACCGAGCGAGGTGCAGAGATACGTCCAGAGTATCGCGCCGAGCAACCCGCTCATGAGCACCAGAAGGACCAGGGTAGGTGCAAGCTCAGTGGTAGCAACAATCCCGCTCCCAATTGTTTTTGCGACTTCGGTAAAGAAGAAAGCGCCGAGCAGATTAAAGAAACTCGCGAGCCCTAATGCCTTCAGTGGTGGTAATGCTTTGGTCGCGATCACCGTCGCTATTGCGTTTGCACTGTCATTCGCGCCATTCAGAAAATCATAGATCAGCGCAAGCGAGATGATCAGAACCAATGCCAGCCACATCAGATCCCGCCCTTTAATCCAAAGGTCTCCAGAATATTCGCGATGTCCTCACAATTGTCCATTGTATTCTCTAAAATCCCCACGACCTCTTTCAGTAAGAGCCGTTCAAGCACTTCATTGGGATCTTCCACCGGTGTGGTCATGAGAATCTTCAGCCATCGCCGATTTATTTTGTCTGCTTTATTCTCCAACTCGTTAATTCGAATGCAGCAGTTTTGTAAGGTCATCTCTTCGCGTCTGAGCTCTCGCAAACAACCGACCGCTTTCTTTATCTCCTGCGCCGCCTCATGGATGACCGGAGCGAACTCACTGACCGATTCTGGAATGGTAAGTCGTGGGGTAAAGGCCAATCGGGCCACTGCTTTTTCTACATTATCAATGACATTGTCGAGATTATGAGCGAAGTACCGGATATCGCCCTTCTCCTCGGTGACCCGGGTGTGGTCAAAAAACAGTTCATGGATAATTTGATGGACGATGGAATCCGCTTCATTCTCCAGTGTCCTGAGTTGTGATCGTATTCGCATGAGATTTGAGCTGCGCAGATCAGGGCTCAGGGAAATAGGGACGGCTGAGGGTGAGTCAGCACTTAACTCCAGCAGCAGTTGCGAGGCTTCGACCGCTTTATCAGCAAGGTCCTCGAAGAGGTCGAAGAATTTCTTGGTATGGGGCAAGAACATAGCCATCTTATGAAAAACGGAGGTGAACAAAAACGGAGTTAGATGAGGTGGTCCTTCTCCCCCCTTTTTGAGCGTAGCACACCCTGATCCCACCTTAGATCGTTTCATCCCCACACTAGATAAAAACGGTGCCAATTAATTAAACTTTTCGAAATCATCGTATGGAAGAAGAATACTTGAGTGAGATACGCTCTGTTTTTACGAGAGGAATGCCAGTAATTTCCTGAATGCTCTGCTCCGATGCGATACCTTATTCTTTTCTTCCGTGCTCAGCTCGGCAAACGTCTTCCCCCCGAATTCGAAGATGGGATCGAAGCCAAAACCACCACTGCCCCGTGCCTCATCTGCAATGCTCCCTTCCACCGTGCCGACAAAAATGACCGGCTCTGCTCGGTCCGGTTCGCAGAATGCGACCGCGGTTTTAAACAGCGCCCTTCGTTCATCAGCTTGTTTACCTGCCATCAATTTCAGAATGCCCTCATTACCGATTCTTTTAAAGACGTATGCGGAAAAAGGGCCGGGGAAACCATGTAACGCGTGAATAAACAACCCGGAGTCTTCAATGAGGAATGGTCTTTGAATCACTCCCTTCTTTTGGAGATACTTCGCACTTGCTCGCGCCACCTCTTCCAGCTCATCGAGCTGTAATTCCGGGTACTCATAGTTTCTATGCACGATGGTTAGATTCCTCGATTCAGACTCCGCCAGCTCCTGTATCTCTTTTACTTTGTGCTGATTGGTCGTGATGAAGAGGAGTTCTCGCTTCGAGCCCATCGTAGATCCACCCCTGAGCGTATGACAGTTCTTAAGACGCTGCACCATAATAAGGTATTGTGATACTGACGGGGTTTCGAGCATGGTGATGAAAGGCGGTATAAAGCTGGAGCATGGAGCAGGCGGTGAAGGGATGCGTGAGTTGCTCACGCTCGTGCTCCGCTACTTCGATTTCAACGAGGTGCGGGGTACTGATAGAGGAGAGATAGAGGTCGAAGTGCCATTGAACGCTCTGGATGATTCGGCGGTCGTTGACCATATCGTCTTCACGACCGATTCGCACACCGTAAAACCGTTATTCTTCCCCGGCGGTGATATCGGGAGTCTCGCGATCGCAGGTACGGTGAACGATATCGCGGTCATGGGTGCCGAGCCGCTCTGCTTATCCGCGGCCTTTGTAATCGAAGAAGGGCTCCCGGTCAGCGATTTCGAGCGCATTCTGGCGAGTATGAAGCGGACCTGTGACGAGGCGGAGGTCTCAATTGTTACGGGCGATACAAAGGTTGTGGAGAAGGGTGCTCTGGAGAAGATCGTGGTGAATACCTCGGCGATCGGTAAGCGAACAGCGGCTCTGGATACAAACCTGGAGGAAGTGAGAAGGTATCGTGAATTAGATACGAACTGGTTGGTGGACTCGAATCTCCGGGCTGGTGATAAGATACTCGTCTCTGGTTACCTCGGGGATCATGGTGTCGCACTGTTCTCCTTCAGGGAAGGATTCGAGTTTGATACTGAGCTCCGATCAGATATCGCACCGCTCAACAAGCTTATTCATGAGCTCTTAGTGGTTGGTGGTGTGGTTGTCATGAAAGACCCGACGAGGGGCGGGCTCGCGAATACACTCAATGAATTCAGTGAGAAGTCGAACGTGGGCATCATGATTGAGGAGGACGCAATTCCGATACGAGAATCAGTTCGAAGTGCCTGTGAGATGCTGGGGATAGACCCTCTGGAGATCGGTAATGAAGGCAAGGTGGTCATCGGCGTCGTAAAGGAGAAAGCCGATGAGGTGCTTGATGCTTTAAGGAGAACCGAGAAGGGCAAAGATGCCGCGATCATCGGTACCGCGACGAACGAGCTCAAAGGCGTGGTGATGAAGACCCGGGTTGGCGGCATGCGGATTGTAGAGACGCCGATCGGTGATCCCGTGCCGAGGATCTGTTGAATCATACGCTGATCGCGTGTTTGGGGGGTTTAGACGTTAATCTTCGAGACCTTGTTTCATCCCTTGCCTGAAAGGACCAATAAGTGGCACAAACATCATTTCGATGTAGGCTATGAGGTGTAAAGAATTTATAAAGAAAGTAAAACAAAGAACAATAAGGAGGTTATCAAATGATCCAAACTCTGGAGATTGAGAATTTTAAGTCAATAAAGCACTTGAAGATGGATTGCAAGCGGATAAATCTCTTTATAGGTGAACCAAATACCGGAAAATCAAATATTTTGGAGAGTTTAGGAGTAATGTCCTCCGGAGAACATAGACTCCGCATTAAAGACTTTGTCAGATTTGAGGTTATGAGCAATCTATTTTACGATGAAAATCTGGATAAAAGTATAACAATAAAAGCAGATGATAAAATTTTGAAGATTAATTTTGAGCAAGGAAGGTTTAAAGGTAGATGTCGTGAAAAGGAATCAGAACTTTTTTCCTTTGATTATGACTACGAGGGTAGTGGAGGAGGATCATACTCTGGTTCTCTGAACCTTCCTAAGTCCTATAGATTTACCGTAAGGAAGGATTTCCCAAGCAAAGAGTTAGAATTTCTTTTACCTCCTTCTGGAGATAACCTGTTAGCAATTCTCATGACTCATAAGGAATTGAAAGCTACTGCAAGTCAAATTTTCGAGCCATTTGGATTGAAATTAGTTTTTAAACCTCAGGAGAATAAAATTGAAGTTTTAAAGTATCATAAAGATATCCTTGTTTCCTACCCTTATTCCTTAACTTCTGACACCCTTCAAAGAATCGTTTTTTATCTCACCGCAATTGATTCTAATAGAGATTCTGTATTAGTGTTTGAAGAACCAGAAGCTCATGCCTTTCCTTACTACACAAAATTTCTAGCTGAGAGAATAGCATTGGACCAGAACAAGAACCAATATTTCATTTCAACGCACAATCCTTATCTTCTCCTTTCAATCCTTGAAAAAGCACACAAAGACGAAGTAGCTATTTTCATAACTTATTTTGAAGACTACCAGACAAAAGTAAAACTCTTGAGCGAGAAGGAACTGGAAGAGATAATGGAGATGGGAATAGACATTTTCTTCGACATTGAGAGATTCTTAGAACTGAAGAAAGATTTATACCGAGTGCAAACCAGATTCTGTGTTAGTAAAAACGTTAGGATTACCAAAGAAACAGGTTATCCATCTGGGAGGAAAACCTGAAGTTTGTAAACAATTGGCAAAACGAGAAAATTGCACCGGATTGATAGATGAAGACCCTTTCAGTGTCCAGCCTCCTTATTTGAAAAAGTTGCAGACGAAGGAAAATCTATCTGATTGTGAACTAAAGATATTGAACGATAATGCCAAGAACAACGATTTAATTATCCTGTGCCCAAGATTGGAGGAGTAGGTATTGAAGGCTACAAAGGAGGCAGATTTGGATATAAGCCGGTATAACTTACCAGATGATAGCGAAGAGTTACATAAAGTGATTAACCTAGACCTTAGAAAATTTGAGATGTTGATAAAGGATTTGAAAGGCGAGAGTGAGAGAATAAAAGCTCTGGAACTGGCTATAAATCGGAGGATGAACTGAACCATTCATTACCTGCCGTGCTCCAGCTTGAACCCCGAGGTGTTCAGCACAATCTCGTGTAGCCGTGCGGCAACCTCGCTTCTTAATAACCGGTCCACATCCCCGATTGAATCCTCAAGGGTCTTATCAAAGGTTATCGCGCCGAGCAGAGGCACCTCGAATTCGTTGAGCGCCTCGTTCACCACTGGGGACTCGCGCAGCTTCATATTCTCGATAACGCCGATAATAGGCCTATGCAACTCTCTGAGCATTTTTAGTACCTTCTTCACCGTTTCCAGGGCTACTCGTGAAGCGGTGGTCACGACGAGAAATTCAGCCTTCTTCAACCACCGGATCACATCCATTGCTATATCTCCAATCCCCGGTGGCATATCGACAATCAGGAAGTCAAGCGAACCCCATTGGGTAATTGCGAGCAATTCGAGCAGCGCATTTGAGATATCAGTACCGCGGAGGGGAGTGGGCTCGTCGCCGGTGAAGTACACGATGCTCATATAGGCGATGCCATGAACCTCAGGTGGAACAATTCCCTTCTCCTCCTTCGGATACCCATCTGCTACGCCCAGTATCACGTGCGTCGAGGGTGCAGAGAGATCTAGATCGAGCAGCCCGACCCGGTAACCCAATCGCGACAGGGTTACTGCGAGCATCGAGGCGATTACACTCTTGCCAATACCACCTTTACCGCCAGATACCGCGATCAGTCGCTTTATTCCCGCCAATCGCGTATCAATAATGCTTAAACGCGGATCGAGCATCATCTTGAGTTACTGTTTCCCTTTTATCGAATGGATCAAAACGCCGCGCCCCTGGATCACCTCAAAGTCCGGGCTCTTACAGGAAGGACATCTGATATACGCATGGGCGACCTCAGGCGCGAAATGAACTGCCTCGTACTCCTTCTGGTCTAGCCCTGGATCGCCAAAATCCCATTCCGCGCCACACACCCGGCATTTAAAGATCGCTTGTTCCGGTTCTATTTTGATCTTCAAGCTCTGCAGCGACGGGCTCCCAGCGTAGCTTTTGGCAAGTTCGTCCAGTGCAAATTTGAAGATTTCGAGCTCCAGGTGCTGTAATTCACCTATCCTGAGTGTTATTTCAGTAACCTCCCCCAGCCCTCCCTTTCTCGATTCCTCAAGTGCGGATGCGATCACCGCTTCCGCCAATGCCCATTCGTGCACGGTGGTTCCACCCCTCTGTCTACCCCCTCTGCTAATATACCAGTATCATATTGGCGCCAGCACTTTAAGTAGAACGCATCTAAATAATGAATGGAGACATGCCGGTAAGATTTCTTATGTTCGAGGTACCGGGCAATATGCATATTTAATTGTATATGTATTGCATGAAAGTTGTTGATACCATCACTCTTTCTGTCTTTAACAAAATAGAAAAGTTTTTATGAGACTTCATGCCAAGATGATTACGTGACTCTCAGGTCACATAGATGTAGATATATCTACCCGGTATATCTGGTAGGAGGTTAAAATAGGATGAGCCTTGAGAAAATAAACTTGATATGGCTTGAAGGGCAGGACTGTGCTGGCGATACCATCTCGATCAAGCAGGCAAGCAACCCAACGCTTATAGATGTGGTTACCGGAGCTGTTCCAGGGCTTGGTGGACTAAAACTCGTATTCCATCCAACCTTGATGTTCGAATGGGGCGAGGATGCATCGCGGGTTCTCGTTGATGCTATGGAAGGGAAGTATGATCCTTTTGTTTTGATTCTTGAAGGATCTATTCCTGACGAGACGAAGGCATCACCAGGGGTTTTCTGTGCGATTGGCGAGCATGACGGGAAACTGCTTACACTGACCCATGTGATTGACAGTCTCGCAAAGCGGTGTGCGGCTGCTGTGGCGATCGGTACCTGTGCCGCGTACGGTGGTATCCCCGCGGGTACGCCTAATCCGACCGGTGCAAAGGGACTTTTGGAGTACTTAGGAAAAGACTGGAAAGGAGCCTTAGGGCTTCCGGTTATCTGCATCCCTGGCTGCCCGCCCAGACCTGATAACATCGTTCAGGTGCTGGGTCAAGCGGTTCTTGCAGCACGGGGATTAGCGCCTCTTCCAGAGCTGGATGAATGGCATCGACCTGTTGAACTCTTCGGTTACACGATGCATGAACTCTGCCCGATCTGTGGGTTCTACGCTGCGGGTGTCGACGCCCATAGTTTCGGTGAAACTGGCTGTCTCGGTGCGGTAGGCTGCAAGGGTATTGTTTCAAACTGCAATAATAGATCGTGGGCTGATGGATACGGTGGCTGTACCGCAACAGGTGTCCCCTGTTTCGGCTGCACCCATCCGGACTTCCCAGACCCGCCAACCTCTCCATTCTTCGCTAAGCCACCCGTTGAGCCATTTATTATTGAGAATATCAAGGGCACATTGGCTCATGCTTTGATGGGATACACACGAGTTAAGCCTATAATAAACTTGATACCGCCGTTGGTACCTGATTTACTCGAGGGTTTAGGGGCTCTTATCGAGGGTTTAGACAATTATCTCAAAGAGCACCAAGATGAATGGCAACCGGTGGTCTCTAAGCTCCTTGCGGAATTTGAGCAACCGATGAAAGAGGGGGAACGAAAGGGGAGGAAGATATAAGATGACGAAACTGTTGGAGAAGATACTCGGCAAAAAAGAGGCGGAGGCAGCACCTGCGCCCGAAGCGAAAGGAGGCGAGAGAGAGATATCTATAGAGCCCGTAACGAGGATTGAGGGGCATTTGGGTGTTCATGCGAAGCTCGATATCGGTGCAAGGAGGATCAGCGATGCGTACGCGTATAGTCCAATGTTCCGTGGTTTTGAGATTATCCTTCTGGGAAGAGAGCCATCCGAAGCGGCGATGATTACGCAGCGAGCCTGCGGTGTTTGTCCCGTGCCGCATGGCTTTTCATCCATAACCGCGTGCGACCAGGTATATGGAGTATCACCGCCCCCCATGGGTGTTGTGCTGAGAGATTTCATCCACGGTGCAGAGCAGTTGTATGATGCTGAGGTCGGTGTGCTCAACCTTGAAGGACCGGACTACAGCGAGATTGCCGTGAAGAAGTTCAACCCTGCCTGGTGGACGGAGGCGCAGAAGACGAAAGCAGAGAGGAGTGCTGTCCATGGCTTTGCAACGATAGCTGATATCATGACCGCACTCAACCCATTGGCGGGCGAGCTCTATCTCCGGTCACTTCTGGTTCAGAAAGCAGGACATGATATGGCTGCGATCTTCGGTGCAAAGCATCCCCACGTTCACTCCTTTATTCCTGGTGGCATTGCAAAGATCAACCTATCGATGTCTGATATCGCATCGTATCTCACGCTTCTCATGCGGCACATTGCCTTTACCAAGGAACTGGTCAGCGCAACAGACGATCTGCTCGATTTCGTGCTCGCACAGGGATATGAGGATGTCGGTGCGAGACCGCTAAACCTCTTCGCTGTTGGTGGCTATAACGATCCTGAGGCATATTCTGCGGTGTATAGTGAGATGACCGATTGGGGCCGAAAGCGAATGGTCTCCCCCGGGGTTATTTTGAATGGTAATCTCGTCACGACTGATCTCGTTGAGATAAATGCGGGCGTTCGAGAGTTCGTTGGGAGAGGGTGGTATTCGAGTAATTGGGAGCAAGAAATCGCGACTGATCCCGCAGGTAATAAAATCGCGTTAGAGCATCCGTGGAACAAGCGCACGATCCCGGAACCTGGAGAGGCTGGAAAGTGGAATTCTAAATACACGTGGGTTACCTCACCGAGATGGTGGCACTGGAAGGGCGACGGCGCGAACCATGTGGTTGAATTGGGGCCGCTTGCACGAATGTGGGTGACGGCGAAAGCAGGACTGGTGCCTGAGTCTACCGGATCGAGCCTCAAATTTGGGCTTCCTGCGGCTGTTATACCCGGTTTCAAGTACGCGGAGAAGATGGACTTCGAATGGAAGATTCCAAAGAAGCCAAATACGGTCGAACGAGTGAGAGCGAGGGCATATTATCATGCCTACACCGCTTATTGCGTCTCGAAACTGGTAATGAAGGCTCTGGAACTCATGAAAGCGGGGAAAACAGCGGTCTGGACTCCGTACGTGAAGCCTGAAGAAGGAATCGGGTTTGGTGCGGTCGAAGCTATGCGGGGCTCGTGCCTGCACTGGTGCGTCATGAAGAACGGAGTCATCCATAATTATCAGTACCACGCACCCTCAACGTGGAACGCCTCGGGTAGGGATCCTGAGGAACACCCGGGACCGTACGAAGAAGCACTCATCCACTCGCCCATCACCGAAGCGGGCGACCCTGCGGCGTGGAAGGGCATTGACATCGTGAGAACCATAAGGAGCTTCGATCCGTGTTTGGGGTGTGCAATCCACGTGCATATGGGCTCTCGGGTCGTGAAGCACGAGCTACTTCCGTTCGCGGTACCGCTGGAGCTCAGTAAAAATTAGTTCGACGGTACTACGCACCGCAGCCTCAACCGCTCGGCTCAGTGTCTCACCCAGTGTGATCTCGTGGATCTCGCAGCCGAAGACAATGGTAGTAGGAGGAAGAGTCCCAATCTTCTTAGCGAAGGAGAGAAGTTGTTCGAGCCCGGTCTCATGGATACTGAAGGTGAAGGACTGCACCACGTCTTCAGGTCTCAGTTCCTTCACCTGATCTGCTTTTATTTCCGTTCGATAGATAGTTCCAGGCTTCCCGCCTTTCATAACCGCATCAACAAAGATCACAAGCTCATAGTCACCAAGGTCAGGTGCCAGTGTGGAACCACAGAGACCAACATCCCTTGCTTCCACGTCCTCAGGTAGGTTCCTCGCGATCAACGCCTCGATAACCCGTGGACCGAAGCTGTCGTCCCCATAATACTTATTTCCAATACCCGCGACGAGAATTTTAGACATTTACGTACCTGCTCAGTTCATCAAATCCCAATTCTGGATTTTCCATATTTGAAGAGTATATTGCAGCAGCCTTCCATGGAGACCATACAGGGTCCAACAGGATGCTGGGGCGTGCAAACGGTACCAAAGAGCGGACAGTCCTCGGGATACACCAGCCCTCGCAGGATCTCGCCACACTTGCACCCTTCTGGCTCTTGATACTCGGTGCTCAGCTCGCTCAATTCATCTTCGTATCGTTTCCTCGCATCATATGCCGCGAACTCCTCTTTCAATCTCAGTCCACTGCCAGTTATGACAGGAAAACCTCGCCAGCCGAGATCGAAGGGCTCGAAGACCGATTCCATGATCCGCTTCGCCTTCTCATTTCCCTCGGGTTTCACCACGCGTGCATATTCATTCTCCACCTTCGCTTCACCCTTGCATGCCTGTATCGCGAGCATATAGACCGCAACGAGCAGATCGAGCGGTTCAAAGCCCGCAATAACCTGCGGGATCTGATAGCGCGTGGATATAAATTCATACGCATTTGCGCCTATGATCGCGGATACATGCCCGGGATTGATGAACCCGTCGATGCGCAGCTCCCCCATTTGGATCAATGCTTCCATCGCGGGCGGTATGAGCCGATGCGCCGAGAGGATCGAGAAATTCTCCGGTGGGGTATGCAAGATGACTGATGCCGGCGTAGGGGCGGTAGTTTCAAACCCGATAGAAAAGAAGACCACATCCCTGGCTGTTTTTTCCGCAAGAGCAACACAGTCAGTGATGCTGTAGACCATCCGAACATCAAAACCCTCGGCCTTCACGTCCGCTAACGATTGGTTCTCACCCGGAACTCTGAACATGTCACCAAAGGTCGCAACCACTTTCCCCATGCGTGCTAAAAGCATCGCTTCCTCGATCTCTCGTGCCGTCGTCACGCAAACCGGGCATCCAGGGCCTGCGCGGACCTCAATCCCGGCCGCCTGTAGCAACGGTCCCAACCCGAACTTGACCAGGGTATCCTGATGGGTGCCGCAGACATGCATCAGCCGTAAATCGAGCTTCAGGCCTTTTAATCTCTCGATTATCCGTTGTGCTAATCCCTCGTCCCGGTATCTGAACATCGTTCCAGCAGCTCCTGCCACAACGCGAGCGACTCCTTCGCCTCCTCCTCGTCCAGTAGCTCGATTGCAAAACCCGCATGAATAATCACATAGTCGCCCACCTTCACATCGACCAATGAGAGATCGACCTCACGCGATACACCCCCGAAATCCGCCTTTCCCTTTCGTCCCTCGTGGTTAATCTCCACCACTTTCGCTGGTATGCCCAAACACATCGTAACTCACTTTTCTTTTAGACTCGTTCTTTTAAATGCCCCACAATCGCATTTTGCCCTAGTGAGATACCACCATCACCATTCGGTATCTTATCATGGGTTAAAAACCTTAATCCTTTCTCCTTCACCATCGCTTCTGCCAGTCTGACAATCGGGACATCATAGGATACTCCGCCGGTGATCCCGATAGCGGTGATGCCCGTGGCACTGCACGCGTCCGCTGCAATCTCGACCATCTCCTTGACCAACGCGTACACAAAGGAATATGCAATGTCCGCCCTCTCCTTTTCCGTGTGAAGCTGATATTCAGCAAGTTGATCAAAGAGCGGCAGCGTCAGCACGATTTCGCGATCAGCGCGTTTCACCGTCGTCTCGAATTCATACGTTCGCTCTCCCTTAGCTAAATATCGTTCGAGCTTCATTGCGGGTTCACCATCATAAGTCATCCGCTGAGCGACGCCGAGGTAGCAGGAGAGTGCATCGAGCACCCTGCCGAAGCTACTGGTCCTCGGCGCTTTCTTCACCAGCTTCTCTAATACCCTCGCTTCCTGTTCATCCACGAACTGGGCGGTATGCGTATCCCTTCCGAGACGCGAAAAAATCGCAAAGAGTAACCTTCTGGGGTCTTTTATCGCCATTTCACCACCCACGAGCGGTATCTCTTCCAGCGATCCCACACGGTCAAAGGCTTTGTAATTCGCATGCAGGATCTCGCCACCCCATGCCGTTCCATCCACACCATATCCCGTCCCATCGAGGGTTAACGCAACAATCTCATCGACCGCCCGATCGAGCAGTAACGACGCTGCATGTGCCCAATGGTGCTGCACCTCAACTAATTCGATGGACCATTCTTCTGAGAGCTGTTTACCATACCGCCTCGTTGGATAGCGTGGATGCAGGTCTACCCCGATGGCATCAAAGTCGGCCATGCTCAACCCCAAAAGCCTCAGCAGTTGCTCCGTGCCCGAAGCCAGGTATTCGACTGTTGGATAATGATAGGTATTCCCGATATATTGACTGGTATATAGATTCCCCCCCTTTGAGATACTCGAGGTGACATTTTCGCCCGCACCCAGTGATAAAATCCTCTGCGGGTACCTGACTTTGAACGAAGTGGGAACAAACCCCCTCGATCTCCGGAGGAAGAAGTTTTTGTCCCCGTAGCACCGAATGACGGAATCGTCAACCCGGTTCACGATCCGCCGGTTATGTACGAGGAAATAATCCGCGCTCAACCTGAATGCATCCTCGTTTCTGATCGCCATCGGCTCGCCCGAGATATTAGCCGAGGTCATTATAATCCCCTCTGAACTCAGATAATGGAACAGCACGTAATGGAGCCCTGAATAGGGTAAATAAGCACCAATCGTGCCTAATCCCGGCGCGATAGCGGAGAGGTCATCCGGAGAGGAACGCTTATCCAAAAGCACAATCGGCCGGTGTGCTGAGGTCAGCAAGTTTTCTTCATGCGCATCGAACTCGAGGTAGTTCTCAATGGCATTCAAGTCCCGGAACATCACGGCGAATGGTTTTGCAGGCCGTCCGTAGAGCTTTCTCAATCGGCTTGCCTGATCAAAGGTGCAGATGAGGTGCATGCCTCCCCAGCCCTTCGCGATGGCGAGCGCGCCCTCGTCAACGAGCTTTGCGAAGGCCTCTATTGGATTTCGCTCGTCCAGCACTTCCCCATTTCGGCCATGCAGCGTGTATTTCGGACCGCACTGTGGGCATGAGATCGTCTGCGCATGAAATCGCCGGTCCTGTGGGTTCTTGTATTCCGCGCGGCAGTGCTCGCACATCGTGAAGTCACGCATTGAGGTATTCGCCCGATCGTACGGGACATTCAGTATGACTGAGAACCGCGCACCGCAGGAGGTGCAATTAATAAACGGATAGAGATACCGACGATTATCCACATCCAGCACTTCCTTCACACATGCATCGCAGATCGCGGTATCCACAGGCGTAACTGAGGTCTTTTCTCCCTCTGAGCTCATGAGTATCTCAAAGTCCTGATAGCCACTGACAGGATCGTCGTTCACCTCTATTTCATTGAGCGCGGCAAGTGGAGGCAGGTTCTTCATTAACCGATTCAGGAATTCGTCCTTCTTTCCCTGCTCCTGGATACCGATCTCCACGTTCGAGCCTTTGTTGAGTACATAGCCCTTCAAGCCCAGAGCTGTTGCCACACGGTATACCGTCGGTCGAAACCCGACACCCTGTACCGTTCCTTTAATAACAATCTTCATCTGTTTTCTTCACCAGACGGGTAACCCATAAGTTACCTTACCTTATTTTATGCGCTCCGCTATTCTCCGCACCGCGATAACCGAGGGTGCATCATCGGGTAATTTGACCAGTGGTATCCCTTTGAAGTCATAGTCCTGGATTACGGCATCAAAAGGTATTACCTCTTCTATCTCGAGGCCGTATTGACTCGCTTCTGCTCGGAGCATCGTCTCAGCACCGGGAGGTATTTTATTCGCTATGGTTAGCAGCTTCGTCACATCCACATGGAGCTCTTCCGCGATCTGTTTCAGCCTTAACGCGGTTTTCAGGCTCTTCAAAGTCATATCCAGTACCACGAGCATGAGATCCACATCCCGCGTTGTTCTCCTGCTGAGATGCTCCAGCCCTGCCTCGCAATCGATGACCGTGTAATCGTAGTTCTTCGTTAGGGTATCAATCAGCATGCGGATGATATGATTGACGGGACAATAACAGCCCGGTCCCTCAGGTCGACCCATGACCAGCAGGTCGTAGTGCTCCTCTTCCACGATAATCTCAGCAATTTTACCCTCAAACTGCGACCAAATATCCAGTGCTGCATCTCGCTGCTTCTCTTCCAGCAGAGCTTCTCGGATATCACCCACTGTTTTTGCATAGGATATACCGAGCGCCTCAGGCAGGTTGGAATCCGGATCGGCATCCACCGCGAGCACGCAGATTTCTTCCTGTGCCCGGGATCGCAGGAGTTCCCGTATCAGGAGTGCGGCGATCGCAGTCTTCCCCGTTCCGCCTTTTCCCGCTACCGCGATTACTCTACCCTTCTTCATAGCTCGCATATCCCGTTTCATGTAAAGGTACAGGTCATCTCCGCTCCTTCAATCATCTCTTGATCTGTGCTCCAGGTGAGACTCATGAAGATCCTTACCAGAGGTCATCCACGCTCGGAGGATCGTAACAAATTTTATAAATCAGCTCTTATTCAGCCCAAGCCCGTCTTTTTACGCCTTTTTACCTCTATGCGTGGATTTCATCCTCAGGTCTTTCGAGTTGCATTTCCTGCATCTCGTCGCTCTCACTGCATTTCGTGCATTACAATTCATGCAGATCTTCATCCGGAGGAGTCTCGCCTCAGCTTCTGGAAATCTCGCCATTACTGTTTCCCATCCTATGTATTACTCGACCTCCCCCTAATAAACCTTTTATTCAGTCCAGGTTTCTTATGGTGCGCACACGTTTGCTATAGTTTTTTAAAGAAGTTGTGGTAAAGAGAAGAGGTGCAGGGAGATTTATAGCATTTCCCGAAGAAGGGATACGTGCGGTATGGCGAGAATAAAAGTTGGGGTATTGGGTGCAACGGGAAGCGTAGGTCAGCGGTTCGTACAGCTCCTGGAAGACCATCCATGGTTTGAATTTGGCGCGCTCTTTGCTTCTGAACGAAGTGTGGGAAAGAGATACCGGGAGGTAGCGAAATGGTTCCTCCCCTCTGAAATGCCCGAAGAAGCGGCAGAGATGGTAATACGCTCTATGGAGGATATCGGCGCTTCAGATTCCGATGATGATATACGCATTATGTTCTCGGCATTGCCGGGACAGGTAGCGAGCAACGTGGAGAAGCGATGTGCAGAGGCGGGCTACGTGGTCTGCAGCAATGTCTCGGTACATCGGATGGAAAAGGATATACCTCTGGTCATCCCGGAGGTCAATGCGGACCATTTAGCGCTCATCGAGGTGCAACAATCGATCCGGGGCTGGGACGGGTTCATCATCACCAATCCTAACTGTTCGGCGATCATGCTGACCTTGAGTTTGAAGCCCTTGATGCGATTCGGCATACAAGGGGTGCAGGTATCAACGATGCAGGCGGTATCAGGTGCGGGCTACGCGGGTGTGCCGTCCATGGCGATCCTGGATAACGTGATACCGTTCATCGAGCGCGAAGAGGATAAGATGGAGAGCGAGACGCTCAAGCTTCTCGGAACACTTGAAGGTTCGGCGATTACAAATGCACCGTTCACCGTCTGTGCCTCGTGCCATCGTGTCATGGTAATGGATGGCCATACCGAAGCGGTCTGGGTGACCTTTGAGGAACCAGTAGGTGTGGACGAGGTAAAACAGGCGTTTAGGGACTTCCGGAGCGATTTTAAAACACCATTCGCTCCTGAGAAGCCGATCATACTGCGTGAGGAACGTGACAGACCGCAGCCGAAGCTTGATCGGGATGCGGGCAAGGGGATGAGCGTATCAGTAGGACGAGTACGAGACGGGAGAATGAAGAACGCAATCAAGTATATCGCGCTGGGCCACAACACCATACGAGGCGCTGCGGGTGCATCCATACTGAATGCCGAAGTGCTGCTGCAGCGTGGCTATGTATAAGTAAAGCACTCGTCTCCAGCTTCTTTTCTCTGGTCTACACATTCTAAGAAGGTTGTCTAACCAAGTCACGTGAGCTCCAGAGACCTGAGGTACGAACCATAAATTCCAGAGATATCTACACTTGTACTGGTTGGAATCGGCTTACTCGCGCTGACACTGCTGGTACGGTGGAGGATAAGGAGGGAGTAAAAACCGCTCTCCCTTTTTTTATTCGCATGAGGTCCGTGCCACATCGAATCGAAGAATGCAGGAGAAACAGAAGGGAAAAAGGTAAATGAACGGATTCTTTATCTTTTTACAAACGCGGGTTAATCGAATGAAAGCGGGTTAATAAAGGTGAAATGGATTCAGTACGATAGGATAGGAAAATGGTGAATGACATGAGTCAATGGGAGAGCCAAGAAGAGCACGAATTCAACTGCACTATACTTGCTGGCAACCTCTGGATCTCAACCGTAGACGATTTCCTTTCGGCATTGAAGGCTATTGCGCATACCTACCGGGTGACGATCCAGGCTCTGGATGCGAACTTACTAGCCGGTGAGGAGCACCTACAGGCCGCAGTGCAAAAGGCGCTACGGGCTCTGAAGCGGAAAAAAACTATAACGAGCGATCTGGGCATGGAGATTCTGTTATATGCGTCAGGAAGAAGGCAGATAGAGCGGGCATTGGAGATGGGCGTGAGAGCAGGCGAGCACAAAGTTGCGGTCGTCATAGTGGATGAAACGGGCGCAAAGGATTTAGAGGTTGTGGCTGAAGAGGTGAGGAGAAAGATAGGAATAGCAGAGATCTCACTGCAGGACTGGGAATCGGATCTGGAGAAGGATGCGCACAAAAGAGAGCGAATAAAAGACTTTTTCTCCATTTCCCGTGACGAACTCAGTGCAGTGGGCGAGCAGAAGTTGAAGATGCTGGTGTTAGAGCGAGTTGCTCTGGTCGATGTCTTGAAATAGTGTAATTCACCAACCGCGTAACCTTCTTCAACGTGATTATTGGCGCATCCATGCAAAGAGGCAGGTGCCAGATAATATGATAGACCGGTAATAATTCCGCTCAGTCCCTCAGGTTCGTATCATAAGTCAGTACGTGAAGCCCTTAACCTTATTTATAATACTTACTGCACTTCTCTATTTGCACATGACCTGATTCGAGAGTCACAGGTCAAAAGAGGTCAATATGAAGAAAGAAGAGCTGATACACATACATATGTTATTGGCTCAGTTGAAGAAATATTGTGAAGACACTGGGTTGAACTGCGATTTCGAGCGGTATCGAGCGTTGAAGATCTCCCCATTTCAGGTGCACCGGAGTAAGGAAGAGCACAAGCAGGCCATTTTCGTACTGGGGTCCGAACTGGCATCAATGACGATGAGAAAGCCGAATACCGAAGTGCATCTGAAATGAATGGCGGAATAGGCGGGCCAAAAAATCTCTCAGTCGCATCATGACCGATTGAGCACCTCTGACGACGAGGAGGAGGCAGGTTTAGAACGCTCTGTTCATCATCTTTGGTGCATGTGCTGAGCTGCTCTTTTTCGGCTCTCGTCATGATTATTGACGCAAAGAATTCGTAACTATTTATTACCATTTTTGTATATGTTTCATAAAGGGTGGATGGAGAGCGTGATACCCCTATGAGGCTTGATAAACTGACTTTGAAGGCGCAGGAGGCGCTGCAGGAAGCAAAGAACATCGCCGACAGATATACCCATCAGCAGATAGATGTGGAACACCTCCTTTTAGCTCTGGTTGAACAATCGGACGGTATCATCGGCCCGATACTGCAGAGAATCGGTGTAGATACCGAGCAGCTCAAATCTCGCCTCAATGCGCATTTACGTTCCTTGCCCCAGGTCTATGGAGGCGGTGGCATTGACCAGATTTACCTCACGCCGCGCTTGAACAAGACGCTGGAGCAGGCATGGAAAGCCGCCCAGGCGATGAAGGATGAGTATATGAGCACGGAGCATATGCTCCTCGCGATCGCTGAGGAGGACGAGCCGGGATCACCGCGGATCCTTAAAGGAATGGGTGTGACGAAGGAGAGGATCTATGAAGCCTTGACGGGAATTCGCGGTCAGCAGCGCATAGTGGATCAAACGCCCGAGGCGAAGTATCAGGCACTGCAACGGTACACACGCGATCTGACCGATCTCGCGCGTAAAGGGAAGCTCGACCCGGTGATAGGCCGAAATGACGAGATCCGCAGGGTGATTCAAGTCCTTTCGAGGAGAACGAAGAATAATCCCGTGCTGATCGGAGAGGCGGGCGTGGGGAAGACTGCGATTGTGGAAGGCTTGGCCCAGCGAATTGTTAACGGCGACGTTCCTGAGACCTTAAAAGATAAGCGCGTGGTTGCGCTCGATATGGGAGCCTTAATTGCCGGAACGAAGTTCAGAGGTGAGTTTGAGGACCGACTGAAGGCGGTATTACGGGAGATTGATGCCGCTGAAGGTCAGATTATCCTCTTTATTGATGAATTACACACAGTTGTGGGAGCAGGCGCGGCCGAGGGTGCGATAGATGCCTCGAATATGCTCAAGCCCGCACTTGCACGCGGCGAACTCAGATGCGTCGGTGCAACGACGACCGATGAATATCGCAAGTATATCGAGAAGGATGCCGCACTGGAACGCCGGTTCCAGCCGATTACGGTCCGAGAACCATCAGTTGAGGATACCATTTCGATTCTCCGCGGATTGAAGGAGCGATATGAACTGCATCATGGGGTGAGGATACAGGATGCCGCATTGATTGCCGCGGCCACGCTTTCCAGCAGATATATCACCGATCGATTCCTGCCGGACAAAGCGATTGATGCGATTGACGAAGCCGCTTCGAAGTTGAGAACCGAGATTGATAGTATGCCCGCGGAAATAGACGAGGTGGAACGGAAAATCAGGCAATTGGAGATCGAAGAACAGGCTTTGAAGCGCGAGAAAGATAAAGAATCAAAGGAACGGCTTGAGAAGCTCAGAAAGGAACTCTCTGAATTAAAGGAAAAGGCTGACCAGCTCAAAGCGAGATGGCAGAATGAGAAGGAGTTGATCCAGCGAATACGGGAGATCAAAGCGAAGATCGACCAGGCGAAGTTAGAAGAGCAGCAGGCTGAACGGAGTGGCAATTTGGAACGCGTGGCACAAATTCGCTACGGTACGCTGATCGAACTACAGAAGGAATTGGATGCGCAAAATGAAAAGCTCAAGGGACTGCAGAAGGATCAGATGCTGCTCAAAGAGGAAGTTGACGAGGAGGACGTTGCCGAGGTGATTGCGAAATGGTCCGGGATACCCGTCTCGAAGATGCTTGAGGCCGAGACCGAGAAGTTGCTGCATATGGAAGAGCGATTGAAAGAGCGCGTGGTTGGTCAGGATAAAGCGATTGCCCTGGTGTCCAATGCGATCAGACGGGGTCGAGCAGGGCTCAGCGATCCGAACAGACCCATCGGGTCGTTCATTTTCCTCGGTCCAACGGGCGTCGGGAAGACGGAACTCGCAAAGGCACTTGCGGAATTTCTCTTCGATGATGAACGGGCAATGGTGCGTATGGACATGTCGGAGTTCATGGAGCGGCACTCGATTGCGCGGCTTATCGGTGCACCGCCCGGCTACGTGGGGTATGAAGAGGGCGGATTCCTGACCGAAGCGGTGCGGAGACGGCCGTACACCGTCATCCTCTTTGACGAGATCGAGAAGGCACATGTGGATGTCTTCAATCTGCTGCTTCAGATCCTGGACGATGGTCGTCTCACGGATGGTCATGGGAGAACCGTGAACTTCAAAAACACGGTTATTATTATGACCTCGAACATTGCAACCCCGTTCATACAGGAATTGAGAGGCAAGGAGCTGGAAGAGAAGGTGATGGAGGTGCTGAAAATGAACTTCCGGCCCGAGTTCTTGAATCGGATTGATGAGACGGTTATATTCAACCCGCTGGGCAAGGCTGAGATAAAGAAGGTGGTTGAGATCCAACTGCGGTACCTCCAGGAGAGGCTCGCGGAGAAGAGAATTACGATCTCGGCGAGCGATGCGGTCAAAGAATTGATCGCGAGCAAAGGCTTCGATCCGATATTTGGAGCGAGACCGGTCAAGCGAACCATTCAGCGGATGATCGAGGACCCCTTATCCATGAAGATCCTAGATGGCGAGTTCAGTGAAGGCGATACGATCCGGGCTGAGGTCTCAGATGGCAAAATCGTCTTCTCACGCGCCGCTGCAGCGTCCTAAACCGGTCTTACTTTATGACACCCGCACCGATCAAGTGCCATCGTTCCCTCATCTTACGTCCGATGGCCACGCGAGACCCTTGTTCCGCGCATATCGGTCTGCTCAGCTTCACCTCAAGGCTCTTCTTCGTCACCTTCTTCACCTCACCGATCGTAATTGCAGTCCCCGCACTCACCATGATATGCTCACCCACTTTTATTGGTGGCACGTCCACTTCCTTTTCTACGCCGACCGCGCGTTCGAACAATTGAAATTCGATCGCCAGTTCATTCCACGTTGGTGGTAAGGTGCCCGGAATTCCTGCACACTGCCCCACTAACGAGTCCTCTTTCGTCATACTCGGGTCCAACTTCGTGCCAATGCCAACAAGTCCGCCGGGAGCCACTTCTTTGACCCGTTCACCGCCAACAATGATTGAGGTGATCTCCGTTTCGATTGGTATCCATCTCTCCTTGCCACCCGTCGTCACACTCCTCCCGGGGAGTATTTCTAACTTATCGCCTTCCTTCAGCCGTCCCTTGAGGAGCGAACCACCGATGACCCCGCCTTTGAGTTCCGGTATAGGCGTGCCAGGCTTATTCACATCGAAGGAGCGTGCAATATACATCCGTGCAGCTTCATCAAGTGCTCGTTCAGGCGTGGGTATGGTCTTCTCTAAAGCCTGGATCAATACATCAACATTCGCAGACTGCTGTGCGGATAGCGGCACAATCGGTGCGTTTTCCGCAATGGTCCCTTTAACAAACGCTTTTATTTGACGATAGTGCGCGATCGCCCCCTCCCTCGAAACGAGGTCGATTTTATTCTGCGCAATGACGATTTTATCAATGCCCACGATGCTCAGTGCCATCAAATGCTCCTTCGTCTGAGGCTGTGGGCAGGGCTCGGAAGCCGCGATGAGCAGAACCGCGCCATCCATAATCGCCGCACCACTGAGCATCGTTGCCATTAACGCTTCATGACCGGGTGAATCCACAAAAGAAACAGCCCGCAGCTCGTCAGTCTTCGAGCCGCAATGCTTACAAATCTCTTCCACCGTGTAACAATCCGGCTCTTCGCAAACCGGACATCGTCTGAAGGTCGCATCCGCATAGCCGAGCCGTATTGATATTCCTCGCTTGATCTCTTCACTATGTCGGTCCGTCCATTCACCGGATAACGCGTTGACTAACGTTGTCTTTCCATGATCCACATGTCCGACCATTCCGATGTTCAGAGCTGGCTTCTTCGTTTTGCGTACCCCCTCACGTATACTGAGCTGAGCGCACCGCGGTTACGCTCTAACCTTTTATCCCTCTTTCATGCACATAAAACTTGTACTCAAAGATTTTTTAGGTACCGCGCTCTATAAGCCCTTACCGGGTGCATGGAATTTGGATTAACTGAAGAGGAGCACGCAGTTCAGAGGCGCGCGCGCGCATTTGCCGAGAAGGAGCTACAGCCTCGAGCCGCTGAGCTGGACCGAAGTGGGAAGTTCCCTCTTGATATAACGAAGCGCATGGCGGAGCTCAAATTCCTCGGGTTACCCTTCCCACTAACCTACAGCGGCTCAAATAGCACGTTTCTGAGCTACATTCTCATGCTCGAGGAGCTTTCAAGGGCAAGTGCGAGCATAGGATGTATATGCGTAGCCGATCTCATCTCGATGTTTGCCATCTACTCGGCAGGTACCGAAGCGCAGAAGGAGCGTTATCTCAGACCGCTCTGTGAGGGGACCAAATTGGGCGCTTTTGCGTTAACCGAGCACGAAGCAGGTTCTGATCCCGCATCGCTCGAATCCACTGCTCTTCATGAAGGGGACGAGTATCTGCTGAATGGAAGAAAGGCGTATATCACCAACACAGCGGTCGCGGACATCTACGTGGTTTTTGCTTATACCGCGCAGAGCGGACGTAAAGAGGGGATAAGTGCTTTTATCCTGGAGAAGGGCATGAAGGGGTTCTCGTTCGAGAAGAGAGAAGATCTGCTGGGCCTGCGAGGGTGTATCGTCGGGAGTTTGCAGTTCACCGATTGCAGAGTTCCGGAGGAGAACCGATTGGGCACTGAAGGTGCGGGGCTCCGCTTAGCACTGGCAACGCTGGACCGGGATCGGATAGCGATGGGCAGTGTTGGCGTGGGTATTACGCAGGCATGCCTTGACGCCTCCAGGAGCTATGCAAAGGAGAGGAAGCAGTTTGCACAGCCAATTGCCAGGTTCCAGGCGATCCAGTTCATGCTCGCGGACATGGCTCTGGAGCTCGAAGCCGCGCGGTTACTCACCTACAAAGCTGCGTACCTCGCGGATACTGGCGAGAAATGCACGAAAGAAGCGGCTATGGCAAAGCTTTATGCCTCGGAGGTTGCGCAACGTGCGGCGATACATGCCGTGCAGATACACGGGGGATACGGATGCACGAAGCGCTGCCCGGCGGAGCGGTATTACCGCGATGCAAAGCTGCTGAGTATTGTCGTTGGCACCTCTGAGATCCAGAGAATGGTGATTGCACGGGAAGATTTGAGGTCGTGAGCCGGTTAACGCTCGAATCGGATATCACACCGATCGGCGAGGCGGCAGGGAACAGGTATCCGGATTACCAGCGCTATGAGCATGTTGTTAACCTACATTTACTCTCCCGTACGCACAGGTACGCACAGAAACTTTCTTGGCTGAGAAAAGGGTATTAATACTAAGAGCGTATACATCCTTTGCTACCATGTCGGGCAATTCATTCGGAAAGCTATTTACGGTAACAACTTGGGGAGAGTCACACGGCGAGGCGATGGGCGTGGTTGTCGATGGTTGTCCGCCCGGGCTCGAGCTCTCAGAAGAGGATATACAGCGCGAACTGGATCGGAGAAAACCCGGCATAAGTGGGATCAGCAGCGAACGGAAGGAAGCAGACGAGGTGAAGATATTGTCCGGCCTCTTCGCCGGTAAAACGCTCGGCACGCCGATTTCCATGCTCGTCTGGAATACCGACGTGGATTCAAGCCCTTATGAGCCACTGAAAGATATTGCGCGGCCGGGTCAAGCGGATCTCACGTATCACCTGAAGTACGGGATACGGGATTACCGGGGCGGTGGACGCGCTTCGGGACGGGAGACTGTTGCGCGCGTTGCAGCCGGTGCAATCGCGAAGAAGATTCTGGCGAGCCGTGGTATCCATATTCTCGGGCATGTCGTGGCGATCGGGGGAATTCGTGCGAGAAGAGTGAGTGTGGAGGAGATAATGCGGCATGCGGAGAGCAATGCAGTCAGGTGTGCGGATCTAGAAGCAGCGAAGAGAATGGAGGCGTTGATACGCGCGGCCAGGGAAGAGGGCGAGAGCGTCGGTGGCATTGTGGAAGTGCATGCGCTCGGCGTTCCCGCGGGTTTGGGCGAGCCGGTCTTCGACAAATTGGATGCCGAACTCGCAAAGGCGTTGATGAGTATCGGTGCGGTGAAGGGTGTCGAGATAGGCGCGGGTTTTGACGCTGCGCGGATGAAAGGAAGCGAGATGAACGATGCACTGTATATCGAAGCGGGGAGGATCAGAACGAGAACGAACAATGCAGGTGGGATCTTGGGTGGTATCTCGACGGGAGAGCCGGTGGTATGCCGGATTGCGGTCAAGCCACCTTCATCCATCTCGAAGCCCCAGAGAAGTGTGAATATGGAGCAGATGACCGAGGTGGAGATACGGGTAACCGGCAGGCACGATCCCTGTATCTGTCCACGGATAGTCCCGGTGGCGGAGGCGATGGTTGCTCTGGTAGTACTCGATTATCTGCTGCAGGCCGAACGCAGGTAAGAAGAGGGGCGTACCAGACCGTCTCAAGATTCGCGACCCGATTAACGAGCCGGATTCAAACGACTGCCCAAAAGAATTAGTAGAGGTTATGCTTATTATAATAATTATGAGAATATCAAGAACTCGGCGCGCGAAACTTGAAAACCCGATGGACCGGATTATCGGGGGCGTGAAGGCCGTGATGATGAGTTGGGGGCTAGGAGAAGGCTGTAGTTCCATCTACGCCGTGCTGCTCGCATCCTGTGAGCCGCTCTCTGCGAAAGAGATAAGTGAGCGAACAAGTTACGCCTATTCTTCGACGATCAATTACCTCAATACGCTCATCAAATTGGGTCTCGTGGCGCGGTTCCGGCGGATCAGAAAGAACCGGTACCTCGCGAATGTGAACTTTGTGGAGCTGATAAAGGCTGAACGGGAGCGAGTATTGGGATATCTCGACCTGCTCAGGGATGATCTCGAGGGCATAAAAGAGCTTGAGCATCTCAGTGAGAACGTGGAGCGCGCGATCAATTACCTCAGAAGAGTGGAAGATGCGGATGACGAAGCTCGGAAGGGAGGTTGAGTGAGCGCGATGCTGAACTCCGGCGGCTTGAAAATGCAGCGGAATCCCAAAATCGTGCTGACTGCTGATGAGACGATGATGAGCCAGTATCGCTGGGGGATCTTTGTGGGATTCTCGACCTGCATGCCTCAGGGTATCATTCCCGATTGGTTCTTCTTCAGCATCTTCTCGCCGCCGGTACCGCGGAAGAACGGGCGGGCTCTGTATGCTGATTATGGACTCAGAATTGTGGAGGCGATATTGGCAGCGGAGTTTGGCGCGGATGAAGTCGCGGTGGTTCATCCGAGGGATCTGGAGCAGGTAGCAGGCAGCCGGACGGAGATAATAGGAGTAAGTGGACACGATTACCTGGGTATCAGCCCACCAACCTCGGAGTTTGTGGATCTCCTCAATAGAGGCCCGCCATACAACCGTGTGAAATTCTTTGAATTGATGAAGAAGCGGGTGGTGAAGGATAAAACGGTGGTTGCAGGCGGGAAAGGGGCATGGCAGTTAGCTGATGAGGGGATCATGGACAAACTGGGTATTGATCATGTCTTCCTCGGTGAGTGTGAAGTCAGCCTTCCCGAGATCTTCAAATCTATCTGTGAGGGTGAGCAAGTACCTCGGATCATCATTGGGAAAGAGCCGAATGCAGAGGCGATACCCCCCATCCGGGGTGCGACGATTCATGGACTGGTCGAGATTAGCAGGGGATGTGGAAGGCGCTGTTCGTTCTGCACACCGGATATGCACAAGCTCCGTTTTAAATCGATTGAGCACATTGTGAAGGATGTAAAGACGAATATAGAGGGAGGTCAGAGGGCGATCTCGCTTCATTCTGAAGATCTCCTGCGTTACGGTGCGAAAGGGCTAAAGCCGAATGAGCACGAGGTGCTCAAGCTCATCGAGCGTGTTGCTGCTGTTGAAGGGGTCAAGAGTATCGGAGCGAGCCATGTCGCTCTCGCCACCGTGTATCATAATCCCGGTCTGGTTACCGCACTCTCAGAAACCTGCTACTCCATGCTCGATCAGGATTGGCTGGGATCACAGACCGGCATTGAAACGGGAAGCGAGCGGCTGATCGCACTGCACATGCGTGGCAAAGCGCTCCCTTCACCCCCGGAGAAGTGGCCAGAGATCGTCAAAGGAGCGTTCGGCATCCTTGATGATAATACGTGGTTCAACGCGGCAACACTGATAAACGGACTGCCCGGCGAGACTGTGGATGATGTCCTCAAGAGTATCGAACTGGTGGACGAGTTGAAAGGCACTGCATCACTCATCGTGCCAATGAACTTCGTCTCCATGCGCGGCACCATGCTGGATAACGAAGAGACCTTTACCATAGCGAAGATGACACCGGAGCACTGGCAGCTTATGGGCGAATGCCTCGATCATAATCTCACGGTTATGCCCGTCCTGCTGCGCGAATACCAGAAGAGCAAAAGCATCGGGAGCTGGTTACTCGCGCGCGCCGCGAACTGGATGGCGAACCGGTTGAAGCGCTATGTGAAGATGATGAAGCAGGGACAGCCGCCAACCGAGCGTAAAGAGGTAAGTAAATGGCTCAATCCCGATGTAGTTGAGTACCAGGTCTCTTCTAAATATAAATTTTAGGCATGAATGCAGCTTAGAGCAGATTAAAATCGTTTAGCGTCGCTTACCAGGTCCTGCTTTTCAAAGCGTATAGTTTTAGCGTATATTTCTGCTCGTAAATCTTTATATACTCAGACTTTTTCTTTTCCAGAATAATCGAGGATAGACCACGAACTGTAATAGGGGTATTATACACGGTATGCGAAAAGAGATCGATGGCAGCCGGGGAATGAAGCGGGAAGAGAGGAAGAAGCCCGGGCGGAAGAAGTTGATCGCGCTTCTCACGCTCAGTCTGGTATTCCTCGGTTCTATTGCACCTTTTTATTCCTTACCCATACCGTCCGTCGTTCCAACTGCCACGGCGATATTCTCATCGATTACCATCACCGGGGTACGGCCGACCGAGTTCAGTCCTGGCGAGACGAGCGAGGTCATCGTGACGGTAAAGAACAACGGCGGAATAGATGCGAGGGATATTCGATTAGCATTCCAGGGGACTCAGGTGGTCTCACTCGTGGGGCCCACCGTCATGCATATCAATACCCTGAACTCATGGAGCTCGACGGACGTACGAATTACGATCCATATAAAAGAAGAAGCGCCCACTGGGGTTTATTCCATTCCAGTTAACTGCTCCTGGCGTGAATATTATTTCAATTCCTCCGCAGGCTATGTAACCAGCCCTGAAATAACCAAGCTCTTAGGACTGTCGTTCAGCGTAACGGGAAGTGCAGTGATCAATGTTGGCGATGTCACAACTGACCCCGCAGGGATACGACCGGGCGATAGGAATGTGGAACTCAGAGCAGTGATAGAGAACAGTGGGGAAGCGGCGGCAAAGGATATAGAGGCAAAAATGCTCCTCAATGATAAATTCACGCCCTCGTGGTCCGGGACAGACCGTTCATACATCGGGCGATTAAATTCCGGTGAGAAGAGCGAGGCGGTATTCCACCTTGATATTGCTGAGGGGATTGCATCAGGAACGCAGACCATACCACTCCAGATACGGTATAAAGATACAAAGGGGAACGAGTACGAGGTGATGCGTGAGGTGGCGATTCTGGTGAAGCCTAAACCCGCCTTTGAGATCACTTCATATTATACCGTGCCGATGAACCTAACCCCGGGTTATTCCGGTGTAGTCCTGTATGTTACGATCAGGAATGTTGGTTCGGCGAAAGCGGAATCCGCGAGTGTGCGCATGACGGGTGAGGCGAACGTGCCCTTCGACTACGATGTGAAGAGCGATTTTGTCGGTAATCTCGCGATCGGAGAAGCAGGCACTGCGATCCTGAAGTTCGATGTGGATACCGATGCAGTACCGAAAGGGTATCCAATCGGTATAGAGATACGATGCACCGGCGATCGTAACCTCGGCGATGATAACGTATACCTCTTCAACAAGGAGATCAAACTGGACGTGACGCCGGGACGATCGCCCAGAAGCTCGGTTATACCCGGATTTGGGGCGCTATCAGGTCTGATCGCACTGATTTTCGTCTTCGCCATCGGAGCAAGGCTAAGAAAACGGGTTTGACCCTGCTCACTGAGGACAGATGGGCGTGCCGGTGCGCATAAGAGAGAGGGGTTAATCGAATGGATCCCAAAGGGAAGATAGGTGTGGAAAGAGCGCTGGAACATCTTGCAGCGGTACAATACCGGCATTACAGGAGGATAATCCTCGTGATTGTACTCATAACGGTAGTTCTGGGCTATGGGATGACGCTTCTCGAGTTTCAAGGCGACCTTTCGAAGGAATGGCCCAGGGATTTGCCGGTGTTTCAGATGCAGAAGCGGATTGCAAACACGTTCACGGGCGAAGAGTTCCTGGTTATTGCCGTCGAACTGGATGATGAGAGTGGTGCGGAGGGCGTTCCGCGCGATCTTAAGGACCCACGGGTGATCAAATCGGTGGTTGAACTGCATGCGCGTCTGGCAGCAGAACCTTCGATTGAAGGTGTTCGGTCTATCGCACCGGTCTTTCAGCGTGGCGTGCCCGAGGATATTGAGGGCGTGAAAGCGATTTTAGCTGCAACGCCTGGAGCGGAGCTGTTCTTTAATCGTGACAGCAGCGTTATGCTGATCTATGCGTATACCGCGATAGGGACGGATGAAGAGAAGGTGACAAAGATGACGAAGCTCATTCAGCGTGATATCGAAGCGATTACGAAACCTGCAGGGGTGAACTACCGGATCACGGGTAACGCGCCACTCATTGTTGAGGTCGTGCGACTGCTCAAAGGAGACACGGTGGTGACGACTTTGGCGGCGGCGATTATCATCTTCGGATTATTAGTCGTACTGGAGCGATCGTTCTCACGTGGTTTTATTGTCTTCCTGCCACTCATCCTCACCATCGTCTGGACCTTTGGCACCCTGGGTTATCTTGGTATTAAGATATCCGTCGCCACCGGTGTGATTGGTGCTATCCTTCTGGGTCTCGGTGTCGAGTACGGCATCTTTATGGTCTCGCGTTATTACGAGGAACGTCAGCGCACCACACCGGAAGTAGCCTTACGGATTACGGTCTCTAATATAGGTGCATCAACCTTTGGTTCGGGGACTACTACTGCTGCGGCTTTCCTCGCCCTGACGCTCTCCTTTTTGCCGATGGTTCAGCACCTCGGCCAGACACTCGCGCTCGGTATAGGGTTCTGCTGGGTTGCGGCCACCGTGGCGAATCCCTGTTTCATACTCTTTGAAGAGCGGCTTCAATCGAAGCGATTAGCCGACTGGTTGTATAGCTGGGCTAAGGAAGGGAGGTCAGATGCGCGATAACCAAAGCGGAGAAAATAGGAGACTCTTGAAGCGGTATGCAGCATTTGTCGCGTATCGTAAAATGCTCCTTTTAGCGCTCTTTTGCCTGGTCACCATCGTCCTCGGCTATTACGCATCGAAGATGGAGACGGTGGGGATGTCGCAAGAGGATATGCTTCCCGAGCATGTCGAGGTCATTGAGACGCTCAAGCTCGTATCAGATCAATTTGCCGGCACCTTCTCCAGTTCGACCATTGTGGTGGAGGTTGATCCGCGCTATAGCAACTCCCTGGAGATCCGGGACGTGCGTGATCCTGAAGCCTTACGGTATGTCGATGCGCTCTCCGCGCGGGCTCAGTTGGTCTATGGAATCATCGATGCGAGAAGTGCTGCTGACGTGATCAAGGCTGGGAATCGCGGGATTATACCGGGTTCGTTAGCCAGTGTGAAGTCGTTGCTGAGGCAGAATCCGCTGCTCGAGCAGCAGCTCAGCAGTTATATCAGCACTGATTATACGCTCAGTGTGGTGCGGCTGACCTTATTGGACGAGATAGACGAACACGACGTGGTTGATGAATTACAGGAGGTGATTCGATTACCGCCTCCGCCGGGTATCAGGGTAGAGATTACAGGCGACCCCGTGATCGGGGTAACGATGGAGCGACTCGCGGGCGAGACGATGCAAAAAACGTCTTTGGTCAGCTTCGCGCTCATCATTATTATTCTTATTCTTCTCTTCGTTTCGATCAAGTACGGGCTCATTCCGCTCTTAACCATTCTCCTCGGCACTGTATGGACCTACGGCATACTTTACCTGATTGGATTTGAGGTGACCCCGATGACCTCAGGTGCACTCGCGATGATCATGGGTATCGGGATCGATTTTGGGATTCAGGTGACGAAGCGGTTCAGGTATGAGTTGCAATCGTACGCACGAGAAGAGGCGATGGTGAATACCCTCTCCAATGTCTTTTACCCGATGCTTATCACGACGATTGCAGCGGTAACCGGATTCCTGTGCCTCTCGCTCGGTGAACTGCCCATGATGCAGGAGATGGGGAAGATGCTGGCGATGGGCGTGACCTGTAGCATGGTCGCGGCACTGACCGTGGTGCCCGCGGTTCTCGTGCTCTTCGAGCGAGGGAAGAGACAGGAATGAGTATGAGGGATGAAGAACCAGGGAGGGGAGGCTGATGGCGATCCCGGATAAGATAAAGCGGTTGGCTGAAGGCCGCGGCTGGCTCAAGTGCGTCACTGTAGGCGCGATTATGGAACCCAACGTGATCACGATACCGGAGGAAGCAACTTTAAAGGAGCTGGATGCTTTAATCACTAAATACCAGCATCAGGGTTATCCTGTGGTGAATCAGGCGAATAAGGTAACGGGCGTCATCTCGTACAAGGATTTGCTTCGGGTGGCGCGAGAGGACTGGGATACGATTCGCGTTAAGGAGCGTATGAGCACCAGATTGATCTGTGCCAGTCCTGAAGAGTGTGTCATTGATGCGATCGAGAAGATGACGAAAGCCGGCGTGGGTCGCTTACTCGTCATGGAAGGCGACCAGTTGGTGGGGATTATCTCGCGCAGTTGCATCCTGGATAAGGTGATAAAACGATTGTTAGCGTGACTTTAGAAAGGTTGATTCATCGTGCTAAAAGATTCATACCTCTGAAGCTTTTATATAGTAATTTATTCATAGTATAATGCACTCATGATAAAAAGAAATTATATCGCGGATATAGAAAAGGCGTTGAAAGAAGGCAGGAAACCAATTGAGTTATTAAATGTTAGTTTAGGGTTTCTTAATTTTAAGCCAATAGAGATCAAAATTTATAATCTTTTACTAAACTCCTCGTTAACGATAAAACAGATTGAGAACCTCCTGAATCTTTCAGAACGAACCATACGGAAATATATCCAGCGATTGGACCAGGAAGGATTTATAATAAAAAGGGTAGAAGAGGGGAAAAGGCTTAAATATGTTTATACCGCGGTTCCTGTTCAGGAGGCATGGAGGCGAGTAAAGGGTAAAATACAGGAGATATTAGATGAGATTACCCGCGTTCTGGAACTAAAGGCGATACTGTTTTATTAGAGAGATTACCGGCCGTTTCCATGCCCCTGCTGCGTTGGGAGAAGCGATAAATGGGTTAAGATTACCGTGCTCATGACAATCATTGAGGCGGTCAGAACTCTCGAGACCGCCATTTCCCTTATTCTTGGTGCGTTTTTCAGTGCCGTTAGTACTATGAATATATTTATACATATATATGAACTATTTATTGCAGATAAAGAGGATGAAATGCGGGTCTCGAATGCGGCGATGGAGCGGATAAGATGAACGCAAAGGACTATCTCAAGATGCTGAGGGTCAAGGAATGGATAAAGTTCTTTATACCCATCCCGCTTATCGGCGCGATTTTAGGAGATGCTACGCCCACTGTACTTATCATAGCCGGCATAATCTTCTTCTGTGTGATAAGCTATGGGTTCGTCATAAACAACTACTTCGATGTTGAAATAGACAATCGGAATACGAAGAAAGTCATGATGGGTAAAAATCCTCTTTCTGCGGGCAAAATAACGAAGCAAGGAACGTTTATGCTCATGAGTGTGCTGCTCGTAATCCCAATCGTACTTTCCTGCTTTTTGACACGACGCGGATTTTTATTCACGATGGTAAGTATTGTATTTCTCACGCTCTATTCAGTACGATATATACGGCTCAAAGAGCGGTTTATTGTTGATATAGTAACTCATGGTATGATGTTTGGCTTATTTCCCTTTTTAGCGGGGTTTACACTGGCAGGAGATGAGTTAAATATGCTTACTCTGTTGATTGCATCCCTGTTTATGATCATAGGGAGCGAGTCTCTCCTCACGCATCAAATAAATGATTACAATGAAGATCTGGGGAATTCGAGTACCACGGTTGTTAGAGTGGGTCTGAAACGGGGTTGGGCTCTGCTCATCGTTTTTGTTCTTCTATCTATGGTGAATTTGGAGCTCATTGCTCATTATTCTGATATTGGAATGCTGCTTCACGGCGGTGCGTTTGCATATTTAATCGCATATCCCCTCTATGCCTGCAGGGGTGAAATCAAAGCGGTTATCAATAATTATTCTGTTCCGGCGATTCTTATATCCTTTGAGAGGCGCTAACTCAACGCTTGATACCCGGCCAGCTCTCGATGGGGTCGGTGGACCGGACGATATGCATACCGGCATCGGCGAATCTCCTGAATGCTGCATCGGCCTCATCTGTATAGTCCATCACACCGGGTACCACGACCGGTGAGGTACAATCTTCGAGGAGGTAGACCTTCGCCGCCAACTTCGTATCGCGAACTGAGATCTCCTTCAGGAGATCCTCAACTGTCCAGGCAACACAGTGGCTCTTAGCCTGCCCGGCGATGATGACCGCGTCGAACTGCACGAGCTGCTCGATGAACGAGCGATTCCGCTGTGCAAGTGGCGCACCATCAGGGCCGTCCAGCACCTCTGGACCGAGGACCGAATAGTGCTCGGTAAATGGATTGTTCCCCTTGAGCTGAAAATTCGGTTGGCAGTACCGTGCTATGCTATGGAAGAAGATCGCTTCCTCGACTGCCGAAACGAGGGCATGACCAATGCTTCCCAGCATGACGTGATAGGGCCAGATGGTCAGTTGATATTTTCCACCCTCCTTCAATCTCCGGGTATAGTGCCTGAGGTGCCGCTGTGCGTAGTGCTCATCGATCCCGAGACTATAACTGAGTGCCGGATTAAACCTCCACCGACCGCTCGTTACATCCTGTTCCGAGATGAGCGTGTACGGTCCTGGATGCTCGCCTTTGTCATTGATCCAGAATACCGAATGAAAGATCTGCACTGCCTGATGTGTATCCATCGTCGGCGAGATCCGGGTAATCACATCCAGGTTCCGGTATATAAATGCACACAACCTCCGATTGTCGTCAACCGCGCCTGACCCGGAACGACCGGCCACGAATAATTCAAAGCCCGGGATACAGAAGGTATTCTGCACGTCGACCGCCACGAGACAGATTTTGAATCGGTCAGTGGCCGCCGGTAGTATGGAATGCTGCTCCGCCCATTGTTCAGCCTCCCGAGCACGTTCCTGATAGAGAACCTTCCAGACGGTACCAACCTTATCAGGGACGAAGTGAGGAGGTAGAGGAAGCTCACGCTGTGCCATAGGGTATCACCCACGAGTAGTTGTGCAGGGCAGCCGTGCCTGAACCGTTAACTTATTTTTGTCATCTCATGAGGGACCAATGCGATTTCCCAAGTGTACGCTTTGGTACTCATGTACTCTCTGGTTTCTATATACTTAACTCGTCCTTTTACATGATACGTTTCGCCCGCGTTATACGTGCGAGTTGCGGGTAATGGTGGGACGATCGAAATGACAAAGTTCCGATCATTCAATGCATACCAGAGCTTTTCTCCTTCTGGAGTCTCTTTATAGGGGTAGTTAGTACTTTTAATCAGTCTCCCTTGAGTCGTAACAATTCTCCCGTTATAGAGCTCTGGATCTCGTAATATCTCTTCTATCGTTACATTTTCATGCGGTTCCTTGGTTACAATTTCTTCTGGTGCTTGGGCAGAGAACGAGTTCAATACCGCTTTAAAAGAGTCAACTTGCTTTCTCACCGGTTCGAGCTGCGGTATGTCCGTGTATACCGATACGACGACCAGAAGAATTAGGAGTACGGCGAGATCAAAGGCGATGGAAAGTCCCAAGACGAGGCGACTTCTTTTCTTCAACTCCTCACACCTCCCCGCCCGGCGTCTGTTTGAGCAGGTTGCCTCTCAGTATCACGATCCAATTCCCCAAAGAGCCTCTCTTCATACAATTTGTAGTGATGAACCGTCCAGAAGGACGATTAGGAACAGAACTATAAAAAGGGTTAGGAACTTGTGGTACGGAAATGAGGTACGAACCTGAGGTTAGAACCATAGGTACCATCATGAGCGAACCGTCGGGCGGCTGGGGAGAAGCGCTCAGATAAACGGGTTGAGGTCAAATCGCATCCCATCACGTGCCGCGATCACATTCACGCCCGTCTCTCGACTGAGCTGCTTCGCGATCTCCCATGGCTTATTTCTGAGCATGGTCATGCCGAAATGGGTGAGTATAGCAACCTTTGGGCTCCTCGCTTCTATAATCCTCTTCGCATCCTCCACCGAGAGATGATCAACACCTTCGCGCCGTTTATACATCGCCACGTTCAGGACGAGCACCTCGCCCTCATAATACCGCTCCAGCCCATCGAAATAGAGCGTATCAGCAATAAAAGAAACGGTGGTCTTAGGGTCATCCTGTACCTTTATGTTCAGCCCGTAGGTTTCCACAATGCCATGCACATGCCGTTTCGGTGTGTGGAGCTCGAGGTTACCGACTGCATAACTACCCCCTTCCTCGAGCACCTCGATCTTATCGACGAGCCCTTTATAATAGTTCAAAACAACCGCGTCTCCCGCATCGGTTAAGGCATCGTTGGGCGCGAGCAGTATCCCTTTGGGCTTGAAGCCGCCCTCAGTCATCGCTTCGATCATCACGTTGACATCATTTGAATGGTCCAAATGTTTATGCGTGAGCAGAATCGCATCCAATTTGGCGGGGTTGAGCTTTGGCTTGCTTGCCGTGAATTTTACCAACGTTCCGGGACCCGGATCGATGAGGATCGTGGTATCTTTCAAGCTCATGACAGTCCCCGCAGAAGAGCGCAACTGCGTGATCATGACGAACCTCGCACCTGCGGTTCCCAGAAATATCAGTTCATTCTCCTGCTTTCCCCACATCGTCAGTACTCAAACCCTCGATGCAAACCCCAGTCCTTCGCGCTATCAAGCGCTTCCTGGTATTCGCTCACGGTTATTCTCCGGTTCAGTTCCTTATACTCATACGCTCGGTACATAGGTCGATATTGCAGCATGATATTGACATAGGACTCCTTTGAGAGTTCAGTTGCGATAAACTTGAAGACTTCTGCAGAGCCGGCCACATGATTCGGCAGCACTAAATGACGTATCAGCAGTCCTCTTACCGCGACCCCCTGTGCATCAACGGTTAAATCACCGACCTGGCGATGCATCTCCTTAACCGCTTCTTTACAGACGTCGAAGTAATCAGGCGCGTTTGAATACTTCCTCGCACTCGCCTCGTCACTATACTTGATGTCAGGCATGTAGATATCCACGATGCCATCCAATAACTCGATGGTTCGTTTCGATTCGTATCCCCCGCAATTATACACCAAAGGGATGTGGAGCCCGTATTCAATCGCTATTTTCAGTGCTTTTACGATCTGGGGCGTGAAATGGGTGGGAGTGACGAGATTGATATTATGGCAACCTCTTCGTTGCAGACTGAGCATGCTCCGTGCAAATTCCTCCCCGGTCACCCGCTGCCCATATCCCAGGTGGCTGATATCGTAATTCTGGCAGAATATACAGCCCAGATTACAGTTGGTAAGAAATATTGTTCCTGAGCCGTAGGTCCCGACCAAAACGTCTTCCTCCCCGTAATGGGGCTGTGCACTGGAGACTATCAGATCCTTTCCTGAGTTGCAATAGCCCGTCTCACCTCTGGTTCGGTTGACACGACAGGCGCGTGGACAGAGTGTACACTCGTTGAGTATATCCATCAACTGCTCGATCCGTTCCTCAAGTTCGCCCCTTTCGTAGGTTTCGAGATAAACCGGCGCAGGCATGCGTAATTCATATAACAAGAAGTACGAGTACATATTAAGACTTTTTGGAACCTGCGGGGTGAACGAGCGGTGGTAAAAATGACAGGAGAAGCAAAAAAGGCTTTTATCATCGCAGTAGCGGGAAAAGGAGGCACGGGAAAGACGATTATAACATCGCTCGTACTCAAATTGCTCACCGAGCAGGGACGAGGAAGAGTACTGGCAATCGATGCAGATCCGGCGACAAGCCTCCCGAGCGCGTTGGGCGTGAGAATACAGAAGACGATAGGCGATGTGAGGGAGGAGATTGCATCGCCTTCACAGGTCTTCTTCTCCGAGACGATGCCCACTGATATGCTGATTGAGTACACGCTGGATGAGATACTCGTGCATACCCCTCGTTTCTCGCTGCTTGCCATGGGTCGTTCAGAAGGTCCAGGCTGCTATTGCCTGATTAACGATATGCTACGACATTTTATTGACAAGTTATCCGCGCGGTTCTCGACCGTCCTCATCGATTGCGAAGCAGGGCTGGAGCATCTCAGCCGGCGAACCACGCGGGATGTGGATACCCTGCTGGTGGTGAGCGATCCCACGAAACGGGGTATCGAAACCGCCAGGGCGATAAAGATTCTTGCGGAGAAGCTGCAGATAAATGTCCGACAAATCTATCTGGTGGTGAATAAGGTTACGGAGGATGAGGACGTTCAGAATGCGTTGCCTGGACTGATAGCGGATAGTGGGCTGACGCTTATCGGGGTGGTTCCCGAAGATGAGCAGATACGAGCGTATGACTTAGTTGGCAAACCGATAATAGAGCTGCCGGATGATTCGAAAGCGGTAATTGCGGTGAAGGAGATATTCGGGAAGCTTTATAAAATTAGATTATGCCGAGAAGAATTGATTTAGCTGGTTGGGAAGAGGTAGATGAAAAGGAAGTACCCCAATGGGTTTATAATAAGGCATATAAGATAGCGAAAAAAAACTGGTCGCTGATGGGACCTCTATCTCAAAGGTGAACATTACAGATATTACATTGAACATCTTGGGGGTCAAGGCACTATTGTTTATAGAAAACTGAGATACAAATATAGAAAAGAAAGAGAAAAGAAAATTAAAAAAGCTATAACTGCCCTGACAATTTTAGCTGTTGTAGCACTTGCTGGTTATTTTTTATATTCTGCTTACCAATCTGGCAAAATTCAATCGTCTTTTCAAAGTGTAGGTAAAGATATTGGTAGTTGGTGGAACGAATCAGGCGATTATTCACCTCTTGTGACTTCATCAAAACCAGAAATCAATATCCTCGAACTAGAAAAACAAATTCACGATCTGATAAACGAAGAAAGAGATAAACGAGGATTGCCTGCCTTATCATGGAATGATACATTGAATATCATTGCGAGAAAGCACAGTCAAGACATGGCTAATAGGAACTATTTTAGTCATAGTGATCCAGAAGGTCACGATTTTTCTTATAGATACCAACAAGAAGGCTTTAATTGTGAAGTATGTGTAGGAAATTACATCTATATGGGTGCTGAGAATATTTTTCAAAACAATTTATACAGTTCAGTAACTTACTAGGATGGAGTTCCCTCTTATGATTGGAACACTCAGGAGGAAATAGCTGAATACACTGTTCAAGGATGGATGAATAGCCAAGGACATAGACAGAATATTTTAACCACTTATTGGATGAGCGAAGGGATTGGTGTAGCTATTTCAAACGATGATAAGGTGTATATAACTGAAAATTTCTGTTAATTCTGTCAGTGAGCTTTAAACCTTCAATTTTATTTTGTAAAATCTTACCTCATCTCTTCGTTTTTCACTCTTTTAAATGCAGATCGCTTATGAGGTATATCATTACGACCACCAGAATATCTTTTTAATCGCACCCACCAACCTTCTACGGAACAACTTTAATCTCAATATGAATTTGGTTATTATCCATATTTTCTTGCTTAAAGCCTGTCTTCGATTTAATATCCTCTTAAGCATGAGGTCATATTCGCACACTATTCTACGACCTTTTCCTAAAATCGTTATTCTCAAGAGATATTGGTTGATGTTTGGGACTTCTTTGCTTTTCAGGTATCTCCAAATGTCAGGGAATTTCCTATCAATGTCCTTAAAAGCGATTGTGGCGTGAAATGAAAATTTTTTATCTTTATCCCATTCTTTGAGTTCAGCATACTTCGTTAATCTCGTTGCTAATTCCCACCGCAGTTCTTCAAGTTCTTTTGAGGGCTCAATATCTGCGAAAATAACCTTGCCATTGGGGTTATCGAAATAACCAAACCCTTTGAGTTGAAAATTCACGAGGTCATAATTTTTAGCAACATTTTCCACATCGTTAATTACTCTTTTTATACTTCTCGTTTCAAAAGGACCTGCCAACGTAACGTGCGAAACTGGTCTTTTTCTTGTTACACCTCTAACATGAAAGCGCCTCGCAACGTCAAAAATTAACTCCCTAAGATATTTTTAGCAGATCCGTGGAATCTGAATTCTAAAAGGTAATATGGCATTTATTCCAAGCATGAACTGTTATTTTGGCGCAAGCTTCTCGATCAGGATACTCTTCCCGCAGTTGCTACACTGCACTCGATAAGGTCTCTTCTTGAAAAAGGCCTGTGATTGTTCTTCCACGCCACAGAAAGGGCACTGGAGCAGGTAGTTAAATTCCTCGGCACCTTTCGTTCGCCACATCACGACCGCGCCCCTCTGCTCACCATTCTCATTCTCCAGCTTCCTCCTCGTGAGGTATGCAAGATCATTTAAATTCTTTATTGCATCAGGCAGTTTCATTCTCCATCTCACCTCCTTTGGCAGTAACACGCCAGCGGAGCAAGACACCTTCATCCAGCTTCTCCATATCTAATAGCTCGAGCTTTACCACTGCATCGTCCGCCCCGAAGCCCTTGCCACCGACGAGCGTTGGTGCAGTTTTGCCCCCGAGTATCATGTTGCCCACATAGGTATAGAGCTCATCAACGAGCCCCTGCGAGATCAAAGACCAGTTGAGCGTTGCACCGCCCTCGACCATTACCCGGCGTATATCACGGAGCCACAACTCGTAGAGCAGCTTCTTCAGGTCTACTTCTTCCGTGCCACAGATCAAAATCTCCGCTTTCTTTCCCAATCGGTTTATATCCTCGAGAACAGCGCGCTGAGACACTGCGATTATTCGTTTCCCTTCGCCTTTCACCAGGAGTTCGGCCTCAACCGGCGTTCTCGCGGTACTGTCCACCACGATCCGAACCGGATTTTCATCCAGTCCCTCTGCCTTTCGTTTTTCACGCCTCTTTTTGGATTTCACGGTTAATGATGGGTTATCCGCGAGGACCGTGCCGATACCGACCATTATCGCATCGCTTCCGGCCTTTAACGCGTCGACCCGATCCCGATCTTTCTTGCCGCTGATCCTCGTCTGTGTACCTTGTACTGTGGAGATCTTGCCATCCGCGCTCATTGCGGCATTTATAAAGACCGTCGGTCGGTCTATTTGAGTCATTTTGGTACTACCACGTGCTTATAAACTTCCTCACCACCATCCCGGTTCGTCGCATCACTGTGGTTGAGCGTATCCTGTACCCTCTTTCCTGACGCTCGTCTTTTTACTACTAATATCCAAAGTTTATAAAATTAATGGCGTAATAAAACACAATATTTCTATTCTATGATCGCACGAGAAGAGATTAGAGGGATTTTAGCGGACTACCATAAGGATGAGATAACCATCGGTGTGCTTGGATCACATTCCGCACTGGATATCTGTCGCGGAGCGAAGGACCTGGGCTTCAGAACACTGGTAGTGTGCCAGAAGGGCAGGGAGAAGACATATGACCGCTACTATCGAGCAGGAGATTCTCGCGGCGTTGTGGATCAGACGATTATCCTTGATCGATTTTCAGATATAACCGAGGAACGAGTCCAGAAGCAGATGCGTGCGAATAATGTTATTTTTATCCCGCACCGCTCGTTTGAGGTCTATGTGGGCTTTGACCGTATCGAAGACGAATTTCTTCTGCCCCTCTTCGGATCGAGGGGTATGCTTCGTGCCGAGGAACGGGACGCGGAGAAGAATCAGTATTATCTGATGGAGAAAGGTGGGATTCCTTATCCCCGGGTATATAAGAGTCCTGAGGAGATCGACCGCCTGGTTCTGGTTAAGGCGCCGGAGGCACAGCGGACGTACGAACGAGCATTCTTCTTCGCCTCTTCTCCCGAAGAGTTTTATACAAGATCCGATCAGATGCTCCGAGAGGGAAGGATAACGGCTGAAGGGCTGAAGAAAGCGGTCATCGAGGAATTTGTGATAGGCGCGCAGTTCAACTTCAATTACTTCTACTCGCTTTTAGATGCGCGACTGGAACTGTTAGGGGTTGATACCAGGAGACAGACGAATCTCGATGGCATTCTTCGTCTCCCAGCATCGCAGCAGTTAGAGGCATTGAAGTACCTTGAGGTCAAAGCTATCGAGGCGGGCCATATCGCCTGTACGGTAAAGGAATCGCTATTAGAGCAGATCTTCGAGCTGGGCGAGAAGTTTGTCCGCGTTGCGCGAGAGGTCTATCCGCCGGGTATCATTGGTCCCTTTGCGTTGCAGTCCACGTTCATTCCCGGCCCTCCGGAGGAACGAGCGGTCGTTTTTGATATCTCGCTGCGTGTGCAGGGCTCTCCGGGGACCTGTTTCACGCCCTATCCGGGCTACCTCTACGGAGAGTCACTTTCGATCGGGAAGCGGGTGGCTCTGGAAATCCGGAAAGCGATTCAACAGAACCGATTGGAGGAGACGGTTACCTGAGATGATCTCGATCAGCGAAATTCATCGCCTGCTGGACGGTTATGCCCGAGACGGGCTCACACTCGCTACCATGGGGAGTCATACAGCACTCCAGATACTCAAAGGAGCGCGAGACGAGGGGTTCAGGAATCTGGTGATCTGTAAACGAGGTGTGGAAGCGGTTTACCAGCAGTTCGGCGTGGCTGACGAAGTTCTGATGGTTGATGAGTACCAGCAATGCCTAGATGAGGAGTTTATGCAGCGACTGAGAGACCGGAATGTTATCCTCATCCCGCACGGATCCTTTGTGGAGTATCTCTCGCCGCAACGGATCGAAACTGAACTCCGTATTCCTCTGTTTGGAAACCGAATGGTCCTGGAATGGGAATCAGATCGAGTAAAGGAGCGGACCTGGTTGGCTCATGCTGGTTTACGACTTCCCAAGGAGTTCAAAACTCCAGAGAATATTGATCGATTGGTGCTCGTCAAATTCCCGGGCGCGAAGGGCGGTCGGGGCTATTTTATCGCGAGTAAGCCTGAGGAGTTTGAGCGGAAGTTGGAGAAGCTGAAGCTCCGCGATAAAGAGCGATTTACCATCCAGGAGTTTGTCATAGGAACCAGGTTCTACCCCCATTATTTTTATTCACCCCTGAAGGATCGGGTGGAGCTGCTCAGCATGGATATCCGGTATGAGTCGAACATTGATGGGATCTCGCGGCTCGCCACGATTTTACAGGATAATCCTCCGGAGCCCTCCTTTGTGGTAACAGGAAATATACCGGTCGTTGCACGGGAATCGCTCTTACCACAGATCCTGGAGATGGGGCAGCGCGTAGTCAAGGCATCCCAGGAGCTCTTCAGTCCGGGTCTGATCGGACCATTCTGTCTGGAAACGATCAGCACTGAGGATATGGAATTTATCGCCTTCGAGATCTCAGCCCGAATTGTTGCGGGCACCAATCTGTACATCAATGGCTCGCCCTATTCCCACCTCCTGTACCCTGAGCCGATGAGTACCGGGAGGCGAATCGCACGTGAAATAAAGGAAGCAGTCAGGGACGATGCACTTGAGCGCGTTATCTATTGAGTTCCTGAAGTCGGTGAAGCGCGCAATTCAGCAAAAACAGAAGTAGTAACGAACCGTAAGCCGGGGTTTCTTTCGGGGAAAAAAGAAGGGATTTAATTATCCCTTCTCACGAGATACAGTACCACCAGGAGCCCTGCAAGTGCGAATACCGCCTCGAAACCCGGTGTCTTACCCTCCTCGGCTGGCGGTTCGGTATGCGTCTCCTCCGCGGGTGTTGGCGTTGGTTTTCCCGTTACTGTGGGAGCAGGTGCCCCTTTACCCAATGCGGCAATTCCCTTGAAATCGATCGAATCGGCTAACTTATCGAGCATGTTCTTATCGCTGTCCGTGGTAATAAAGACCAGGAATCGGTCATTGATACCCACATATAAGCTATAATCATTTGTATCTCTGGTGTAGACCTCCCAAGCTGGAAATCCGTCGATGGTGACCGACTTGATATAGCCCTCGGTGGACTCGAATGCGTAGAACCGATTCCATGCACCTAACCACCCGGTCGCATATAATGCATAATCGGTAATCATGACTTCAGCGGTCAAATCTTCTCCACCCAACTTCTGGTAACTTCGTGCTGCTGTGCTCCAGCTCCCTCCTTCGTACGTCTGCATCGTGCCAAACGGTTCTTCGCCTCTCCATCCGGACGGTGGATCAGGCAAGAACGAAATGAGCTTGGAGAAATGTACTGCTTCTGTCGTTGTGGCTTGCTCAGCAGCAAGTGCGGTACCCAGTCCGATCATCCCCAGAATAAGCACTCCGATCACGATCGGTGCAAACACTCCTGTTCTTCTTATCATGGTTATCACCTCCTTTTCGTTTATCTGCTTCTACGTTCTCCGACTATCTATAAAAACTTATCCGGTTTTGATCCTGTACGAGCGTGTGTATTCGCGTATTCTGGGGCTATACATTCAGTGAAGACAGAGTATGCAACCTAATATATCAAGAAACATAGGTTTAATTACCACCTGGTGTTAGCTATGCGCTGGTCTAACGAATGACGAGCACTAAAAATAAATGCATGAGCGCCTTAAAGGTGAGCAGAGAGTGAGAGATGCGGGGGTGGCCGAGGTGGACGAAGGCGCAGGACTTAAGATCCTGTTCCGTAGGGATTCGAGGGTTCAAATCCCTCCCCCCGCATCATTACACGAGAGCACTAAGGAGCACTCTAGACTTGGGCGTGCGGCATTTTTCAATCAAGGTTTTTTACCGAAGATAAAAAAAAAGGTTGTTGGTAATGCTTTCTTTTCGAGAAAGGGGTGTCAGGAGTGGCGTCGCACCTCGCAGCACTTAATCACCCATCAGGTTAGCGATATGAATCTGACTACCGGAGTATATGGTGACCATTACACCAAAATTGCCCTCTGCCACATACGCCTGATGCTGCACTGTTGTTGTCGTATCAAGCATGACGTTAAATAGATATTCGCCTCGTCTTGCGGCTAGCTCCGGTGATTGTATACTTTCCTGGGGTCTGAGCGTGTAAGTGGTCGTGAAGATAGGGTTGTTCGCAGGATCGAATATCTCCACCGTTACAGTATGAATAGCTGTGTCTTTATTCAGGAGAGAGAACCGGAGCGGTTCGGTACCCGGCGAGAGGTAGACGTTAAAGAAGAGATACCAAGATGCAAGTGCTACGCACGCGACAATAGTTATGCCGATGAGTACTTTCGTTAGGGGTTTCATCTCAGGTACATAAATAGCATTTCTCCTGCATAAGGACTACATGCTTGAAGAATCTTCAGGAGGTTACACCACCACGCGTGTTATGGTAAGCGGCCGAATCTCTCCGGAGCGAGGATCTCTGGCATAGAGGGCTATGAGCACCTCCAGCCACGGATCTACCTCGGTCGTACAGGTCTCGGTAAACGTATTATCCACTCTGACGTTGAAGGTATATTCGCCTCTTGACCGCGTTAATTTTAACCATAATGGTTTTGGGTAGCTTATTTCTTCGTTTGGAGCTACGACAATCGTTTCTGTGAAGATAGGTTGATGCTCGGAATCAATGATCTCGACGAGCACCTCGTGCGCGTCCGTACCATCCCTGTTCTGGATGCTGAAGAGGTGCAGTGGTGGACCCATGAGCACATAAGGATAGAGAATAAAAAAACTGATCGCGAGTACCATCGCAATCCCCAGTCCCAGTACAATCGCAGTTCGTTTTCTCATCTTCTTAGTTCAGTTGCCCTTTCTAAACATACAAAAGTAGGCAGTAATTAGATTCTGGTTCGGCTTCTTTCTAATCAATTTCTCCGCCCCATATATTTTCATTAACGGTAGCCTCGCAACTGGCGCACCATACCTCTTTACCCCAGTAGGCATACCATTCAGTCATTATACAGTTTGGACCAGCTCGACCATGGTCAGGTGCATTGAAGAGATGGGAGACCTCATGTTGAACGATACTGTCATGTGACCAATCGACTCCGCGTGCTGTATCTGAACATACCGCATAGAATCCATCCAGAAATGCCATACCGTTGTGATCCATGTCATGGAGCCATCCTATTACAATATCATTTTCAGCGTCCACTACCCAAGCTTCATCTTCAGCTAAATCCCCAAGTGCGTTCATGCAACTGCTTGCTGGGCTAATATCACCAGCATTCCAATAGCCAAAATACCAGTACCAGACCATGTTAACACCGAACTGAGTTTCAAATCGAGACAACGCAGCGCTCGTGTCACCAGTCACCAATTCTCTCGGTTTATGTCGAGTATCTTTTGCTATGAATACATGCGCATACAGGTTTCCATCAATCGCATGCGGACCCTCTAAAGGCCCACCGAGGATACCCACCGAAGGTTCTGCATCCCCTGAATCAAACTTTCTGCTTTTAACAAGCTTCTTTACTTCTTCCTTGGGAAGAGGAACGCCATCGACAGCGTCCAATTTGGGGTTTCCAGGGTCTACACCGTATTTCTCGATAAATCTCTCGCACGCTTCATCTATTATGGCAAACATCTCATCTACGCCGATTACCACGTCGTAATGCTCTCCTTTTTTAAATCCCTCTGGAGGTGCACCCGTCTCTGATACTATGACTCTAACATTGCCATCCAGAATTGTTCCAGTTAAGTAGTGAGGCAACTCGCCCTTCGCAAATTTGATGTCGTTTTCCGTTACCTTGTATTTGCAATAGAGTTCTTTTAGATCACTCTTTGAAAATTTTTGGCTATTTGCACCCACATTTACTTCTGTATTTGCTATACCAATTCCGATACCAATACCCAACAGGAGTATAATCAGTATGCTTATCACTAACATGTTTTTCGCTTTCATCTTTCACCACCTTTAACGTTCCAGATACAGCGTATGCGCCCCACATAGCGCCTTATTTCTTCACCTTCTCACCCTATCGTGGATCGCATATATATGAAACCCTTGTTGGGTGATGTCTCAGCTCTAGCTTTGCCAATACCTGAATAGGTTTAAGTAGGTAGGATCGCTATGTATTTATTATTAACCCATAACAATATTTCCACGAGTAACAAACATTACATTAAGTATGGCACTGAAATTTTTTGATTGGCCTTTTGATTTGATGGTGGAATCCGCAGGTAAGTGAATGCGCTGGATGTTGATAACACGTATAGATAAGTAAGTAGTACATAGATTTATATACTTTATGAGATAATTATGACTTTACGAGGCAAAAATGTATATGAGAACCAATATGTAGTAGCAGATAAAAGAGTGAAAAAGCGTAAAAAATGCAATTGGTGATTAACACTTATGGATCCTATCTAAGGAAGAAGGGAAACTGTTTTTTGGTGAGAAAAGAGGATAAGGTATTTGAAGTCTCGGTGAATAGAGTTGACAGCATTTTGATCGCTACGGCTGCGTATATTTCCACGGATGCGATCAAGTTTGCTGTGGAGAACAATATAGACATCGTTTTTCTCGATTCTTATGGAGACCCTTATGGAAGGGTGTGGCACCCCAAGCTGGGAAGCACGACGTTAATAAGAAGGAGACAACTGGAGCTGTATGAGAAGGAGGAAGGATTAAACCTGGCGAAGAAATGGGGGGTCCAAAAGTTTGACAATCAAATCGAGTTTTTAAAAAGGTTGAAGAAGACGAGAGCAGAGAAGAAAGACGAGTTAGAAAGCTGCATAAATGAGATAGAGCAATTGAAGGAGCGGATGAAGGGTTTAAAAGGCACTGTTGAAGAAAGGAGGCAAACGATTTTAGGGATAGAGGGTATGGCATCCAGAACGTACTTCGAAGCACTCTCATCAATCGTACCAGATAAATTCAAATTTGACAGTCGGAGCAGGAATCCGGCGAGGGATGGGTTTAATGCCATGTTAAATTATGGCTATGGCGTCTTGTACTCAATGGTGGAGAAGGCGTGCATAATTTCGGGTTTAGACCCTTATATCGGCTTTCTGCATACTGATAACTACAACAAGAAATCGCTGGTCTTTGACATTATCGAGATGTTCAGAACGTTTGTGGACGAGACGGTAGTTCATCTGTTCAGCAAACGGGAGGTAAAGGAGGAATATTTTGATAAGATACAGAACGGCGTGAGTTTGAATAAAGAGGGAAAAGCGGTGCTGATAGAAGCGCTTAACGAGACGTTTGAGAAGACGATCAAGTATAAGGGACGGAATATAAAGACGAAAAACGTGATCCAATTTGAGTGCCACCGAATTGCGAACAAACTTTTAGGAAAAGTTTGATCAAAAACGCTTCGCAGTTTTAGGAAAAGGGTAATGGAAAATGCTCGTGTGGGTGATCTACGACATAACGGAGAATAAGATTCGTGACACTGTAGCGAAGTTATGCAAAGGCTACGGGCTCTATAGGGTGCAGAAGAGCGCTTTTTTGGGCGATTTGAACCGAAACCAAGCGGATTCACTCGCGTTGGAGTGCGAAGAGGTTATCAACGAAGCGGATTCGGTCTTCGTCTTTCCGATGTGTGACGAGTGCTTCAAAAAGATTCAGTTGATTGGCGAGGGATTTGACAAGGAGCTGGTGAGCGATCGGAAGATAACCAAAATCTTCTAATCAACCCTTTTCTTTAAACCTTTTAGGAAAAGTTTTATCAAAATCGCTTCGCAGAAAGAAACGCCTTGACGGAAAAGAAAACAGGTGAATAATGGAAAGAGAGGGCTAGGGGCATGGAATCGGAGGTGTCGCATGAGCCGAAATTGGAGCCTGAGGTGTTCATTACGGTCTCGGACGTGATGGAATACCTATTTTGCAAGAGGTTCACCTATTTCATGTATTGTCTGGGGATACCGCAGCACGAAGAGAAGCGGTATAAGGTTTTAAAGGGTAGGGATTTGCACGAGGCGAGGGAGAAGGTGAATAAGAGCTACATAAGGAAGAAATTGCAGTGCGTGAAGAAGGATGTTTCGGTTTATTTAGCGTCAAGGAGATATCATGTGAAGGGCGAGGTGGACGAGGTGCTTTTTCTTGAAGATGGGACGGCAGCGCCGCTCGATTACAAGTTCGCGGAGTTCAAGGATACAGTGTTCAGGACGCACAGGTATCAGTCGGCGTTATACGGGTTGATGATTGCGGACACTTACGGTGTCGAAGTGAAACGAGGGTTTGTCTGTTATACGAGGAGCAACCATGTGGTGAAGGAAGTTAACCTTCGCGAGAAGGATTTTAAACGCGCGCGAGCGCTGGTGAATGAGGTGTTGAAGATTATACAGGAAGGTTTTTATCCTGAGGCAACGAAGTATAAGGCGAGGTGCGTGGATTGCACGTACCGGAACATTTGCGTGTGAAGGCGGCGTAGAAGGGGAAGAAGGATGGCGAAGCCGGTTAACGCTAATAGTATGAGCGATTTTATGGCGAAGAATATACAGATCTGTATATATATATATAGGTTTGTATTTTCCTGAGATGAGTAACAAGAGCGATACATCGTTCCGGGAGGAGGATGGAGGTGAATGATAGAGGCGATACGGCGGGTTGGGGAATACGCGCAAAAAGAGGGGCGTTCTGAGTTGCTTAATATTTTTATAGAGAATCCCAACAAAACTGGGCGATATAAGCGTGTATTGCTCGTCGTTTTAAATGAAGTTAATGGGGATTATGCATTTAGCCGTGTGGAATTAGAGGACTTTAAAGGGGAGGGATATGAAAAATATCTCTATAAACTGGGGTCTAAGCGGGGTACAGATGTAACACCAACATCAAAAGTTGCTGGAAATATTGAAACAACGTTCCAGATTAAATTTCTCAAATGGTTTGAGAATGATGCCGAATATGTGTTATCTGAAGAAGAGAAAGAACGAATTAGGAAGATGAGGGAAGCTATTGAAGCTCAAAAGGACTTGATATTGTCTGAACTGAAAGAAAAATCATCTCAGATGAAAAAAGGTGAAAATGCGATTATCACACTTGGAATAGAAAAAGATGGTGATACGCATTATATTGCTGATTTTCCTGTATTTCAAAATATTCTGCTTCAGAAAGGAAAAGAGAAATACTATTATCAGAAATCGAAAGGGCTATCAGTTGGTAAGAATAGCACGTGTTCTGTTTGTAAAGAAAAGAAGGAAGAAGTGTATGGACTTGCAGTTCCATGGACTTTTCATACATTCGATAAACCAGGATTTATTGCAGGGGGCTTTAATTTTGCTGATTCGTGGAAGAATACGCCAGTATGCTTTGACTGTGCTACCTGTTTGGAACTTGGGAGGAAATATGTAGAAGAAAAGCTCGATTTTGATTTTTACGGATTTAGATATTTGTTCATCCCTAAATTAACAGTGAAAGGTGACTATGATGAAATTTTGAACATTCTGGAAGACTACAAAAAGGAGGTAAAATTAAATCGAGAGGTAAGAAGCCAAATAACATCCGACGAGAACGAAATCCTGCGACATGTTGCGAAGGAGAGAAATTTTTTCAACAATAATTTTTTATTTTATAAAATAGAGCAATCCGCATTTAGAATCCTCCTTTTTATCGAAGGTGTTCTTCCATCACGGTTGAATGCATAATCCCCATT
>RXIE01000113.1 GCA_004212135.1 Candidatus Methanophagales archaeon ANME-1-THS | reverse complement strand
GGATTATAAACTTTTTGTTAAGTACGTGCATGTGTATTCTTTACATCGTGCGAAAGATTTATATGTGTGCCAAAAATGAGGATAGTGTATGGCAGAACCTACCCTGCTCCTGCTCATTGGTGGAATTACCATCGTGTTAGGCTTCGTCGTTAATTATCTCTTCACCAAGACAGGAATTGCCGATGCGATCTTCCTCCTGATCTTCGGGCTCTTAATCGGCTCTTACATTAAGATCATCGACTCCCAGAGCCTCTTCTCGGTGGCACCACTATTCTCAGAGATAGCATTGCTCATCATACTCATTGACGGCGGGATGGAGATCAACCTTTATGAAGCATTAAAGGGCAGTCTTCGGGCTATCTTGCTTGCCGTTACCTGCTTCGTACTCTCCATCGCATCGGTCGCTTTTGTAAGCTTCTGCTTCTTGAAGTGGGAGCTGTCATACGGATTGCTCTTGGGCGCCATGCTGGGAAATCCCACGCCGATACTCGTCTTCTCGCTCATCAAGCGGCTCCAATTAAAAGAGCATACCGGAACGGTTTTGAAGCTTGAAGCAACGCTCGCAGAGATTCTGGTCATTGTGTGTACCCTCGCGATCTTGAACTCGTTTCTCACGCCTCAGTCTGCTTCGCTCATCGTGAAGGATGTAGTCAGCAAATTTTCGATCGGTGCGATGGTCGGGTTCATCGCAGGTATAGTCTGGTATTTTATGCTTGACAAACTCAAAGGACTCCAGTACTCCTACATGCTCTCGCTCGGGATCGCGTTTATTATCTTCAGTCTGGTAGAGGAAATGGGCGGGAGCGGTCCGTTGAGCGCACTCCTTTTTGGGCTGGTATTGGGGAACGAAGAGAACATCGCGTATATACTCAAACGTGAAAAAGGTGAACTCCACTTCAACAGTACCCTGAAAGCGCTCCATAACGAGATATCTTTCTTCATCAGAACGTTCTTCTACGTCTTCCTCGGCTTGATCGTGATCATTCCGCAGACTCCACTCATCTTTTGCGGTATTCTGATATCACTGATCCTCTTTACCGCCCGCGTCTTCTCGGTGAGAGCCTGCACGTTCAAAAGTCCCCTGAAAGAAGATGAGGATATCATGAGGTGGATGGTGCCGCGAGGCTTAGCTCCAGCGGTCTTATCCATCTTGTTGCTGAGTTTCGCCAATCGATACCCGGAGCACATATCAGTATCGAATGCGGAGATCATATCCGGACTTGTCTTTATCGTGATCATTGCCACGATTTCGATCTGCACCTTTGGAACGTACTGGTATTCGAGCAATCAATTCGCGGCTCTGAAAGCCCGAATGTTACCCCTTTACCTGAAGGTTCGATTGAAAGTCAAAGAAACGGATCCCCAGATGAAAAAGCAGGAAGGAAGTGTAAAAGAAGGCTTACGATATTTCTTCAAAAAAGAATGAATGCTATCCTCGCAAAGAGCTTCGTCCATCGGTGGAGTGCTATCCCCGTACCGTATCAGAGCTAATGGTGCTCAATCTTTTCTTTCGCTAAGTGCCAACCTACGTCCCGGATTTTGAAGGTGGTTTCATCAAGCTCAATTCCCGCGGGGACCTCAAAGGCTATCCACCCCTCTTCTGACAGTCCGGGGTATCGTTCATCCCCATAGCGAACGGAATAGAGCGGAGTATAGTCCGGTGAGGGCTTTATCTGATGTGGTGGCATTTTTGTATCTGCATAGTATAATCCGATCTCATTGCCGCCAAAGAATCGATCTGTGGAACTGCACGGAAATCGCTCCTTAACTTTACCGATATTCTCGATTTTTATGTATAAAAAGAGAAATTTCGCACCTGAGGGTGCTGGTTCGATAGCCGAGCCCGACCATGTGTTATAGCTATAGCCATCATTTAATGCACCCTTGACTAACGTCACGGCAAGACCGTCAGTCTCACCAGTTTCGCCAATTGATAACCAGACCGTTTCACCTTTCAAGGTTTGTATCAGCTTTCTCAGAGGTTTCAGGTGTGGCGTATCGTGATAAGCAGAGGTAAGGGTACGTTCACAGGATGTGGTCAGGTTTCTTACAGGTTCCAGATGAGGATTCTCGCTATAAACCGAGACAATCCCACCTGTACAGGTATTAGTGAGCTTTCGCACGGGCTCCAATTGAGGATACTCAGTATCAGCAGCGACGACGGCCAGTGCGATAACCAATAAAATCACGCCCGCAGCGAGATACTTTATGCGTTCGATCGTGGTGGGGTGTAATGAATAAGATCTTTTAGCCATCGGTAATCTCTCCTCCATAATCGATTCGGCTATTCCATATATAAATATTTCGGTGGTGCGGGGTCATCTCCAGGAGTTCACATGAAAGTAAACCGCTATTTGAGCATGCAAACGCCAAGAATCCTCTGCTATAAGAGACGTTCTCTCAATTCGCGGTCATGAACAGGAGCGGGGATGATATCAAGGAACATGATCCCTGAATCCCTCAAGATTCTCAGGAATACGCGCACCTGCTCCTCGGATAAGTGGTACAAGTCCATAAGCTCACTAAACGGCATTAATAAAATAGAACTGCCCGCACTGGTCATCTTACCTTTGGAGAATCGGTTCGAGTCGAGATCATCCAGAAATCGTTCAATGAGGGTTCTGGCATCGTAATCCGCTATCTTCGACCCAATGTCCGCCCTCTTAACATGTCTCAGGTATGCTTCCCTGAGCATTGGATAGCAATCCAGTTCAATGGCATCGAGCGCCGCCGCATAATCCGGTAACGAGGTATGCTCAACAAACGCTTTGAAGAAGACCCTCCCGGTTTCAACCGCTTCTGCCAGCTCCTCATCTTTCAGGAAAATGGCAAGATACGGTCTCAATCTCGCTTCTAATACTCGATCGTCCGTAGAGAGGAGAGGGATATCAGTCGAATATCTCACCCTGAATTGTAAGAGCAGTAATGCTATGTAGAGACCAAGTGCGTTGCTCTCGCGGGCGGTCCATTCCTTTCGAATCCATGGTAACATTTTCTTCATCACCTCTCGTTTTGCCCATTCTGGGGATAGGTGTGTACCCAGCACTCTTCAGAGGCTTCATACTGAGTGATGAGTTCATTCCTTATATACTTTTTATAAACGGATAAAGCTGAAAAACCGAACTTAATAAAAAGCAGGTGAGAACTATAAGGTGAGTAAGAGCGCATGACTGAGTTTCGGGAAGGCGACCGCATACGGGTCAGGAAAGGAACGGAACGTGGTGAGGTCGTTTATGAGGGGCAATGTCCGCCCACCGTGTCACGAACTCTCGTGATAAAACTTGATAGCGGCTATAATATTGGGCTAACTCCTGAGCATGTGGAAATCGAGGTTATCAGCAGGTTGGGAAGCGGAAAAGGAAAAGAGGGGATGGACGAGGTGGTGGAGAAGAAGGGTGAGAAAGGGCGAGTAAGAGAAGAGCGCTTGCCTGTTCTGTCCATTCTCTCTACCGGCGGTACCATAGCCTCTAAAGTGGATTACCGGACCGGAGCAGTCTCTCCTCAATTCTCTACTGAGGATATACTCGAGGCAATACCGGAATTAGGAAACATGGCAACGATCCGAGGAAAGGTCGTGTACAGCATCCTGAGCGAGAATATGCGCGCTGCGTACTGGAAGAAGCTTGCCGCAGAAATTTATAACGAAATAAAAAACGGCGCGGAGGGTATAATCGTCACGCACGGCACGGATACCATGGGCTATACCGCTGCGGCGCTCTCGTTTATGGTGCGAACCCCGGTGCCGATTGTTCTTGTGGGTTCTCAGCGCAGTTCAGACCGCCCGTCCAGTGATGCGACCATGAATGCGATCTGCGCTGCGAAGGTTGCCACGAGCGATATTGCGGAGGTTGTGGTGGTCATGCATGGCAGCACCTCGGACGATTTCTGTTTCATTCACCGAGGCACGAAGGTGCGGAAGATGCACACGTCCGCGCGTGACGCGTTTCAATCGATCAATGATGTTCCGCTTGGAAAGGTGTATTATGACGCCTCTGATATCCGAGCACTACGGATTGAGCGGTGCTCGACCTATAAGAAGCGAGGTCAACAGGAGTTGGAACTCCGAGACACGCTTGAGGAGCGTTGTGCGCTCATCAAGTTTTATCCTGGTGCAGACCCCGGGATGCTCGAGTGCTTTGTCGAGCTGGGCTACCGGGGCATAGTACTAGAAGGGACGGGATTGGGGCATGTATCCGCGGAGTGGATCCCCCATGTGGCGAGCGTGGTAGAACAGGGGATACCCGTGGTGATGACGTCACAATGTTTATACGGGACGGTCTGTGACCGGGTGTATGATACGGGCCGTGATTTACTCCATGCGGGCATCATTGAGGGCGAGGACATGCTCCCAGAAACAGCCCTGGTGAAGTTGATGTGGGTTCTCGGTCAAACAACGGATATGAAAGAGGTGCGAGCCTTGATGCACGAGAACCTGATGGGGGAGATCAAGGGCAGGCGTGTAAAAGAATGATTCGCGCCGTTTGACCACTCGGTTTGTTAAACGTTTATAAACCAAAAGCTTTACCAAACCTTTTATAGATTTATCTGTAAGGATTTTTATAACCAATACGTATCGTTCGCAACGGCTTTTGGAGAGCAAAAAGTTTATGAAGATACTTGCCATCGATATCGGGGCTGGAACGCAGGATATAATGGTATATAACGAAGCAAGGGGATTTGATGCGGCTTACAAGCTCGTGCTTCCTTCTCCTTCTCGTATATTCGCCGAGGAAGTGCGGAGAACACATGAGAATCTGGTCATCTTTGGGGACACGATGGGCGGGGGTGGCTTCTCGCGTGCGATTCTTGAGCACCTCGCCACCTACAAAGTATACATGACCGCTCAGGCCGCGCGAACCATTCGAGACGATCTAGAAATTGTTAAAGGGTATGGAATCGAGATTATCACTGAGGATGAGATTGAGCAGCTCAGTGAAGAAGCGGCACCGATGAAGATCTCGGACTTGAATCTCCAGCTTCTGGCGTTCCTCTCATCCTTCGGTGTGGATACCGATTTCGACGTTCTGGCAATTGCGGTTCAGGACCATGGCGTTGCGCCACAAGGGGTGAGCGATCGAGAAAACAGGTTTCGGCTGCTCGAAGAGAAGGTTGGAAGTGGACTGGAATCCTTTGCATATCTCGATGGCGTGCCGGAACATCTGAGCAGGATGCATTCGATATTCCGATCGGTGAAACGCTGGTATGAGGGACATATTCTCCTGATGGATACCGGACCTGCCGCGGTCCTGGGCTCGCTCGAGGATGAGCGGGTGAACGGAAAGAAAAAGGTACTGTGCATCAATGTGGGAAATGCGCATACCATTGCGATGTCCTTGAACGAAGGCCGGATAGCCGGTATTTTTGAGCACCATACACACCTGCTCGATAAACCCAAACTCGAGTCTTACGTAACGAAGCTCGCAGAGGGAACACTCACCTTTAAGGAGGTCTTTGAGGATGGTGGGCATGGCGCATTGGTACGAGAAGAAAATCATCCAGAGCTCATCGCCGTCACCGGGCCACAGCGTGAGAAGATGAGGGGGCTCGGTATTTTTGCGGTACCCGCAGGTGATATGATGATGACCGGACCGGTAGGCTTGATAAAAGCGGTGCAAAGTCTTCTCAAAAGTTAAAAACTCCGCTAATCTACCGTTACTCAAGATATCGGCAACCCCGAATTTGCTGTGGACACGCTCTTTCCAGAAGGTTTCTATGCGCCTTCAATTCCTTATAAATTCTGAGCTGTTGATCGTTGGAGAGCGACCTCCATGCCGCTTTGGATTGCTCAAAATCCCCTACGGATATCGAAATTTGTTGGGCCGCGCTTACTAAATGATCCTCGATGCAGTGCTTGTCCGTGTGGATTGCATCAAGACCGTTTATAACGAGAATTAACTCAAATTCTTTGCTGCCGTACTTACCTTTGAAAATTCTTACTCTTTCTTCACCTTCACTTTCAATCACTTCTAGCGCACTCTTTGTAAGTTCTTCCCAATCGGTTTGGATACGCTCAGAAATTGCGTTCAACGGATCATCTTCTTGATCCATTAAAGCAAGGACTTTTCGAGCTTTATCTTTCAGATATAATGGGATCACATTAATGAAGCCGTACCTCCTCTCCGTTTTTGGTTTAACGATCCCAGCGATTTTGTCACCATTTAGATGAAAAGCAACTATGCTGACTACAATATCATCAGGAGTTCCATTGCCGATGACCACGAGCGTATCCAGATTAAAAGTATCTACATTTTTAATAAGAACGTTCATCTTAATCCACTTAGAAACTCCGGATATCTTTGCAGCCAATTTACTGCTCGGCTCTATCGGATAGAGTTTCATAGTAAGATCGGCTCCGCGACCCTTACATCAATGCCAGCCTCGAGATACTCCTCTATATCCTTTAACGTGAGCCTTCTCGTTTTTAGCGTGCCATTCTCCAATGAGGTGAGATAAATCGCTGCTTTCTCTTCGTTAACACCTGCGATTGTTCTCGCAGCCTCTAAACTATGCGTCGTTACAATGACCTGATCACCCTTTTCTAAGATATCATAGAACCATTCCGCAATACTCAGCAGCATTCGGGGGTTGAAATGCGCTTCTATGTCATCCCAGAGCAAGACCTTTGGGTTCTCCAATTCGTAAAGAATTTTTGCGATTATGTAACTCTGAACACCCTCGCCAAGATCACCAAGTCGTATTCGCCGTCCATCTTCTAAGAACCCATAAATCGCCAGTTGCCCGCGTCCCAGAAAAGGCTCTATTGTGAGGTTTTCATACTTATCATAAATAAGTCCTGAAACGTCCTTCGCGACTTTTTTACCAATCCCCAAATTTATAATCGATGCCCAGTTTTCTTCTAAGTACTTATAAGCCATTTGGACTAATTTTGAGCTGATTAAGAGCGTATTCTCTATGATTTTTTCTTCTAAATCAGTAATCTGATCTTGACTACTGGCTAGAATGTGTCCTAATCGGTGTACAAGTACCTTTTTATTATCGATTACCACTGAAGCACCCACACCTACTTCCTTGTTAGTAGTTACCAAAATCCACGGTCCCGGAAGGGTAATGAATTGAAGAAGATAATCGTTACTATCCACTTTACAGCCTATTTCGGCTTGTTTCGCTGTATAATTGTAAAGCAGGAATATATATCCCAAACTGCTGAGCGTTCTATGCATTTCATGGATAACTTCTACTGCATTGTTTTTCGGACCACAGACATAGGGGACTTTACGAAGGGGGTTCGGTGCTAAGAACAGAGCTTCAAGAATTGTTGATTTCCCTGAATTATTTCCTCCCAGGAGAATTGTTAGTGGCGCTAATTCGATCTCCCCTTCTTTTATTCCTCTGAAATTCTTTACTCGTAGTTCTGTTATCATACTCGTTGGTAATCGTTAGTAACAAATAAAGTTTGCGATGACTTTTATTACGAAGTCCTTAGATACATTAGGAGGAGAGTGTACGTAAGAAGAGGCGCGAACCATGATTGTCAAATCCATCTTCCCGTTCATTGCGATAAGTTTCTTCCTCCTTGCGGTAGTACTGCATAATAAATCCGTTTTCACTCGAACGCGTTCGGGTAAAGAATCCAGCTCGTTGTCTGGTGAAGTTCGTGCTTCGCTGCTAACGGTTGGTAAGGTAGCAGGCGCTTTGGGCTGGCTCGCTTTTGCCGTTTACTGCATTTTTGAGGTTTTGTACTATCTCATGCAGGGCGAATATTATGATACGTCGTTAGCCGTGGTATTCCTCGCCTTCTCGATCCTTATGGCTGGTCTTCTGCTCAATTGGAAGCTCTTAGCACGAGAAGAAGGAGCGGATGAGTTACTTTTCACGATCACCAAAATTGCACTCATCTGCGCAGTTCTTTACTTTCCGTTCTCCGAAGTTGCTCATCTCGGCAGACTGCTCATTTATCTCACCACGAGGATCACGGTTGCCGTACTCAACTTGTTCAATGTGGGTGTGTATATTGTCTATCCCTCCAGCATTTACACCACTCAGAGTTCGTTTCATGAGATCTATAAACCGATAGAGATCATCCTCGCCTGCACAGCGATCGAGAGCATGGTTCTTTTTACCGGATTGGTATTCGGTGTAACCGCTGCGATCGACCGAAAGGTGAAAGCCTTCTTCGTCTCGGTCCCCATTATTTATCTGCTGAATATCGCCCGAAACGTCTTTGTTACCGCGGCATACTTCGGAGAATGGTTCGGCTCGCCGCTCCAGAGCTTTTACATCGCGCACGGCATTATAGCCCGGATATTCGTGATGGCTTCCTTAATCGTTATTGCCTACGCCGTGTTCATCATACTCCCCGAGTCGTTGGACGTGATCGAGGATTTCTTCCGCATGGTACTCAGAAAACGACGCAGATAACTCGCTATTTCGTGGCAGGTGCCCTATCTATCGTTCCTGAAGATCTTTTCGATACGCATCAAAGGGTAATCAATCTCCTCTTCGTATTTCACTCGCGCCTGGACTTCGACCGCCTTATATCGAATCACGACGGTTACGTCCAGCATCTCACCTCGTAACTCACAATACTTAAACTCATTCTCACACCGCTGTACCCGGGCTCTATCAATCTTCACGTCCACAAAGCTCACCCAGGGTTGGAGCGCTACACTCCGTTCGATCGCAGTCTCCAGATCGGCCACGGTAGCCATGCTCACGGGTGTGCCGATGAATTGGTGGTAGAGCGCACCCAACTTGATACCCGCTTCGAAGAGCGCGATATCCCGATCTGTTATTTCCTCACCCTCTGCCCTCATTCCGCTTTCCTCACCTCTGCGTACGTTCTTATCTCATCAAGCAACGGATGCCCCTCCCATCCGCGGTCATAAAGGAAAACGAAGTTCACCGTGCTCGTGCTCTTGAGCTCCATCAGTTTAATCACATTTTGTAACGCGACCGTCTTAGCTTCGTCATCCACTGCGACCGGTATCTCGGACTGACCTACCGGGTAACTTTCCTCCAAGCCAAGCGGACATGGTCCAAATGGTGGTTTCACAAAGAAGAGATGATCAAACTGTTCCTGCTCAGCACTAACTTTGCCGTGCGAAAGCGGGATCGTAGTAAGCAGGACCTTTCCCGATATCGTGAACCGGTTCAACCTGTTGGCGTATCGCAGCACTTCGGGCCTCTGAGCAGAGCTCTCACCGAGATAAAAGAATGTATGTTTGGTGACTGCGTCGTAGTGCTCAATCCATGCGGAATACTTCGTCATCTGCTTCAATGCGTCGAGCAACGCGGGATATGCCCTGCATCGCCGGTCACAGAGCTCCCACAGGCTGCGCTCCACGATACTCTGCTTTACAATCCGCATCTCCTCAAACGTCACCCATAGATTATGCGAAGCGAGCAAATCCACGCTCTCTTTCAGCTCATTGACACTAAAAGAGGAACACACCGGGCACGAACAGGGAAGATACAACAGGTCTTCCACCTTCTTCGTCCCGTCACTGGTTATATACCGCTTGCCTTTTGCATAGAGCGCATACGCCGCGGAATCGAAGAGATCACAGCCCAACGCAACGGCTAAGGGAAAGATCATTGGATGACCCGCGCCGAAGAGATGAACCGGCGCATTTAATGGTAAATGCATCTTCGACGCCATAATGATGTCTACCAGTTGAGCAAAGGTGTAGGATTCCAGCAAGGGCACAACGCCCCCTATCGCATACACATCAAACCCGATCTCCGCAAGACGCGTTGCACTCTCCTCTCGTAAATCCACAAACGTGGAACCTTGCACCACTCCCGCAAGCAGGTTGTGCGATATGATACCTCGTGCTTCGCACATCCTCTGCATCGTCTCCTCTAAATCAGTTCGTGCTCGTTCTCGTTCCGCACGGGGCGGGGTTGGTATATCCAGCGGCACGCAGATATCAGAACCTATGCGCTGCTGAAATTCCAGTATCTCCCAATTACTTACCTCTACATCCTCATACTCGGAGAGCTGATAAGAGCCAGAATCAGTCATAACGGGCAGTTCAGACCCCAACAGCGCATGAAGACCCTTGTTCAGAGCCTCTGCTCTCAAATCCGGTTTCCGATAAATGATATACGCATTTGTGATGAGCATCTCAGCCCCGAACTTCTTCATCGCCTCAGCCCCGATGGTCATGAGATTCGGGTTTACTACTGGCATGATCGTTGGCGTCTCGATGGAGCCATGCGGTGTTCGAAGCCGCCCTATTCTTCCCATCAAGTCCTTGTGCCGTATTTCAAACTCAATCATAGTCCCATCAGTAGGTTCAAACCGAGCGGTTCCCGGAGGTGATAATTGATTAATAAACGGTAGGTCGTATATTAATCACCACCAAATTCTTCTCTTGAAGCAGTCTTCTATGAATGATTGAGGCATAACTCCCGCAATGAAGAACGAGAACGAGGAGCTGCAGAGGATCCTTAACGAGGTCATCGAGCAGATAAGACCGGATGAGGAAGAGAGAAAGCGAGTAAAAGCGATAACAGAGCTTATCATCGCCAGGATAAACAAGAGGGCAGCTGAGATGGGTATAGAAGCCCATGCGATCTCCGTAGGGTCAACCGCACGAAATACCTGGATACGCGGTGAGGCGGATATTGATATCTTCATCATGTTTCCTGTGGATATGCCTGAAGAGGAGTTAAAAGAGAAAGGGCTCGCACTCGCAAAAAGTATTGCGGATCGGTATGAGGAACGCTATGCCTCGCATCCGTACATTCATGCGTACTTTTCCGATGCTAAGGGACGAAGACAGCACGAAGCGGATCTGGTGCCCTGCTTCTCGGTAAAAGACGCGTCGCTGTTGAAATCCGCAGTGGACAGAACACCGTTCCATAATCACTATATCATGAAGCGAATGGCGGGGCTCGAGGATGACGTACTGCTCCTCAAGCAATTCATGAAGTATTTGGGTATTTACGGCTCTGAGCAAAGGCGGAAAGGGTTCGCCGGCTATCTCTGCGAATTGCTCATCCTGAAGTATTCCTCGTTCGTAGCGCTCTTGAGAAATGCGTCGCAGTGGAGCTATGGCGAACGGATAGATCTCGAGGGGAGAGGCACATACGAAGCAGAGGGAACCGAGCCGCTTATCGTGATCGACCCGGTAGACCCGCGCAGGAATGTCGCAGCCGCGGTTTCTGCGTATTCCTTTTGCCGGTTGATAGATGCAGCACGGGATTTTCTGGCAAAGCCCAGCAAGGAGTTCTTTGTACCGCGGAAGGAACCGCCTCTGAGCGAAGCGGAATTTAAGCAGCGCGTGGAGGCCCGTGGCACGGAATTCGTGATGGTCTTGTTCGACGCGCCTGATGTGGTGGAGGATATCCTCTTCCCCCAGTTACGGAAAGCCGAGGCATCGGTGACCACGCTGATAGAACGACATGGATTTAAGGTGTACCGGAGTGATGTATCGGTGGAGGGCGCGAAGGCGTTTTTGCTCTTCGAGTTGCTGGTCTGGCGACTACCGAGAATAAAGAAGCATGAAGGTCCACCGGTTACCGCTAAATATTATTCAGAGCAGTTCAAAAGCAAATATAGCACTTCGCCGCTCTTTATTGAGAACGACCGGTATGTCGCCGAAGTAGAGCGGAAGTATACCGATGTCATCAGCTTGCTCAAGAACGAGCTCCGTACCTGCAGTTTGGGCAAAAACGTAGCCGAATCGATCGAGCGCGGGTATGAGGTCCTGAGGACCGAGGATATACCGTTCTTTGGCGATCTGGGCTCGTTCTTCCAGGAATATTTCAGAGGCATTTATGCTCCTCGAGAGCAAATTCCACGCTCTCAGAGAACCTGACGGCGTACAGCAGCGATTTATCCATACATGTATTGAGATGGTTCCGCCCCGAGACCCTCACCGCGATACGCAGCTTTCTTCCTTTGTTCCTTTATGCGTGCTTCAACGGCTTCTGCACTCTTCTCAAACATCGCGTCGATCCGACCCGTATCAAGTTCCAATCGTGCGAGGTGTTTGAAGGTTCTCAGCGCTCGTGCACAAGCCCGCAGATCTTCGGGATATTTTCCCGCGCCCAGGATAGAATAACTTTCGATGCCGAGCTTGGACGCAAAACCAGGCAGGAGTCCGGTCTTTCGAATTATCGTATAGCGCCCGATATTCTTTCTCGTCATCTTCTCCACGCGATTCGGGAGTTCTTTCCTCGAGCCTTCAAAGAAGCCAACATACGCTTCAACTTCGCCTTTCAGCTTTCTAAACGGTTCCTGGGTGGGCATGATGACACCCACGGTATATAACTCCTTCACGCCGAGCTCCTCTGCGAGGTGCGCCACACCCTCAACCTGTTTATAGGCTGATTTCGGAATATATTCGGTCTCGAGATATTTGCCAATGTAACAGAATAATCGCTTCTCCTCACTGTACCAGAGCTCATCATGAGGGATCTCAAATTCTTCTTCGCGCGCTTCTACCATCGGTGGGAAATTATAGGAATACAAGTTCACGATATTCTCAGAATCGGGTAAGAGCTCCTTGATATGATAGGGTACAATATTCCCCATAGGCGGGAACCCCGCGAGCAAGATATTCCGGTAATTCTTTACGCGCGCTCTGAACTTCTCCGCGTCGACGGTCCAATCAAGCGTAAATTCGTCGATTTCAAAGCGTTTGGTCTTTGAAATTCCCATTTCCTTAGTATTATTAACCCTGAACTTAATATATATACTTTTCAAATGGTAAGTGGGTTTTTTCCACATTTTACCGGAGCGATTGGCACATGGAAGAGGAGAGGCATGACGTTGTGGTTGTAGGAGCAGGTCCCGCAGGTAGTCTAACCGCGAAAAAAGCCGCTGCACAGGGATTAGATGTGCTCTTGATCGAACGAAATCAGGAGATCGGGGTCCCGGTAAAATGTGCCGAAGGGGTGAACAGAGCGATAGAGCAGTTTGTGGTACCTGATAAGAGATGGATATCCGCCGAGGTGAAAGGTGCGAATATCTATGCCCCCGATGGCACGAAGGTGGTGTTATCCGGGTCAAAAATGGAGGAAGTGGGCTACGTGCTCGAGCGGCGCCTTTTTGATAAATTTCTTGCGCACGAAGCGGCACGCGCAGGTGCTGAGATACGATTGAAGACCGAAGCGTGTGGTATCATCGAGGCGGATGGCTATGCCCGGGGCGTTTATGCGCGCTCTATGGGTCAAACGACACGCATCTATGCGGATGCGGTGATCGGTGCAGATGGCGTGGAATCGCGAGTGGGCCGGTGGATGGGCATTAATACGAGGCTCCGGCCCTCTGAGCTCTCGATATGCGCAGAGTTCCTCATGTGCGATATCGACCTGAACAATGAGTATTCGGAATTTTTCCTGGGTAATACTATTGCACCGAAAGGCTATGCCTGGATATTCCCGAAGGGCGATGATTCTGCCAATGTCGGGCTGGGGATCGGAGGTGATGTCTCGGGTGAGAAGCATCGAGCGATCGATTATCTCAGAGCATTCGTGCACGAGCGCTTTCCCGCTGGAAAGGTGATAGCCGAGATGTACGGTGCGGTACCGTTAAGTGGCCCGATCCGCGAGAGTGTGGCAAACGGGCTCATATTGGTGGGCGATGCGGCACGGCACGTCAACCCGTTAACCGGCGGTGGCATTATCTATGCCATGCAGGCGGGCGAGATAGCAGGCGATGTCGTTGCGCAAGCAGTCCACGAACACGATCTTTCAAAGCAGCGCTTGATGGAATACGAAACCAGATGGAAAAAGGAATTTGGAAAACGGTTAGACACCGGTTTAAAAGCCAAGCATTTCCTCTTCAATCTCTCTGATGATGACCTCAACACGCTTGCTCATTCGCTCCAAGGGGTAGAAATAAAAGAGCTCTCAACCTGGGCATTGTTGACGGAATTGATGCAGCGAAATCCGCGACTGCTGTTTGGCTTAGCGAAACTGCTTTTATAATACCGAATTCACACTTTTGGGGTATTATGGGCTGGTCTTTTTTGATTTTCCGGTTTCTAAAAATGATTGACCACTCCTCTCGGCTCTCCGGAAATGTCACGCGCTGCAAAGGTGTAGCAAGGTTCTTCTTGGCTAGATGGTGAGATTAGGCATGTTATTCGCTCATCTCTCCTCTTTTGAGTTGGTAGTTTGTTTTTCGGCGAGGTACATACTCCTTCCAAGGAATGCACCGAGAATCATCCCTATAATCAAAAACGTTGTCACATAAGCTGCCAAGAGTGAGCCAGATGCCATTTCAACGAGATTTCCAATTATAGGTCCTATTAATGATCCGATTCCAAATCCAACCGCTCCGTGAAGAGTTAATGATAGGATATTTTTCTTAAGAGCGAGACCATAGAAGAATCCCCCGATTGCGCCTACTATTACAAAATCCAAAGCTAGATGCCCAATATAGAGCCCAGGTTTTAAGAAGAATAATTCTTCTTTATCCCCAAAAATCTGTAGTGGCAAATAAATATATGAAAGCATGAGGAGGGGATAACCTATTGTATATCCAATGCTAAACCCAATTGTAAATCCAATCGCCCCGAATAGAGCCGATCGCACTATCTTTTTAATATCTTTGGAGTAAAATGCCAATGACATGCTACCAATTGCGCCTAAGATGACAGCTTCTTTCAGATAACCGAACGGAAAGGGAAAATATTGCGGAGGTGAGTTAAATATCATAAATCCCCAATAAGCACCGCCAATCCCAAATCCAATTTCTCCCGTTAACATGCATTTTAGCATGTTCATTCTTTCTTCTTTCGTTGCATGCAAAAAACAAAAAGGAAAGGAATTGGAGTCCCTTATCCTTCTCAATCTTTTATTTTGCATTTGTGGTTTTCATTCCCCTTTAACCTTTTGGCACTTCCTGTGCGATCTTTAACGCTGTTTGTGCATGGATCCAGGCGAGCTTGAAATGACCTATTGCGATAGCTGGCATATCCTTATCTAAATACCCTTCCGCCTTTTGCTTTTCTTCTTCCGCTCTCACTATCTCCCGATTTACTATTCTCTTCTTCAAAGCATTCTCTATCACTATATTCTTTGCATCATTAATTGCCACTGTTGCAATCTGCTTGTCTGCGTCTACTAACTTCTCAGTTACTGATTTTATCTCCTCTTTTATGGTATGATCTATTTTCATTGCTGCTTCCAACTTAAGCACTGCCACCTTCTCATGGTCAAATACCAAGACCCCCTTTACTGGATTCAAATGAGTTGCATCTATCCAAAGTTTCTCATCGAGTGAGTGGTTTATGAACCTGATAGAATCGTGAATCAATTTTTGAGCAGGTTTATTCGCATCAATGGATTCCAGTTCACGTACAGCATCCTCTTTGAGAAGTCGGGGGATTCGTAACCAGTAGGTCGATAGTTATCACGTCTCCCGGCTTTCCAGAAACGTTGTAGGACTTTGCCGTATCATTTCCAAAAGTCGCTTCCACAGTATAAACGTGTTCTGCCGATGCGGTAACCAAGTATGTGCCGTTTTCATCCGTTAACGTGGTGAAGAGCTCAATTCCATTCTCATCGTAGGCGGTGATCGTTGCATGAGGTACGATGTTTCCCTCCACGTCAGTAGCAATACCTTCTATTCTGAATGCTTCTGACTCGGGAATGATGTATAATGTGCCATTCACTCCCAAACTGGTATTTCCTTCATGCATGAATCTCTGTTTATACGGAGCGTATCCTTCCAAATTCACGACGACATCATAGAGTCCGTCGGGGATGTTGTTGAGCCAGAAGTTTCCGTTTCCATCTGTGAAGGTGTAATAGGGTTCTTCGCTTAAAATAACGACAATTGCACCGGTTGTATCGCTTCCAGAAACAGTGCCTGTGACAAAGTCACTGAGTTCTGGAATAATCGCTTCGGGGTTATCATACCTATCTCGAACCCATGGATGTTTGGGTGGATGTCCATATAGTTCTACTAAGACGGTGCCGCCGGTTATTGGGACCTTTATTTCTGCGCTGAGCCATGCAGAAGAATTAGGAAACGTATCCGATCCTCCAAACTTGCTTATGAAATCACTGGTTATTTCTTCTAAATTGTAATATAGACTTGGCTGATCAGATCTGAAGTTCCTTTAGAGATAAAATACTAATTCCTCGCAGGTAATTCTGTATCCATTCAGTTGATCTTCTTCGTCCCAGATGTACCCAGGTAACCAACCTATTCCCCATGCAAACCGAATAGGAGTATATGGAATATACCCGTTCGTCACATCGATGTCTCTTTCAAAAAGCCCATTGTTGTTCCTATCAGTGCAACTGGCATGTGAACCTTTCTCAAGCAGAATTCCTGCATGCTCTCCTTCTGCAAATTGAGGGTTGAAGTATTCATTATCAGGACACCACCATTCATGAGCCGATGCCACCACCCTCGTAACTTCTTCCGTGCTCTAGAGGCTGTCCCGCAAATCAATCCCAACAGCAGACCTATCAATCTAATGTTGGATGAAAAGCAAAGAAACCCCATGCCTTAGATGCCAAATTGGCAATTAAACCCCCAATCTTACCCAGGACAACCACTTTTCCTGCCATCTTAGCCCACAG
>RXIE01000006.1 GCA_004212135.1 Candidatus Methanophagales archaeon ANME-1-THS | reverse complement strand
CTTACCGAGCTGCTCCATAATCTCCATTCCAATCCTCGGTGGTCGTCCACTTCGAGGTTTTTCTCGTAAGCCTGCGAATCCTTTTGCCTCAAATCGCTTTACCCAGTATTCAATTGCACGTGGACTGTGCCCCAATATGTCTGCTACATCGTAACAACTCAGGCCCTTGCACACCATAAGTACACCATGCAGTCTATGGTCATATCGTGCCTCAGCCGAGCGAGAAATCGCGTCCTGAATTGCCAGGGTCATTATCTTTGCATCTTTTATGTCCAGTTGTTGCATACTCTCACCTTAATAGACGAGATATGCGGAGGAAGTATATAAACTATGCGCAGATACTTATGACGCTACGTATAGTTCTTTATGGCGTCGAATGCCAGCTCTACGTCTTCTCTACCCTTATACAGGTCAAATATATCAATCCCTTCCTTTTCCATATCCGAAAGGATGCAGATTACCTCTGCATGTCGTCTTTTAGCCTCAAACTCAGCCATCGTCAGTTTTTGCGCTTCGACCTGCTTGAGCAGCCCTTTTTCTTCCTCTCCCCGCAACAAGGGGGTCTTCAAAGGTATAGAGGATGCCGTACTCTGTCTCTTTCCTCCCCCCAGCGAATGGTCCGCTCCCTGTAGAGAAAGGTGCCCCTCCAGCGAAGCCATTCCTGAGCTCTCCTAGCAGGGCGAAAGACGAAAACCACCGATCGAAGATAAAGCCCAGGTCCTTCTTCGGCAATCGTTCGAGGAAGTCCTTAAACGTCGTTATATTCTTCAGAGAGCTGTAGAAGACCTCTATGCCTACCGGCACCTTCGTGCTGGACGAAAAAGCCAGAATAACCCCGATCTGATCGAGGTACGTATGATCGGCGTTGTAGCCTCGCTCCGCGAGTCTAATGTTCTGCGGCTGGGTGAAGACTGCGCTGAGATCGTAGAGCAGAAGATCATCGATAGAGGCGAGTTCTGCGAAGAGCTCATACCAGCGCTTGATGTCTTCATCGGTGTGGCGTAAAACACTATAAAAGCACGCAAAACGGATGATCAGGCATCATGTGGCGATTAGAGAGCGACTCAAGACCACCTATGCCGCGCGGATGACCTCACTGGCGACTGGCGAGTACTTATTGGTTAAAAAGAAGAGTTACAGCGTAATAATTCGTTAATCCATTTAAGGCTTCTCTGCTATACTTTCTGTCGAGATGGTGGAGGCGATTATTTTGATGGTATGTTTAAGTCCGCCTCTTTTATGACCAAGAGGTGGATAAATGGCATACGCGGGAGTGGATTTGCATTAGAGTTTTTGTCAGGCCATTGTATGTACACATGAGGGCGAAGTGCTCAAGAAAGGGCGGATACCGACTGAGAAGGAGGACATAGAAAAGTTCTTTTCGGGACTGGAGCGTCTGGAGATCGCGCTGGAGGCGAGCACCAACTATGAATACTACTACGACCTCCTGGAGAGCCTGGGGCATCGTGTCGTGGCGGCGCACCCGCTCAAGACGCGGATGATCGCCGATGCAAAGATAAAAACGGACAAGCTCGATGCGAAGATTCTGGCTGAGTTGCTGCGCGGAGGTCTTCTGCCGACCTCCTACGTACCGCCGAAGGAGTTGCGGGAGCTGCAGCACCTGGTACGGCACCGGATCGCGCTGGGCCGAACTCGAAGCGGGCTCAAGACCAGGATAAAGACAGAATTGAGGCGGAAGAACATTAAATATCGAGATGGCGCGACCTGCTTCACGGAAAAGGGGAAAGCAGAGCTGAGACGCTTGCATAATCCGTTTATCGACTCGTTCCTGGCGATCTACGAGGTGGTGGATGAGGAGCTCAAGCACATGGATCGCGTGGTCGCGGAGGCAGGAGCGCGACATGAGGAGGTAAGGTTGTTGAAGAGTATCACGGGAATTGGAGTGTATTCAGCGCTGGTGATCTATTCCGAGATCGGCGATGGATCAAGGTTTCCACGGAGGGCCACCTATTCTCATACGCGGGCCTTGTCCTGCGGATTCATCAAACAGAGAATGAACAGTATTACGGTCGGATAACGAAGGAAGGCTCGAAGTACCTGCGGTGGATCCTGGTAGAAGCGGCGCGAGTCCACGTGCAGTGGTGCCCGGAAAGCAAGATCACAGAACATTACGAGAAACTCAAGCGTAAACGGGGCGATAAGATCGCGATCGTCGCGGCTGCGCGAAAGCTGCTTCAAGCGATCTACCACATGTTAAAGAATAAGGAGCCGTTTCGCATCGAATCTAAGGGTAGCGCTGCGGACTTTGGGGTTTTTCATGCGGCACGGCAGAGACCGCGAGATTTTGATTAGAGCGCAGAGCTATCCAAGGACGGAGTCTGCCATAGTGTGGCCAAAGACCGCGAATAGGTGAATGTCTTGTCCTGAAGAATGCGACGGTAGACAACAAGGAAGAAATATGCATAAGAGGTAAGAGAATACTATAAGCGGACTTAACAGAGGTGAAAAACCCTACAATGAATACCGGCTTCATCCCGGAAGTCAATTCCCTGAGATGATACCCACGTCAGAGTCACCCCTAAGAAGAAGTTATCATGGGCCGCGAGGATACATAGTAGTGGGGGAGCATGTGTGGGGGGTCTCCTCGTGGCGAACCTGAAATTACTGGCAGTTCAACCAGAGGGGAATTCCCCACTCCTTCCCCTGCTCAATATAGAGCACGCGTTTAAGGTTATACGCCACTACTTTAATGGCCAGTTCTCTCCGCTTCAGCCAACCTTTAACGCTCTTGATATCGGGACCCCAACAGTGCTTGATACTGGAAAATGCAGCCTCCACCACACTCCTTTATGATAGGCATCCAGTCATTCCTCTCGATGCTCCGTGTATGCCCGAAAGGAGATCTGCCATGCCGGATAGCCTTTAGCCCTTCCCGTGGAATTTGCCTTAAAAGCGATGAAGGGCTGCCCTTTCTTCTCTGCTACTGCCTAACAGTTTACCCGCGAGGAGTACGCCTTGTCGGCGACCGCCTTCCTGAGGCGGGGTAAATCGCTGATCAAACGTTTGAATTCTCGGGAATCAGAGGCACGCCAATCGGTAATGGTGAACTGAAGAATAACATTCGTCTCCACGTCGATGACGATGTGGAGCTTAAAATAATCCTTTTTAGAGGATTGGCGCTTGATGCGGAGAGAACTGGCCATTAA
>RXIE01000112.1 GCA_004212135.1 Candidatus Methanophagales archaeon ANME-1-THS | reverse complement strand
TGCGGTGATATCTGGTCCTTAAAAACACTAAAAATTGGAAGAGGAAAAAGTAATTAATTTATGTTGAGTAAATGGTGCCGCTTTGATTCGCTACGTTTTTGCTTTTTCCGCAGCTCTTCCGATCCATATTGTCATAACGACAGCTATAATGGTTACCACGACAGCGTATACGAGCATGCCCACAATGGTTTCGGTCGTGCCAAATATTGCTCTAAAGATCTCGAGTATCGCACCATTCCACGCCAGAGCTGCCACAAGGCCGAATGCTGCGGTCATAAGAGCTGCGATTTTATCGATGACTTCGCCTTTTAAGGCCATTTTAATCACCTCCTAGTTGCTCCATAAACATCACAGGGCACAAGTGCTATAAAAAGGTATCTAAAAAGTTGCGGAGAGCAAGATGACCTCATGCGGCATTACGAATTATGGTGGAGATTGGAGCCAACTGCCCGGGTATAAGAATATTGCTTAACTATTGCAATATTGCTTGAATCGATCGATACCTTTAAAAGTAGAGGTGATATAATAGGATATATCAAACCACACCAAAACTATCCCTCCACCTGGGGAGTGGTTCTCTTTGAATCCACCACTCCCCCCTTCTGTTCAACCACACCTCCTGAGCGCAAAGGAACGCTTCCCTGATTCTCTCACCATAAGGATTTGATTTCTCGACGATTATTTCTTGAGTATCACCTTCTCAAGCATCGCTGCAAACGCAGAATCGGTAAATGCCTTTAACCGTTTAACCGTGGTGTCGTAGGCATCAATCTGCTCCTCTTCCAGGGTTGTGGAATACAGTGCCGATGGATCGATCTCATGTAACTTCTCGATGAGCATGGTTCGCTCCTCCCGTGCCATAACTCTTGAGTCGGTCATAGCTGCGGCGCGCGCTGAGATACCCTCATCCAGCAGATTCTTGAGCGCTCTGAACGGAAGTTCGTAATATCGTCCAAGAGCCCCGGTTCGCTGCGTAAATCCTTCAGGTGTAGCGGCTTTAAACGAGACCCGAACATAAAGCTTCGCTTTGAACTCCACGAGTTGCCTTATATACGCCCTATCCGCACCCAAAAGGATACCATTGGTCTCCAGGATAAAAAGCGGATAGTTCGAGTCTTTCACCTGCTCCAGAATTGCTAATAAATGCTCTTTACCCAGGGTGGGCTCGCAGCCTGATAACCGGAGCTTGTTAATACGGAGACCTCGGTAGCGCTCCCAGCCCGAAGCGATTATACCTTTGTCTGCAGCTTTGAAGAGGCTCTGAACAACCTCTTTAGGCGAATAAAATCTGCCAAAGTGTTCTGGAAAATCGCGTGACCAGTTGGACCAGCAGTAGATGCAGCGCAAACAACAACCGACCGCATAGCCCGTGGCAATACCACCATACACGGGTGCTGAATAGATGCCGGCATACTTCCGTTCCACCCCCTCTTTCCCTTCCCGGGTTACAATCTCCTCGGTCTGCTTCGCCAGCCCTATCGGGTCAAATGGTTCAAAGTTCGGCGTGAGAAAACGTTGATACCCGTCCTTCATTTCTTTAAAAATTCCTTCACCATTTTAATTGCGCATAAGTCGCCGCAGATCGAACAGGCATCGCTCTTCGAAGGCCTGCTCTCTCGTATTCGCCGGGCTTCCTCAGGGTTCAGCGCTAACTCGATTTGCCGGTTCCAATCAAGATGCTTTCGTGCGTGAGCCATTTCTTCGTCCAATCGTCGCGCCTTATCTCTCTGACCCGCTTTGACGAGATCCACGGCATGCGCCGCTATCTTTGTTACAATCGTCCCTTCTTGTATGTCCGCAACGGACGGTAATGCCAAATGCTCGGACGGCGAGACCATGCAAAGAAAATCCGCACCGTACATGCCGGCAACCGCACCGCCTATCGCACTCACCAGATGGTCGTAGCCTGGTGCAATATCAGTGACAAGGGGTCCTAAGAGATACAGGGGCGCGAAATCGGTCATATGTTTGATCACCTTCACCGATGCTTCGATCTCGTCCAGAGGTACATGTCCCGGTCCCTCAACGAGCGCCTGGACACCCTCGTCCCGGGCACGTCGCACAAGCTCACCGAGTATAATAACCTCCATGAACTTCGCACGGTCCGTCGCATCAGCAATACAGCCGGGACGCATGCCATCACCCAGACTGAGTGTTACCCCATACTCCTTCGCGATATCCAGCAGATACTCATATTCCGCATAAAAAGGATTCTCGCTCCCGTTATGCATCATCCAGGCAACGAGAAACGCGCCACCACGACTCACCACATCCAGGATGCGTCCGCTTCTCCGCAACCGCTCCAAAGAATTGAGATTCACGCCTGCATGAATCGTAACAAAGTCCACACCATCTTTTGCATGCTTCCGGACGGCATTGAACATATCATCTGAACTCATCTCCACGACTGCTCTCTCACCCACTTTCTCCAGAGCCGCTTGATAGATTGGCACTGTTCCCACGGGCACGTTGACTTCCTTCAAAATCGTGCGTCGAATTTCATCCAGCGGTCCGCCGGTCGAGAGGTCCATAATGGTATCCGCACCGTATTTCAAGGCAACCTTTGCCTTCTCCACCTCCTCAGCAAGGTTACTATAATCTTTTGAAGTCCCTACATTCACGTTCACCTTGGTGCTCATTCCTTCGCCAATTGCGGTGAGCGCTATGTCTCTGTTGGCTGCTTCCTCAGCCCTCTTGGCATTCCTCGGAATTACCACTCGCCCAGCCTCGAGCAGTCTGTGCAATCGCTCTACACTCACTCCTTCCGCGCTGGAAATCCTCTTTAATTCTTTCTCTTCCCACTTGACAACGAATAAATTGGTGCGCATTTTTATCTCCAGCTTTTTTTTTCGATCCGTCCTCGTTATGCACTATCTTCTACATAATTAATGCGAGGCGGTTGGTAAAAACTTTTGTCATCCTTGTAGGTTCTCGTTTATTTTCGTTTATTTCGTTCTCACGATCTCCGGAATTCTGCCCCAGGTTGCGAGAACATCCTTGTATATTACGAGCGCACCTTCAATGCCATCCACATGGTTGATCGAGCTGAACGCGTTCGGGATAGACTGTGCATCAGTGACCGCATTACCAAGCGCGGTCGCAGCCGCATCTGAGAGCGATGCGCTCCTGCTGATCACTGTCGCCGCATCTGCAATCCCAAAGCTTATCGAATGTCCTACTGTCCCGGAAGAGGTACATATACCACGTAATGAGGAAGATGGTTTTATCCGAAGAGCTATTTTGTCGGAGAAGGGACTTGCTCCCGCATGTATGCCAACGAGCACCTCCCTATCGGTGAGCAGGGCAATGTCACCACCGTTATCCACCATTGCATAGCTCGCTCCGGCATCGCGCATCGCTTCCACCGCAAACTCAGCTATCGTGCCTGCAACTGATGCCATCGGTCCTATACCAAATTTGCTTGCAGCATCTATCATTCTCCTCACGATCTCGGGTGGCTCACTTCTTTGATTCTCACGACCGATCTCAGCCTCATCCAGATGATAAGTCTCGAGCGTTACCAGAAAATAGGGATGCCAGCGCACGAAGCGTTCCAATTCCTTTCTTTGTTGCCTTATACTCTCTTTTGCAATCTCGATATCTCGCTTTTCGTCTGCGGTTATCCAAACGAAGGTCTCCTTTAACCTGAAACTCTCCCTCATCTCAGTTAGATCTTCGCAATATTTCCCCATCCTATAAATAAACAGTACGGGTATATTTTAATGTAAGATGCGTTTCAGACGTCAAGCACCGAGGATGTATCACTGGAGTATAGAGGAAGTCGAGACACTTTCGACGAAAGAGATAATCAGGAAATTGAGAGGTTTTGGTGTTGATTTCAAGAGAAGCCAGTTTTTGGAAGACGTGAAGAGGTTCTATTCAGCCAGTGACCTTGCTGACCATTGGGTTAGAATTTACCCGATTACTGCGGAGTGGTTTGATGAAGACTTTATCTGGATGGCAGCGATTGTCTTGTGGCGAAGATTGGCTCCCGATGTGATTAATTCAGAACAGTTAGATGAGATGATGCAGAGAGGGTATGACCTTAAAAGAGAAAGAAGGATAAAAGAGTGCTGCAATAAAGAATCACAGATCAGGGAACATTTGAAGAAGCGTTTCTCTCCAGATATGAAATCCATTGAGAATGCGGAAAGTGTATTTACCGGCATGCAAAGTCTTTTTAACTGGTGTCAGGATTTAGAACTGGAATTGGGGAATGCTGGTTCGGAAGATACAATTTTTTACGAGAAGAGGATTGAATATTGTCGTGAATTCTATCGCATGCTTCCGGACACGAGCAGTTTGGTCATAAAGAACATGAAGCGAGCAGAGGCAGAATCTTATTTCTTCCTCGGCGAGAAAGAGAAAGGAGATGCTGCATTTAAGAAGATAATAGAGGAGTTTCCAGAATCTGCATGGGGGTATATAGGCTGGGGCGATATGTATTGGTTATTCAGCCGGAATGACGAGCTTCCCCGTCTGGATTATGATAACGCGGAGAAAATATATCGTATGGGACTTGCTAAAGCTACCTCGGATAAAAGAGTTATTTTAGATAGACTCCGAGACCTGGAAGAAGAAAAGAAGAAAGTCATGAGATAAAATTCAAGTGAGTGATGGAAAATTTAAAGAATAAAATCAGTGTAAATCTGTGTAATCTCGTGGTTAACTCATGAAAGAGGAAGAAGCATGCATTTTGTTAAGAGAATTATTGAGAGACGCAGTGAAAAAGAACAATGCGGAGGCATTGCTGCTTTCCGGCGGGTTAGACACGAGCATTTTAGCCGCTCTTCCGTGCCATAGTGGTACAAGGAAAAGCGCGTTTACGGTCGTTATGGCCGGAACTCGAGCTCCTGACCTCAGCTACGCAAAAAAGGTAGCTCAGAAGTTCCAGTATGAACACCATCTGATTCAACTGAGTGAAGAAGAAGCGTTAGGAGCACTACCAGCGGTGATAAAAATGCTCAAAAGCTTTGATCCTGCCCTCCCGAATGATCTGGTCATCTATGCCGCGTTAAAGGAAGCAAAGAATCGTGGAATAACCAGTGTAATGACCGGAGATGGTGCTGATGAGCTCTTCGCAGGGTATTCGTACATGCATGAGCTCTCGCACGAGGATTTGAAGATGTACCTAACCGCTCTCTCAAAAACGATGTATTTCTCCTCCAACAAGCTTGGCGCGTCTCTCGGCGTGGCGATAAAACAGCCCTACGGTGATCCAAAAATGGTTGATCTCGCGCTCGAGTTGGATCCTGATTTAAAAGTAAGAGAGAAAGATGGGAGAAGATATGGGAAGTGGATATTGAGACGGGCATTTGAAGCGGAATTGGGTGCGGTCGCGTGGCGAGGGAAAGAACCCATAGAGTTCGGTTCGGGGGCAACAAAGCTCCGAGCTGTTATCAGAGCGAAGATTTCGGATGCTGAGTTTGAGGCAAAGAAACGAGCATATAGGATGGAATTCATGAATAAAGAGCATCTCTTCTTCTACGAAATTTACAAGGAAGTGGTGGGTGAAATCCCACGGGCAAAAGAGGGAACAAAAACTACCTGCCCACTCTGCAGAGCTTGGCTTCCCGAAAATAAGTTCCACTGTAGCATCTGTGGCTTCTCCTATCCGCTCAGTACATATCTTCGAGAAAAGCATTAACATGATCGCTCTAAGAAAATCCTTAATTTAACCGTTTTAGAATTACTCCGCTTCTTCTTTTTCAGTATGAGATACGCTCCTGCCAGTAGTCCGCCAATTGTAAATACAACATTGAAACTTGGTGATCTCGGGGTGGGTGTCAGCATTGGCGTGGGTGTCTCCATTATGCGCGGAGAAGTCCAGGCTCCGGTCTCGATAGCTGGTGGTGCTGTAGTCAAAAGGAACTCATAACAGCCGATGTCGTAACCGGTACCGTGAGGTCGAGGATTACCGTCGAAGTCATCACGTGGCGCGTCCCCGGCCGATCCCGTATCGATGGCCGGCGATCCGTCCATTTAATGAAAGTTTACTCCAGAAGGGTTTTGGAAGCGTGGATCTCCTTCTAAAAAGTCAGTACCATAAGTCTCGCTGTCAAATCCTCGGTAACCGTCGATTAAATTGTGGTCGATAATAAGATTGGGTATTGAAACCTCGACGTTCATTTGAAATACGAGATTCTTGCTGATAATGTTATTCCGTATTGTGGTATCTTCTGCATCGCGACTCTCAACAGATATACCCCCGCCCCAGCTTCCCTTCCCATTGTTATAAAAGACGTTGTTTATCACTTTGATATCCTTCAGTGGGCGTGAGAGAATGTCTTCTTCACCATAATGACCAAAGTTGAAGCCGCACTCCTCGTTACGGTAGGCGATATTGTTATAAAAACTGACATGCTCAAGGAGACCACCCGCCTCGGAAGCCACACAGAAACCATTACCATGACAGTCATGGACAATATTCTGATACACGTCGATAATGGAGGTGTGTTTATCCCAGGGTTCCACATACATACCAAGCCGGTTTAAATCATGGACATGATTTTTATAGACTCTTCCATTTGAAGATCCATCCTTTATATCTATCCCCTCACCACCAATGCTGCCTGGCCCTCCATGATGAACATGATTATTCTTGACCTCAAAGGTATCAGTGCCAGCGACTGTAATACATTCTTGTTCACCATCATTACAGGCGAGTACAATCTCATTGCCATCAATCGTAATATGCTTACTATTCCAGATACCAATACTGGAGGAGACCGTATTCTGCGTAGAGCAATTCTCAATTGTAATATAACTCGAAAGATCAACCAAAATGCCAGCATTGTTCGCGTTCGGACCGGCGTTTATGATTCGCAGCCCTGAAATAGTGATATAGCGCTTATCGGTCACATCGAACAATCCACCCCAATCTTGGGGTAAGGTTATACCCGCTCCATCGATGGTGACCGTGTCGCCAGGATAAGCAGTATAGGTGATGTAATTTCCTGAACTGCCGGAATTCTGTGGCACAACCCGTTCATGGTACGTTCCCGCTCTGATATAAACCGTGTCACCAGCTACCATCGTATCAGCGGCGTGCTGGATGGTTCGCCATGGCTGATTGACCGTCCCTGGGTGGGCATCATCACCGGTAGGAGCTACGTAATAGGTCGTTGCTGTTGCTGTTAGGGTAAGCACTGAAATTAACATTCCTATTGCCACCAGTGAAGGAGCTATTAGCTTGCTTGTCCTACAAGCTTCTTTTTAGCCTTCCTTAGGGTCAATCAAAGAGGAGGATGTCTATATACCTGTCGTTTTTTGGATGTTGCCTCCCAAACTTTATTTTGAGACCGAAAACGCTGCATCAACGTTGGAGATAATACGTTCGAAATTGCTGAAGATCGAATCCAGATTTTATAAAGTCCTCAGGATTCTGAATACTTAGCAAAGATGCATCCACTTGCGCACGAGCACCTGAAGAAGGTAGTAGAAGCAAAGAAGCTTGTAGGACGCGATGAGACCTGTGAGTATTATCCCTGCCATATTCCTGATCACGATTGCACCTGGTGTTTCTGCCCATTTTATCCCTGTGAGGACGAAGAGACAGGTGGTGGATGGGTGAAGAGAAAAGACGGCAGCCTTATCTGGGGCTGCTCAGGCTGTGATTGGATCCATCGCGCGGACGTTGCGGAAGCGATCATGGTCGAATTCATCGCCTGCGGCATAGAGAACGTCGAGGATATCGAGTCGAAGAGTGAAATAGTCAAGAAGATATTCTTGATTGTAAAAGAGAGATATCCACCTTCGTTAGAACCATGAATTGCTTTGTAGATCACCTCGTTATTTTCTCGATTGCGCTCCTCATTGACCTGAGCATAGGCGATCCCCCGGAGAGAATAGATCGATTTTATCCCATTGTGTGGATAAGCCGTTTGATGTATTTCCTTGACCGAAGAACGAGACGAGAGGATCTGAGGAAGGAGAAACTGCTCGGGGTGGTGTATCCACTACTGATACTGATCATCTTCGCAGTGCCCTGTTTGTTGCTCCCACTCATCCCTTCTGAACTCCTGTATATCGCCTTAGGCTCGCTCGTCTTCAAGATGACCTTTACGATAAAAGGTCTGGAACGATTCGGAAGGGCTGCACTGGAGGCAACGGATATAGAGGCGAAGCGGGCCGCGGTGGGCAAAATAGTTAGCCGAAACGTAGCTGATCTGGATACCGAGCTCCTTGATTCCGCAACGATAGAATCAGTGGCTGAGAACTTAACCGATAGCGTTATAGCTCCGTTCTTTTATTTCGTGCTCTTCGGCATCTTCGGTGCAGGCGTTTTTGGTGCTATGGTCTACCGGGTGATCAATACGCTCGATGCCGTTGTGGGCTATAAAACGAGGGACTATTTCTACCTCGGCTGGTTCTCTGCAAAAACAGATACCGCGCTGAATTACATACCTGAGCGGATTGCAGCAGGCTTAATTCTGTTGACCGCCAAATCGAAAGGGCAAAAGGTCATACCATCTGGACCTGAGGAGCATATTCCTCTGACCATAAGGGCAATGAGCCATGCCCTCCAAGTGAAGTTAGAGAAGAAAGGGTATTATGTGGTCGGAGAAGGGTATGAGAGCGCATCAGAGAGCCATATAGAAGGCGCTATACGGGTCATGAAGCGATCTTCACTCCTCTTCGCCTTCCTGTGCCTTGTGGTGTTATCTCTTCTTTATTTTGTCTCTCTGAGCCGCTGCACCAGCTTTACCGCAGCTTCTACTGCTCTTTTTGCATAATCCACCCGTTCTTGCGCTTCTAATCTCGTCATCCCCGGCCCTGAGACGCCCAGAGTCACCGGCTTGTTGTATTCGAGCGAAAGGTCCATGATCTTCCTCGTCAATTGCGATGCAATCACTTCGTCATGCTCGGTTCCCCCTTCTATGATGCAGCCAAGCGTAACCACAGCGTCGACCTCTCCATCGGTGAGCATCTTCTTCACGGCTAACGGCATGTCAAAGGTTCCCGGCGTGTACATCGTGCGATAGACCGTCGCACCGAGAAACGCCGCATGCTCTCTTCCGAGTATCTCCATTTGATAGGTGATGTCCCGATTGAACTCTGAGACGACAAAACCCAATTTTATTTCCGCTTCTTTTACCATTTTTAACTTTCTCTTATCCTATAAACGCTTTGAACTTTATAAATGAAGGACACTTTGTTATAACTTTCTCTAACCTCAATCTTTTTGCTAGTTCTCTCGGGGCTTCACCTCCTTTTAAATATTCCCTTCCGTTCTTTTTGAAGATTCCATCTAAAACTTCTTCCGGCTTGCAGGCATTTTCAGGATTAAGAACTTCCTTTACTTTTGAACCAAGATAATCACCAATTGCTTCTTCATCAGCCAGGAGCCAGGATTCGATGGCATGGACTACAATGCAAATCCTGATATTTCCATCAAAGGATAATCCTAATTCTCTTAATCGTTTCCTTAAATTACTTTCTATCGCTTCAGGGTCAGAGCAATGGGAATCTTTTAGTATAACTATTTTATCACAATCATGAAGTAAATCAACGAATGATTTTGTCTTTTTCGGACTTTGTATTTTTGCTCCTCTTCTTGACATCCTTATCTCCGCATTAATTCCCAATTTAGTTGTAATTTCACGAATTACCTTCTCATCAGATGTCCCCTCAACTATAACGCCCATCATGGATTGCCGCCAAGCCCCCCACCGTACCAATATTCGCCAAGTGACAGCCCACGCTCTTCTAAACGTTTCATGAGTTTATCTCCATCCTTTATTCTACTCGCAACGGTCTCTTGATCCTTTTTTTCCACTATTATTACATCCTCTGGCTCAACCCAATCAACGAGATAAGGAGAATGCGTTGATAGGATAATCTGCTTATCCGACCTCTTAAAAATCTCCACTAAAAGCTCAAACAGTCGAGGATGAACGAAGTTCTCAGGCTCCTCAAAGCAAACCACGTTCGCCTCTTCGGTGGCGATCGCGGTGATATAAGCCAGCAACTTAAGCGTGCCATCAGAAACCTGGAAATAATCGTTTGCAGAATCAAAACCTTGTTCCCTCATTGCCACGTATGTTTCCCCACCCTCAGTTAAAGGAGTCAAAAGTTCGTCTATCTGCGGGATTGCCTGCTTAAGCATGTTCTCTATTTTATCAAAGGTCTTTGGACGTTCATTATGCAAAGAGAGCAACACCTGAGCTAAATTCCCCCATTTTTATCTAGAATAAGGTTCCTCTTGGCTGAATACGTTCTTCTCATTTCAGAGGTTATGAAATTGTATGCCTTCCAATTGATTAGAAACTCGATAGCTTTTTTGTATTCGTCCCGCGCCATTATTTCTGAGTATGCAATTGCAGAAGACCAAGGGGTTAAACCAACCGAGGAATATCCTTCCGTATCAGGGGATACTAATATTTTAGTCTCCTTTAAGTTGCGTTCCATTACTTGTTTCCCTCCGATCGATAATTCTTCCTTTACCACCCCTTTATCAGACATAGAGATAAGATAGTTAGATGCTTTAGTGCCTAAAATGAAATTAATGGACAGTTCGATGTTCCCTTTCTCTCCCCAGAATGCCACATGTTCATAACCCCCTCTTTTATTCAAGCTCTCGTCAATCCTTTTTTGAGCAATTTCGGAAAGAAACGCCAAACAATCCAATAAGTTGCTCTTTCCACTTGCATTTGGTCCAATCAGAACATTAAATTTGTCAAGTTCGAGTTCTACGTTTTTCAAACTTTTGTAATTTTGAACCTTTAGCTTTGTCATCATCTTTTTAGCATCACCAATGTTATTTAGATATTTTTTAGAGTGTTATAAATTGTTTCCGCACATTTGTACTTTGCGGTTTGCACTTATAACTTTACCGGACCTACATCTTCAAACCCTTGCCGCTTCCCCATGCCGGCTTCGCGTTCCAGTTCATGTGGCTTGAAGAGCACCTTTATCACGTTCTCTGCATGTTCCCTCGTGCGGCGGTCTGCGAGCCACGCGAGTTCTTTCTCGGTTCCAACCTCGTCCTCATAGACAAAGACCTCGATGATGTGCGTGGAGGTAAGGAGCTGTGCCGCGATGATGCCGAGCGAGGCTTCATGGGCACATTGTTTGTCGATATCCTTCGCACCGGGCATGCCCAATGCCATGACGATATCACATCCCTTCTCCTCGATCAGCTTCTTTGCCGCAACTGGCAGATCCTTGATGCCCGGGACGGTGTACCGCTCTATCTGCACCGATGCACGCTTCTTCAGTTCATCGATTGCCGCTGCACCCATGTCATACCGTGCAAAGGTTGTATCCGCAATACCCACTTTCTTCATCGTACCTCAATCCACGCACGCTAACGCGCCAAGAGGACAGGCTTTTATACAGAGCTCACACCGAACACATTTCTCTTCTTCTAAATTCAAGTTCCATGAAGGGTTGAACCTGAACACCTTGGTTGGACAGACCGAGATGCACGCACCGCAGTGAATACACCGTTCTTCATCCCATGCAATCAGTTTCATTAATTTCCGTACTTCAACACCCTTCGTCCTGAAAAGATCGGCTACCTGATCCACAGCATCATTCGGGACATCAACGATGAGCTCGCCTCTCGTCGCCCGGTCTATATTGATCTTCACACCGGTTTCGAGAATTACTTCAGCGGTATAGGGCATTTCATCCAGAGGTAAGGGGTAGATCAAGAGCAGCTTCATTCTTTCTGTTATAGTTCTCCTTAGACTTATATAAAAGAGGTAGATAAAAGAGGTAGTAAATATTTCTTTTGTCACGCTCTCTTTTTAAAGAAAGGTGTATGAACGCGCGAATACGGGATTTCGTGATAACAAAGAACGACTGGATCTTTTCAGTGGTCAGCTACGACCTGGGAGGCGAGGAATTGAGATGTCTCTTACGCTATATCCCGGATGATATGGGGGAGAGGGTCTCGGAGCGTGGGAGATACAAAAAGCTGGATTTCAACGAGGCGTATGAATTCTTACGGACGCACCGCGCTGACTACGTAGAGGACGCGCATATCGTTCCCAAGGCGGATATCAAAGAGATTCTGAGACCCGAGGAACGGCTTCCTGTAATCGCTGACCATGATGATAAGGTCAAGACGATTTATAAACTCCTCGGAACGCATATTCCCCAGAAAAGGCTGGGTATAACCGGCTCATATTTATGCGGCCTTAATGGCGAGACCTCGGACATGGATTTTGTGGTTTACGGGCTGAACTACTTCACCAGAGCGCGCGAAGTGATCGAAGATGCATGCGCTAAAGGTTTTATTACCCCGATAACCGAGGAGATGTGGCGGTACATTTACCAGAAGAGGAAGCCTGAGTTGAGTTATGAGGAGTTTATTGCACACGAACTGAGGAAGAAGCACCGGGGTGCGATCGGCAGCACCTACTTCGATATCTTGTACGTGCGAGACACTGAGGAATTACAGCAGTTGGATAAAAGGGATTATGAAAAAGGCAAACGCGTGGGTCACCGGCTGATAACCGCTGAAGTAAAAGACGCGTCGTTTTCATTTGATAGTCCCGCGATATACAAACTCGAGCACCCTGAAATAGATAAGATTCTTTCATTCACGCATACCTACGCAGGACAGGCGGCAGCGGGCGAAACGATAGAGGCTCGGGGCATGGTCGAACGGACGGAAGACGAGACACGATTGGTCGTAGGTACCACACGAGAAGCGAGAGGTGAATGGATGCGATCGCTCTCGTTGCTTTCAAGAAAAAAGCACCCTTGGGCACGTTTATAAGTCATATGGAACTCACCGTGAAACTTGTTTCGGACATAAGCCCTTACAGGGCTTGCGGTAAGCCCCTCCTGGGCTTGCGGGGGGCACGGGCGGAGCCCGTGATGGGGCAGAGCCCCACAGTAGAAGAGAGGAAGGTAGCGGTTTCGAGCGGAGATACCTATGAGCGGGTTCTGGAAATATTGGAGATCAACCGCGAGGAGGCGATTGTGCTGCGCGACGGTAAACCAGTGCCTGAGGATGAAGAGGTAGCCGATGAGAAGAATGCCGGTGAGGAGGTAACAATTATAAGAATTATACCCGAAGGATAACTTCGGATTACGTATGAATATTCAGATCCGGAGGACGAACGACCCCCTTTTCAGTAATGACCGCATCTATCAGCTCAAAGGGTGTGAAATCAAATGCAGGATTATAAACCTTCACGTCAAGCGGTGCGATTTGTTTCTCTCCACAGAATAAGAGTTCATCGGGACTTCGTTCCTCTATTACAACCTCTTTATAGCTTCGCTTTATATCGAACGAGGAGAGCGGTGCCGCGACATAAAAAGGTATCTGGTGCGCTTTCGCAACTACTGCATGCATATATGTCCCTATTTTGTTAAAAATCCCTTCCTTAACTACCCGATCCGCACCGACGAGCACCATATCTACTTTGCCGTCTCGCATAACCGCCGCACCCATGCTGTCCGTGATAAGCGTAACCGGGATCTTGTCCTGGAGCAACTCCCACGTGGTGAGCCGCGAGCCCTGATTGAGCGGTCTCGTCTCACAGGCGATTACTTCGATCCTTTTGCCCTGCTCGATCGCTGTTCTTACGACGCCCAGAGCAGTGCCCCAGTCCACGCAAGCGAGCCGACCGGCATTGCAATGCGTCAGCACGACATCGCCATCATCCAGAAGCTCACTCCCATACTCCCCGATCTTCCTGTTCACGAGAACATCTTCTTCTGCGATCCGCTTCGCCTCCTCTAATGCGAATCTCACTTTCTCATGCATGGTCCTCCCATGAATTGTTGCCTGTAACGCTCGCTCAACACCGAAGGAGAGATTGATTGCGGTCGGTCGTGCGTGTATGAGCCGCTCTATCTCAGCGTCGAGCTCGGTTTCAGTATGCACATGCATGCAGGCGAGTACCACACCAAACGCACCGGCGACCCCCAAGGCAGGTGCACCACGCACTTTCAATCTCTTTATCGCATCGATAAGCTCATCCAAATGCGAGCAGTCCACAATTGTATAGGTCACCGGTAATAACGTCTGATCAATGAGTTTCACCACTCCCTTCTCATCGTCCCAATCAATCGTTCTCATCGTCCGCTCTTCCTCTTTACCAGAGACATAAGAACGTGGATAGTATATATATGAATCTGAAGTTATGCCGAATAAGATACATAGACCAAATCGATGCCTGGTTAAAGACGCTGCAAGACGAAAAAACCAGAAACTTTAAATGTGACCGCCAAAAACAGTAAGAACACCCCATGGTCTACGAGAAGTTCAGGCATGAGGTCGAACGGATCCTGGAAGAAAAAGGAACGCCAGTTACCTGGAACGAGCTAAAAGCGAGCTCTACGAAATTGAAACAGAAAGCGCCGTATCATGTGTATGTGCAGAAATTGCAGGGAGACATCGGCCTGGTGCGGTTCAAATATGAGAATAAAACGGTCTGGGCGTTACGGAAATGGTTCGACGCGGGTAAGTTCACGGAACTCTTGCCTAAGAGGGTGCGATTAATGATTTTGTCCGCCAAAAAGGATCATGCAATTGGAGCGAATGAATACGGGGAACTGAAACGGGTTTATCCATTGATGAACGAGTTACATAGATGGGATGTGGTCGACGCGGACGTAGGGGAGTTCTTCCCCCAGGAAGATAAAAGACCAGAGAGCATGAAGCTTAAAGTGGATGGTATTGAGTACGTGCGGCGATTAGAGGCTGAAGAAGAGCGAATAACGATTGCGGAAAAGATAACGGAGAGCGGCGAATTCTTACATACCGATGCGTGGAAGGGGAAGACGCTCGGATTGACGAAGCCGCGATTCAGATGTTTTTACTTCTACGATAGCAAATGTCAATTCTTTTGTGACCAGAGTCTATGCATGGGCCATGATGTGGATGTGGATGAGCATGGTGAGAGCATCGAAATAAAAGGTGATCGGGTTTATTTCCTTTTAGAAGCGGCTGAGCGAGCACGTGGCGAGTTTATCTGGGAAAAGAAACGCGTCGAATGGTACATCGCATCCGTGATTTCGTTGACCGATCCGAGGCAACGAAGGCTATTCTAACGAATATTGAAGTATATGCACCAGTTGACTGTATCATTTTTAGTTATCAATCCAGGAACGGGAGCAGATATGACACAGGACTTTTTGGCTACCGATCAAAAACGAAGAAATTTTACTTCGCTTATGCCTTACAGGGGTTCACTCTAGGAACATATCATGAAAAGGATCGGCAAGATGATCGCCATTCTCGTCCTTGTGCTGCTCGCGCTGGCGCTCGCGGGCTGGATCGGCCTCAAAGTCACTCCAGACCCGCTGCCCGCTTACCCCGCCAACACGACTCTGGACCGGACCATCCCGCTGCCGGAGGACCTGCCAGCCCCGGTTGCGCGTTTCTACCGGACCATCGCCGGCGAGTCGATCCCGGTGATCGACTCGGCGGTCATGACCGGCCCGGCCAGGCTGCGCTTCGGCGGCATCACCTTCCCCTCGCGCTACCGGTTCATACACGAAGCCGGGCGAAACTACCGCCATTACATCGAGCTGACCATCTTCGGGCAGGTGTTAACAAAGGTTAACGAGTTCTACCTGGACGGCAGCAGCCGGCTGGAACTGCCCTTTGGCACGGTTGAGAACGAGCCGAAGGTGAACCAGGCTGCAAACCTGGGTCTGTGGGGCGAATCGATGGTCCTGCCATCAATCTTCCTCACCGATCCGCGTGTCCGCTGGGAGGCCATCGACGACGCCACGGCTCGCTTGGTGGTGCCCTTCGAGGATGGGGAAGACTCGTTCACCGTCCATTTCGACCCGCACATTGGCCTGCTGACCACCATGGAAGCCATGCGCTACAAGGATAAAGACGGCGAGAAGATCCGCTGGATCTGCGAGGCGCGCGAGTGGGGCAGCTTCCACGGCATGACCCTGCCCCGCGTGCTGGCTGCCACCTGGGAAGACGAGGGCACGCCATGGGCCATCTACACCGTCGACGATCTGGTGTTCAACGCGGACGTGTCCGAAGCCATCCGCCGTCACGGGCTGTAAAAACAGCCTGGAAACCGTCGAATCCCGGTCATTTATCGGGGTGCAGCGTCCAACCTGCACCCCGTGATGTTTGCCTATGCTCTATGGCATGGGTTCCACCCAGTAGGCCTTGCCCTGGCCCTCGCCCGTCCAGCCGGTCAGGTTGGAGCAGCCGCGGCAAATCAACACGTTAGCCGCCGTGTTAGGCATGGAGAGAAGGTTGGTCTCTTACCATCTCTTGAGGTTGGAAGATTAAGAGTTCCTGACGAGCAAGTACGAGATCTCGGAAGAGCAAAGCGAAGGTAAGACGATCAGGGTGTATGCAGTCACCGATAAGGTGGCGGATGTGAAGGCGAAGTTAAAGAAGGGGCTTTACCTTCTGCAGCTTCCAATATAATGAACAGCAAGAGTGGTTAAGATGAAGGGTCAAAGGATAGATAAGTACGATCCCAAAGTCACACCGTGGCAAATCAATGCACAAGATTTCCCAGCTGAAGGGAGTCCAAGGGAGAAACTGAAATTCTTGCTTAGATATGCGATATTAGCTCCTTCCAGTCATAATAGTCAGCCATGGAAGTTCCACATTCGGGACAGCGAGATCGATATTTTTGCTGACAAGGGAAGATGGCTTAAGGTCGCTGACGCTGACCAGCGTGAGTTACACATCAGCGTTGGTTGTGCTCTGGAGAACCTTCTTATTGCTGCTGAGCATTTCGGATACGCTCATCGGGAGGAGTACTTTCCGGGAGGTGAAGATAGCCTTGTAGCACTGGTGAAACTTACACCCCTA